>NZ_JAUNEC010000016.1 GCF_030525755.1 Alysiella sp.
ATAGTCCTAAAATTCACTAATTGCGTATTTTAGTCAATTTTAGGACGAATTGCAAAAGATTTCAGGCTGCCTGAAAAGTTGCCAATACACGCCCTACTTCATCGGCTTCTTTTAAAACCCGAATGGCTTCAAACAACTGCCCTGCTTCGGGATACACTTTTTTCATCATACCCAACCATTGTTTTAAACGGGCAACAGGATATTTGTTGTTACTTTCTTTTTCACGGCACAAGGCAAAAAACAAGCGTATCCAATCCATGATTTCTTCATTGAACGTGGCTGCCTGAACCGTTTCGCCATGCAAATATTGCTTAATTTGACGTGCCAAATCAGGCACCATGACCGCCCCACGCCCCAACATCACATCATGACACCCACTTTGTTCACAAATTGCCAGATAATCTGCCACTGAAAATACATCACCATTAGCAACCACAGGAATACCAATATGTGTTTGAATGGCACGTAACCAAGCCCAATGTGCTGGTGGTTCATATCCTTGTACTTTGGTACGTGCATGAACCGTTAAAAGCGATGCCCCTCCTTGTTCAATCGCTTGTGCATTTTGCAAACACAAATCGGTGTTTTCATAACCCAAACGCATTTTGGCACTTAACACGATGTTTTCAGGCAGCCTATCGCGTAGATGGCGTACAATTTGATAAACACGTTCAGGCTCTTTGAGTAATACCGCACCACCTTGATGTTTATTCACAGTTGGCGCAGGACAACCAAAATTCACATCTATCTTTTCTACACCCAAAAGTACTGCTTCCAAGGCGTTTACTGCCATCATTTCTTTATCGCTGCCTAGAATCTGTGCCACACAAGGCACACCTGCAAAAGTGTGATTATGGTATGCGATTTCAGGCACATGCCGCAACCAAGTTTGTTTGGAATGAACGGTGTGCGTGATGCGAACAAATTCACTCACACATTCATCATAACCGCCAATTCGAGTCAGCAGGTCGCGCATCACGTCATCGCATAGCCCTTGCATGGGGGCAAGGATTAATCTTTGTTTTTGATGATGGTTCATCACAATCCATTCATTTTACAGGCTGCCTGAAACATTTGATTTACTCGGTACAACATCAATAATCCACACTTCCGATTGTGAACCCAAGCGAAATGGTACGCCCCAAAAACCGTAGCCTGACGTGACAACAAAATGGCTGTGGTTGATTTGTTCGTAACCATAATGAATGCGATTGAGAAAACGCACAATCAAATTGGCTGGGAAAACTTGCCCATTGTGAACATGTCCCGATACTTGTAAATCAATCGGTAATTGGGCGTGTTGTATGACGTTGTCTGGGCGATGGTCAAGCAAGAAAATGGGCTGACTGGTATCGGTTTGTTGCAAAACTTGGGCAGCAGTTTGTCTGCCTTCTCGCATCAGTTGGTCAGGTAAGCCGACAACCCAAAATTGCTGGTTCACTTGTACAGCACGATTGGTCAAAACCGTGATGCCTGCTTGTTCCAAAGTTTGTGTGATGATTTCGTTTTGTGGCTGTCCGCTGTAACCGACATCATGATTGCCTATGGTGGCATATACCCCAAGTGGCGCACGCAGATGACGGAGGTGTTCACCCATGTTTTGCGCTTCGTATGCTTGTGTGTTGTCGTCCATGATGTCGCCTGGTAGGAAAATCATGTCCACTTGTTCGCGCTGCATAATGGCAACCAAATCATCAATTTGTTTGTTGCCAAATAATGCACCCAAATGGGTGTCGCTTGCCAAACCAATGCGAATGGGTTTATCTAAATATTTGTTAATGTGAATGGTTTGGTAACGAACAATTGGGGTGTAGGCATTGTATAAGGCAAGTGCGTAAATGCCAATGAGCAATAAAGGTGCAAATAAGCGTAAATGTCTTTGATGGTGTTCAGGCTGCCTGAAACGGCGCAATGCAAAAGACAGGCTGCTCACAATAATGGTGGTAAACAAGGTAAACAGCAGCAACACCAGCCAGTTGGCACTGATGCGAAACATGGAGGGAACAATTCGGGTGAATGTGAATAAAATCAGTCCATTACTCAATAAGAATATCCCAATTATGACGATGCGGCGGATTTTGGTGTGGTGCAAGGCAAATTGCCAAATGAGTGCGCGTGCAAAAACATAATTGAAAACTTGTAACACAGTCAGAATAAAAATGGGAAAAAAAAGGGTTTTCATGATATTTTTTGTGTGTGATTGATGTGAAAAAGGGACGATATAGTGAATTCAATTTAAACCAGCACAGCGTTACCAACGCCCTTATGTACCAAGTCATGGTTGCTGTCGCCTTGTTCTGATTTATAAAACAGATTGAAAGGCTGCCTGAAACGGTTATGACGTTTTCAGGCAGCCTGTTGGTTCAGTTGCTCATCATAATAATGCGTCTATCATATTTTTGTCTTTATTATTTTCATTTTTGGGCTGCGCAGGGCTAACTGGCTTTAAGGGTTTGGCATTGTTTTCCCTGCGTTTTTGAGATACTTCATGATCTAATACAGGGCTATTTGCTTTTAACTCGTAAGCTGCATTATTTTGTGGTACAGCATTGATGGGCTCCAAAGGTCGTCCGCGATTTGATGTAGGTTGATTGTGTTCTGTCACAACTGCATTGTTCAATTCGGTAGAGTTTGCTTTTGGTGCTGCCAGCTTTTTCGCAGCAGAAGGTGTATTTTCTTTAAGTAATGCGTTCTGACTTTCAATCATGGTGGATTGTGGTTCAGAAGCTTGAATGGCAACTTGTGATGCATTGCGAAATACGGGGGCATCACCACGCTTGTTATCAGGCGACATGATTTCAATTTTTGGGGTTTGCTGCTGTTCATGCCTTTGCGCGGTCATTTGAGGGGTTTGGGTTAATTCCAAATACAGCATGTACATTAACCCCCCTACCACAAATGTACCCACAACCAATAGCGTTAGCAATACATTGGTAAACGTTAAACCGCGTTTCTTGTCGTTTTGTTTCATGACCTATTCCGTTTTTCAGGCAGCATCAAGCTGCCTGAAAATAGTTTCATAATGATGTTTTAGGGATAATTTTCGTACAATGTAACCACTTTTTGCACGCCTGCTGTGGTGCTTACCACTTGATTGACATCAGCTTGTTGTTGTGGTGTCAGCATACCCATAACATAAACCACGCTATTGTACGTTACCACTTTAACATGACCTGCATACACACCTGCTACATTCAATAAGCGCGTACGCAATTTGGTGGTAATCCAAGTATCGTTACTGGCATCAAGCATGCTTCGCGCCATAGGCGTTACCACAATGTGGTTATAAACATCTTTCACATTGTCATCTTGCCGCGCCACTTGTTCAACAAGCTGGCGATCGCTTTCGCTGGCAACGTGTCCCAATAAGAGTACACGACGGTTGTAACTCACAATGGACAAACTGGGCGAATACGCTGATGCGCTGGGACTGCCTTTCAAGGCACTTTTTGCTTTGTAATGGATGCGATTTTCTATGGTTTCATCATCAATTTGTGTACCCAATGTACGGCGATTGGCAAGGCTGTTACCACCTACTGCCGCACCACCAATCAATGCCGCAGCGCAACCGCTTAATACTGATGCCAATAAAGCAAGCAAAATCACATTTTTGGCTGTTTTCAGGCTGCCTGAAAGAAATTGTGCAAACATGATGAGCTCCGTTGTAAGTTAATAGAGATGATTGTACATTCATAATCTTAATATCACGACTTTAATTATGAATTATGAACGGTTTAGTTACCATATTGTAGGCATGCGACATCACAATTTAACATCACACACCTTCTAGTAACATGGTGTCAATGCAATCACATAAAGCATGAACCAATAAAATGTGAATTTCTTGAATGCGAGCCGTGCGCTGATGCGGTACATTCAACAGAACGTCATTGGGTTTTAACATTTGTGCGATTTTACCGCCATCACGCCCCGTAAACGCCACCACGCGCATATCGCGTTCATGTGCCGCTCGAATGGCTTCCATAATATTGACTGAATTGCCTGATGTGGAAATGCCAATGAGTACATCACCTGCTCTGCCCAATGCACGTACTTGTTTGCTGAAAATGTGCTCAAAACCATAATCGTTGCCAATGGCAGTTAGAGCAGAGGTATCAGTCGTTAAGGCGATGGCTGCTAATTCCATGCGTTCTTTTTCAAAACGCCCTGTCATTTCCGCTGCAAAATGCTGTGCATCAGCCGCCGAACCGCCATTGCCACACAATAAAATTTTGCCGTCATTTGCCAATGTACCAAACAATAACTGGGCAGCTTGGGCAGTATTTTCTGTTAAAAACGATTCCGCCTTTTGCTTGGCGACAATGCTTTCTTGAAAATGCGAAGCAATGCGTTGATTTAAATTCATCAATTTCTCCTTATCCTGTTAAATTTTGAATCCATTGCGGTGGATTTTGACCTTGTATCAAAACCGCATCAAGGCGACAAGCTTGTTTATGCAGATGATGAGTCTGCAAATAATGTTCTATGCTGCGTTGCAATTTTGCCAATTTACTGGCACCAATGCTGTATGCCACACCACCAAAAGCAGTATTTTTTCGGTATTTCACTTCAATAAACAACAGTAGGCTGCCTGAACGCATGATTAAGTCAATCTCGCCATAAGCACAATGCCAGTTCCTTGCCAGTAAAATACAGCCCTGTGCTTGTAAAAACGCCAATGCGACATTTTCAGCAGCTTGTCCTGTGGTATGGTTTAACTTCATTTCAGGCTGCCTGAAATTCTGCGTGCCGCTTGTTCGGCTGCGGTTAAAGCAATTTTATCGCGCACATACAGCAATTCTGCACGCGCAGCTGGCACAGCAGCATAATGCCCACTTTGCGCCAAACGCAAAAAATCCAGCGCAGTTGGCATATCCGCACACATTTTAACTGCATTAGGCTGCCTGAAAAAATCAGGCAAATTGTCCAAAGCAAAGGCATTGCCTACGCCAACTATTTCAGAGAAAAGTGTATTTTCAGGCAGCAGGATTTCACTGGCTTTGCCCACAGAATAAGTACTCAATCGTTTATGCCCTGTTTCATTTGCCAAATACCACGCATAAAACACTTCGCCCATACGCGCATCGCTTGCTGCCAAAATCAATTTGGGTAATTGATTGCTGCCTGAAATTTGCGCTGCAACTGCGTCCAAAGCTGGCACACCAATTAAAGGGGTATTAAATGGCGTTGCCAAACCCTGTGCAATACCCAAACCAATCCTTAAACCTGTGAACGCGCCTGCACCTTGATTGTAAACCAACACTCCCAAGTCAGCCACCGTGATGCCTGCCTGAACCAATAAGTCTTGTATGTTGGGCAAAATCAATTCAGCTTGACGATTAACCGCTTCCACATGAATTTGCCATACTTTTCCCTCTGATTGCAAAGCCAGCGACAAAAATGTTGTGGCAGTATCCATTGCCAAAATGGGGCGTGAAAAATCAGGCTGCATGATTCATTCTCAATTTGAAAGTGGGCAATTATAGCACCAAGCCAAGCGAAAAAGCAGTTTATGCCACACTAGGCTGTCTGAAAAATCAAGAACGGAAAGCATCACTTAAATAACGGTCGCGAAAACGTTTTACGGCATCAAGTCGTGCTTCTCCTTCCAATAAAGCAATTTGCCGCGCTTCCGCCAACATCGGCACAATACGACTGCGCGGATAATGTTGCTCATAACGCGCCCACTCTGCTTCAATTTCGCGGTAAAACTGACGCAACTGTTCGGCTTCTGGTTCATCGTATTCTACCGCTTCCACAGGGGTATTATCCAAGCCAAACAAAAACAAATAAGTATTCCACTGGAATTTTTGTTCCGCTTCATCAAGCAAAGCTGAATTGGGATAATTTTGTACAAAACGCTCCCATGCCGCCGCTCGGTCTGCCAGCTCACGCCAAGACACCACAACCGCTCCATCCATACTGTCCACCAATGTACTTTCACGGTCTTGTTGCAAAATGAAATCGCGGTATTCAGATGTAGTTTTAGTTGCAAACAATTCGGTCTCAATGCCCACTTTGGGTACTATGGCTGCCACACCACCGCCCAAGTCCTCATAGCGTAAACCGTATTCATTCAAATGATTAATGTGTTTTTGCATATTGGCACTGGGTTTACTTTGTCTCGATATGGCATCATAGTCCCAATTCGCATCGTTTAAAAAATCATCTAAAAACAACTGCTCTTGTGCATTGATGGCTTCCAATGCTGTTATGACTTGTTTTCGGTATTCAATATAAAATTGATCCGCTTGTACTGGTGACAGATTTTTAAGTTTAGCCAGTGCCGCCTGATTGATATTGGCATAATGTGCGTACACATTGGTTTCTGCTGACACAACAGCGACCTTCTGTTTGCTAGGCACAGAAACCACTGGCGCAGCAGATGCAGACGATGATTCTGTTTTTTCATCGGAACACGCTGCCAATAAACACCAAACAAGGGAAAAAATCAGATATTGCAGTCTCATCATTTAGATTGAATTTCAAAACAATTTAATGAATGTGGGCTCACAAATAGGCTGCCTGAAACCGTTCAGGCAGCCTGATTAACGGTATCTTCAACTTGCAACTGGCGCACTGCCGCATCATAAGCCGCTTTTTCACGGCGATAAATTTCATATATGCATGCATCGCCACATTCACTGCCACAACATTCCCAATCTTCGGGCGGTTCAGGTTTGGGTGGCAAAGTAGCAAGGTCAAGCTTCTGGGTCGCATCCATCGTAAATTTCCAAAATACTACCTGCAAATTCAATCACATCGCCACCGCGAATTTTCGCAGTTTTGCGTGTTTCCACCTGACCATTACGTTTCACTTTACCTGCGGCAATCACGGCTTTGGCTTGTCCTCCACTTTCACTCAAACCCGCCAATTTCAATAAATCACATAAGGCAATGTATTCTTGGTCTTCTAAATAAACATTGGCTTGCATATTGACCCTTTCAGGCAGTCTGAAAAACAGCGATACACACATTTTCGCCCGATGCTGCCGTCAATGCTTGATTTAATATCGCAAAAAATTCACTACCGTCTCGCGCAGCGAGCCATGCGCCATTTTGGTAAGCGAAATGGTAACCACCGCTTTTAGCAGCAATCCACAATTCTTGATTAGGTGTATGCCGATTAACAATGATTTGCGTACCATCATCAGCTTCTATGGTTAGCACATTACCATGAGTTTGACAATCAAAATCCCAATCGCCTTGGTCTAATTCATCTTCAATATGGGCAAACAGTTGGTCTGTGTGTTGCAAAAATTCGGTTTCAGTCATGATTTGCTGTATTCTATCTCAGAAAGTGTTAAGATGCGCATCTTGCCACATTTTAGGCTGCCTGAAAAGTTGGCAAATCAACCTCAAACTCAATACCAAGCTGCCTGAAACAGCTTATAAGCCAGAAAGCCACACCATGAAACGGATTGCATTTACCTCATTGTCTGCCCTTTTGCTCTGTGCCTGTGGTTACAAAGGCAAACTTTATTTACCATACGAAAACGACAAGGCAAAATTTGCACCCGTCCAAACAGGCATTGATTTTAAACGCCGCGACACCCCCAAGCAATCCAATCCAACTCCACCAACCCCAATAAAACAAACCATTTAATCATGACTCAATTTTGCGAAAACCTCTCCTTTACCGAACTGGCCGAACAATTTGGCACACCTTTATACGTTTACAGCCAAAACGCCATGAGTGCAGCATTTAAACGTTACCAAACCGCTTTTGCCGCCACCCAACCCTTAATTTGCTATGCCGTCAAAGCCAACAGCAATTTAAGTGTTTTACAACATTTTGCACGTTTAGGCAGCGGCTTTGACACTGTATCAGGTGGTGAATTAGCACGTGTTCTAGCTGCGGGTGGCGATGCAAGCAAAGTCCTATTTTCAGGCGTAGGTAAAAGTATTACCGAAATTGAATTTGCCTTAAACGCAGGCATCAAATGCTTCAACGTAGAGAGCCTACCTGAGTTAGCACGCATCAATGAAGTGGCAGGCAAATTAGGTAAAACTGCCCCCATTTCCTTACGCATCAACCCCGATGTAGATGCCAAAACCCACCCCTATATTTCCACAGGTCTAAAAGAAAACAAGTTTGGCATTGCCATGAAGGATGCTGAACACGCCTATCAACATGCCAAATCCCTACCCAATTTAAATGTAACTGGCATTGATTGCCACATCGGCTCACAACTCACCGACTTATCGCCACTTATCCAAGCCTGCGAACGTTTGTTGATTCTAATAGACAAATTAGCCAAACAAAATATTGTCTTGCAACACATTGATTTAGGTGGTGGCGTAGGCATAGACTATCACGGCAACCACGAACCTGAATTACAGACCTATGCAGATGCCGTTCATCAAATGTTGCAAAACCGTTCATTAGATTTAATTTTAGAGCCAGGGCGCAGTTTAGTCGGCAACGCAGGTACATTGCTAACTCGAGTCGAATACATCAAACGTGGCGAAGAAAAAAATTTCGTCATAGTAGATGCTGCCATGAATGATTTAATTCGCCCCGCTCTTTACGAAGCCCATCATCAAATTGACAACAATTTTAAAAAAAGCATCACACCTTTTATTGCCGACATTGTCGGTCCCATCTGCGAAACAGGCGACTTTTTGGCACAAAATCGTGAAATTGCAGCCGAAGCAGGCGATTTATTACTGATTCGCAGCGCAGGTGCATACGCCGCAAGCATGGCCAGCAATTACAACACACGCCCACGTGCAGCAGAAGTTTTGGTCAATGGCACACAAGCCCAGTTAATCCGTCATCGTGAAACTTGGGAAATGTTGTTTGCAGACGAAAAAACCTTATTGACACCCTCATAAAAAAGCTTTCAGGCAGCCCCTCCATACAACAGGCTGCCTGAAATTACTGACCGCTGTGCAGATAAAACGCCACAAAAATCCCCCTTTATTCATATTTTTCCGCATCATTTTCACAGTTACCCCGATTATCTTGTATAATTGAACGCATTTATTGTCTTAACTCTAATATATTTAGGCTGCTCGAAACATTCAGCAGCCATTTTGGCAAATTATTTAGGAACAACTAATGAGCATTGGTTTACTGCGCGTATTGGTACAAAAAAAACTAATACCGCAAGATAAAATTGACACCTATCAAAACGCCATCAAAGAAAACAAAAACATCATGTCCATGGTGTTTGGCGACAAAATCATCAATCCCGAAAACTTGGCAGAACTTTTTTCCAACGTTTTCAACTATCCAATGCTGGATTTAAATTATTTTCCACGCAGCAATTTGGTACAAGACGTCATTTCAGAAACCCAAATGATGGAATTGCGTTGTCTACCTTTATTTAAACGTGGCAGAAAACTCTTTTTAGCGGTATCCGACCCCACGCAAATGCAGAATTTCCAAAAAGCCGTATTTTCAAGTGGCTTATCCGTGGAATTGGTGATTGTGCGTGATGACCAACTGTCGCGTATTTTAGAGTGGTTCGGTCAAAGCAACACCAGCTTACTCAAAGAAATGGGCATGGACTCTTCTTTACAAGAATCACAAAGCCAAACCATGATTGTGGACGGAGAAGAAGAGGAAGATGGACCTGTTGCACGCTTTATCCAAAAAATTCTGCATGATGCGGTTGTAGGCGGTGCTTCCGATATTCACTTTGAATTTTACGAATTTATGGCACGCGTACGTTTCCGTACCGATGGCGTACTGCGTGAAATTGTACAGCCACCTTTGAACTTACGCAGTCAATTGGCTTCGCGAATTAAAGTTATGGCAAAATTGGACATTTCCGAAAAACGTGTTCCACAAGACGGTCGCATTCAATTACAATTTTCCAAAAACACCAAAGCCATTGACTTCCGTGTCAATACCATGCCCTGCCTGTTTGGCGAAAAAGTGGTAATGCGTATTTTGAATTCTGATGCTGCCAGTCTGAATATTGACCAACTTGGTTTTGAAGATTTCCAAAAAGACTTGATTTTAGAAGCCATTCATCGCCCATATGGTATGGTGTTGGTAACAGGTCCTACAGGTTCAGGTAAAACAGTCTCACTTTATACCTGCCTGAATATTTTGAATACAGACGATGTAAACATTTCCACCGCCGAAGACCCTGCGGAGATTAACTTACCAGGCATCAATCAAGTAAACGTAAACGACAAACAAGGTCTAACCTTTGAAGCAGCCTTAAAGGCTTTCTTGCGCCAAGACCCAGATATCATCATGATTGGTGAGATTCGCGATTTAGGTACAGCAGACATCGCAATTAAAGCCGCGCAAACGGGTCATATGGTGTTCTCCACTTTACACACCAACAACGCCCCTGCCACTTTATCACGTATGCTAAACATGGGCGTTGCACCATTTAACATTGCCAGCTCGGTCAATTTGATTATGGCACAACGTTTGGCACGCCGTTTGTGTTCCGCTTGCAAACAACCTATGGAACGCCCACCTGAACAAGCATTAAAACAAGCAGGCTTTACCGATGAAGATTTGGCAAAAGATTGGATTATGTATCGAGCAATTGGTTGCGATGCCTGCAAAGGAAAGGGCTACAAAGGTCGTGCAGGCTTATATGAAGTGATGCCTATGACGGAAAAAATGAAAGCCGTTATCATGCGTGGCGGTACAGAAGTAGATATTGCCGAAATTGCTTATGCAGAAGGGCTGGTAGATTTACGTCGCTCTGGTCTTTTAAAAGTCATGCAAGGCATTACCACATTAGAAGAAGTCATTGCAACCACCAATGAATAATTCATTTTTACAATTTTATTTCATCTAAGGATATGGATATGGCTGCCAACACAAGCAAAAAAACAGTCAAAAAAGCCGCTCCTGCTGCTAAACCAGTTAAAAAAGAAAAAGGCAATCGTTACCAGTTTGAAGGTAAAAATCTGCAAACCGATTCTGTCGTTCGTGGTGAAGTTGTCGCCAAAAATGAAGAAGAAGCGCGTCAGAAATTACAGAGACGACAAATTAAGGTAATGACGCTAACCAAAATGAAAAAAACGCGTCAAAAGAAAATCACACAGCAAGACATTACTGTGTTTACCCGTCAGCTTTCCACTATGATGAAAGCAGGCTTACCCATGATGCAAGCATTTGATATTGTTGCAAAAGGACACAGCAATGCTTCCATGACCGAATTATTGATGGCGGTTCGTGGTGATGTGGAACAAGGTATTTCTTTAGCAGAAGCTTTTGCCAAACACCCACGTTACTTTGATAAATTCTATGTGAATTTAGTTGCTGCTGGTGAGGCAGGTGGTGTATTAGAAGGTTTGCTAGACAAATTGGCAACTTATAAAGAAAAAACCCAAGCTATCAAACGCAAAGTAAAAGGTGCATTAACTTACCCTATTGCCATTATCGTTGTTGCCATTGCATTGGTTATTGTGATGATGATGTTCGTTTTACCTGAATTTGGTAAAGTTTATCAAGGTATGGGAGCTGAATTGCCTGCACTGACTCAAACCATGATGGACATTTCCGCATTTTTTGTATCTCATGGCTGGCTGATTATTATAGGCTTAATTGGTGGTGTAGTTGGCTTAATCCAGTTACATAAACACTCACCCAAATTCCAACGACGTGTTGATGCATGGTTATTAAAAGTACCCATTTTTGGCGAAATTGTACGCAAAGCAACCATTGCTCGCTGGTCTCGTACTACTGCAACCCTATTTACTGCGGGCGTACCTTTGGTTGAAGTATTGGATTCTGTCGCGGGCGCATCAGGCAACATCATTTACGAAGAGGCCACCAAAGAAATCCGCTCCAAAGTCAATCAAGGTTTATCCTTAACCTCGGGTATGATTGCCAGCAATTTATTCCCCAATATGGTGGTACAAATGGCTTCTATTGGTGAAGAATCGGGTGCATTAGATGATATGTTGAATAAAACGGCTGAATTTTATGAAGATGAAGTAGACAATGCCGTGAATACCCTGTCATCTCTGATGGAACCCATCATCATGGTTGTTTTGGGTAGCATTATTGGTGTGATTTTGGTTGCCATGTATCTGCCACTCTTCAATATGGGCGATGCAATCGGTTAATTTTATGGATACATTTGCAATCATTGTGGCTTGTCTATTCGGTTTACTTATTGGCAGTTTTTTAAATGTCGTCATTTACAGACTACCTGTAATGCTGGAACGTGAATGGACAAAAGCCGCAAAAGAGCAATTAAATTTACCACAAGATGAGAACGACACGGCAAGATTCAATCTCCTTACTCCTCGTTCTCGTTGTGGTCTATGTGGTTCAGCTGTCAAAACTTGGCAAAATATCCCAATTATCAGTTGGTTAATACTTAAAGGCAAATGTGGTCATTGCAAAACACCGATTGCCATACGCTACCCTTTGGTAGAACTCTTAACCGCTGTATTATTTGGTATTGTGGCTTGGCAATACGGTTACACCAGTATTACCATAGGTGCATGTTTGTTTACTGCTTTCATCATTGCGCTTACCTTTATTGATGCTGATAAACAATTTTTGCCAGACCACTTAACCTTACCCCTTGTTTGGCTCGGTTTGTTGTTTAATCTCTATACTGATTTTATTCCGCTCAAATCAGCCGTTACAGGTACTGTCATCGGTTATCTATCGCTGTGGTTCATCTACCATATTTTCAAATTGCTCACAGGCAAAGAAAGCATGGGATATGGCGATTTTAAAATGTTGGCGGCCATAGGTGCATGGTTAGGTGTATCATCTTTGCCTATTGTCATTATGGCAGCATCCATTATTGGCATTATTGCCGCATTAATAAAGCGAGTTGGACAAGGACAACCCATGGCATTTGGTCCTTGTCTTGGCATAGCAGCTTGGTTTGTCTTGATTTTTTATGCACCGATTGAACAGTTTATCAGCTGGTGGCTGCAAAAATCAGGTTTTTAAGGAATCACTCATGACCATATGGATAGGATTAACAGGTGGTATAGGCAGCGGCAAAAGTCAGGTCGCTGCCTGTTTTGCTTCATTAGGCATTCCCATTATTGATGCCGATGCCATCAATCGCAGCATCATCAACACCCCCAATCATACTGCACTCATCAAAATCAAACAGCATTTTGGCAAATCAGCCCTTGATGACACAGGCTGCCTGAATCGACAATATATGCGTGAACTCATTTTCAGGCAGCAAAAAGCCAAACAACAACTGGAACACATACTCCACCCCCACATCATACAGCATATTCAAATCGCCCAAACCCAATACCACAATGCACCATACGGCATCATAGAACTCCCAACCCTAACCGAACACCCCCATTTTCGACACTTGGTACAGCGGATTTTACTCATTCACAGCCCCAAAGCAGAACGTATCAAACGCGTAAAACAACGTAGTGGCTTAAACGAAGAAAACATACACGCCATCATTAACAACCAAGCCACAGACGAACAGCGTCTAGCGATTGCCGATGACATCATAGACAATTCAGGCAGCCTTGCACAACTACACCAAAACACAGAACAACAACATCACATTTATCTTGCCCTTTACGCCCATTAAATTTCAGTACAAACATCACATCAAGTGAGATAAAATGTGTCTTTCCCATTTCAGGCAGCCTGAAACCACTTGCAAAAGGAAGCAGCCACCATGTTACATTTTGACCATCCACTCTCCGAACGAGTACGCAGTTTGATACGCATTGAACACCTCTTCAACCGTTTCAAACACACTTTGGCAGGCGAAGACAAATGGTCGCATCATGTGGCAATCGGCAGCCTATTTGAAATCATGGAATGTTCATCGCGTGCCGATCTCAAATTAGAAATTTTGCAAGAACTAGAAAGGCAAAGGCAAATCATCAGTCGCAATCAAGCCAACAATCCAGTATTAGACCGGCTGAATCAGGCCACCCAAAACCTACAAGAAATCCAACAAAAATTCGGACAACACATACGCGAAAACGAATGGCTAATGGCACTCAAACAACGTTTTGCCGTAGCAGGTGGTACCACGCCCGTTGAATTACCCAGCTATTATTTTTGGCAAAAGCAAGCAGCAGAACAACGCCGTCAAGATTTAGAAACTTGGAGTCAAGCCATGATGCCCACCTACCAAGCTACAGAATTACTACTGGAAATTTTACGCAGTCATGCCCTGACCAGCGAATGCCAAGCAAACAAAGGGAATTATCAACATAACAGCATGGCACACAATATCCACCTATTAACCATTGAAATTCCAATGGGTGAAAATGCCCTACCTGAAGTATCTGCAAACAAATATTTCACACACATTCGCTTTCTAAGTACCGACCAAAACAGTATGCGTGGTAAACAAATTGAACGCAACATCAAATTCAAAATGATGATGTGCAGTTTTGACCCCATACCCAATAAATAAACCTTTTCAGGCTGCCTGAAACAATTTAACCCCTGATTAATACCATAAAACACATGACTCGACTTGAATACATTGCCGCTGAATTAACTGCCCGCAAACAAACCGTAACCTGTGCCGAATCCTGCACAGGCGGTTTACTCTGTGCCGAACTAACTGCCCTACCTGGCAGTTCTGCCTTTTTTGAACGCGGTTTCATTACCTATGGCAACGATGCAAAAAAACAACTGGTCAATGTCAATGACAGTACCCTACGTCATTACGGTGCAGTAAGCGAAGAAACCGTACGCGAAATGGCATTAGGTGCACTCATTGCCTCCAAATGTGACTATGCCATCAGCATATCAGGCATCGCAGGACCAGACGGCGGCAGCGAAGATAAACCCGTAGGCACAATCTGGTTTGGTTTTGCCACCAAACAACGCATCTGGGCAAAAAAATACTGCTTTTCAGGCAGCCGCAGCGAAATTCGCGGGCAAGCCGTACAATACGCACTTGCCATATTGGAACACTATCTCAAAACGTCCAGCAAATAACCCACAAGCTACCTGAAACACAAAGGAATATTTTTAAAGTGGCACAATTTTTCAGCATTCACCCCGATAACCCACAAACAAGACTACTCAAACAAACAGCCGACATCATACAAAAAGGTGGCATCATCGCCATGCCTACTGATTCTTGCTACGCCCTAGCTTGCAGCTTGGGCAATAAAACAGGCATGGAACGCATACTTACCATTCGCCAAATTGACCAAAAACACCACCTAACCCTACTCTGTGCTGATTTAAGTGAACTGGGCAAATACGCCAAAGTGGACAACAGCCAATTCCGTCAACTCAAGACCACCACACCAGGCAGTTATACTTTCATTCTGCCCGCCACCAAAGAAGTCCCTAACCGCACCCTGCACCCCAAACGCAAAACCATAGGCTTGCGTGTTCCTGACAATACCGTTGCGCTGGCATTATTAAAAGAAATTGGTGAACCCCTTTTGTCTTGCACCCTGATGCTACCTGAAGATTCAGAACCATTGAGCGACCCTTACGAAATCCGCGACCGTTTAGAACATAGCCTTGACGCCGTGATTGACGGTGGTTGGTGCGGCACAGAACCCACCACCGTTATAGACATGACCAATGGCATTGAATTGATACGACAAGGTAAAGGCAATATCGCTCCATTCGGCTTGTAACCCCAATTTACCATATTCATCACAAAATCCAAGCAATCCAACATTTTTTTCGTTAAAATAAGGTTTTTCAGGCAGCCTGAATCGGCTGCCGTTTCACATTTCATTTAATCATCTATAAAGGAAACAGTATGTCCAACAAACTGATTTTGGTCTTAAACTGCGGTTCATCTTCACTCAAAGGTGCGGTTTTAAACAGCGAAAACGGCGATGTTTTATTAAGCTGTTTGGCTGAAAAACTCAATTTAGCAGATGCCTACATCACTTTCAAAGTTAATGGCGAAAAACAAAAAGTTGAACTCAAAGAACAGCCTAACCACACAGGCGCAGTCGGTGCATTATTAAACAAACTCAAAGAAATGGGTTTAGAAAGCCAAATTAGTGCGGTCGGTCATCGCGTGGTAAGCGGTGGCGAAGCATACAGTGAATCCGTATTGGTGGATGATAGCGTATTGGCAGCGATTGAAAAATGCATTCCACTTGCACCCTTACACAATCCTGCAAACTTACTTGGTATCCGTGCAGCACAAGCCATTTTCAAAGGTTTGCCCAATGTTGCTGTATTTGACACAGCTTTCCACCAAACCATGCCTGCACATGCCTATACCTATGCACTGCCACAAAAATTTTATCGCGAATTGGGTTTACGCCGTTACGGTTTTCATGGCACCAGCTACCGCTTTGTTGCTGATGAAGCCGCCCAATTTTTGGGAGTAGACAAAAACAATCTGAAATTGGTCGTAGCACATCTGGGTAATGGTGCATCAGTTGCTGCCATTCGCAATGGTCAATCCATGGATACCAGCATGGGTTTAACCCCATTGGAAGGCTTGGTAATGGGTACTCGCTCTGGCGATGTGGACCCCAGCGTATTTTCTTTCTTGGCAGACAATTTGCAACTTTCCACCCAACAAATTACCGATATTCTGAATAAAGAAAGTGGCTTATTGGGCATTTCTGAATTATCCAACGATTGCCGCACCATTGAAGAAGAAGCCGCCAAAGGTCATGAAGGCGCATTGTTAGCATTGGAAATGTTTGCCTACCGTTTGGCAAAATATGTAGCATCTATGGCGGTTGCCACAGGGGGGTTAGACGCTTTGGTATTCACAGGTGGCATTGGCGAAAACTCCGATACCATTCGTGAAAAAGTACTGAATTACTGCGCATTTTTAGGCTTAAATGTGGACAAAGCTGCCAATACAGCCGCCCGTTTTGGCAATGCAGGCATCATTACCACAACCGAAAGCCCTGTCAAAGCCCTTGTGATTCCCACCAATGAAGAATTGATGATTGCCCAAGATACCACCCGTTTAAGCGGTTTGTAATTGGTCTCTTTCAGGCAACATAACTATTCCCCCAATAAGGGTGAATTAAATGATTCGCCCTTATTTTTCTATTCTAGGGTTATTGACCATACAACTGGTACAGTTCGCTGTCGTTGCCTTATCTTAATTCTTATTTCAAACAGGCATAATCTAATGATAAAAATTCACCAATAAAAATAGGACAGATATGAATTCAGCTTCTACAAAACACATTTTGCAAAGGTTTCAGGCAGCCTAAAACCAAGCGCCACACAAAAACAAAACCCCACCAAAATCAGCAGGGTTTCATCAAAAACTGGCACGCCCACGGGGATTCGAACCCCGGTTGCCGCCGTGAAAGGGCAGTGTCCTAGGCCTCTAGACGATGGGCGCATGAATGCACAGATTATACGTTGGCTACCTGAAAAGTCAAGTTACGGACTCACATACTTTAAAAAATTATATTTATCAATAATATATATCATTAACCCGCCGTCTCAATTGGTTCAGCTCCATCCTGCAATGTGCATCAATCAGAACGCATGAAACCCAATTCGGTTGATTTAGGCAAATCCATGCTTGCCGTTCCTCATTTAAAGTTTCATAATGTTAGGCAACGCTGTATTGGTTTAAATTGAATTTACCATAAATTTGAAATGACCATAATTCATCACTCAATTTAGGAACAAAAAACCGTGAAGCCTTTAAAACGCCACTTTGCTTTGGTCAAACTATCACAAGAACATCATCACACTTTGGCTTTGTGTTTGCGGATTTTGCGCGCCCCCACACTCAATCATGCTGCGGACATTCAAAATCATTTTGTTGATTTAGAAAAACATTTTCAAGATGAAGAAAATCAGTTTGCACCATTATGGGCAAAATTACAGCGTGATGACCTACGCTTACGTTTTGAAAATGAACATACACGTTTGCGTGCGCTTTATCATGATGCCGAATTTGACAATGCCAACTGGAACACCACTTTTGCCACTTTATTGCGTGAACACGCCCGTTTTGAAGAACGTGAATTGTTTCCCGCCATTCAAACAATCTTACCAGCAGCAGAATAACATTCAGACTGCCTGAAAACCTTATTAATGTCCAAAAAATAAAGCCAAAACCATGAATACCCACTACTCCCCATTGTCTGAACAACACCCAATTTGGGCAATGGCATTTCGCCCTTTTTATTTATTAACGGCGTTGTACGGCGCATTTTCCATTTTGCTTTGGGGATTTGGTTATCAAGGCACATCTGTCCTTCCTGCTTTTTTATGGCACGCACATGAAATGATTTGGGGCTACTCGGGTGGTATTGTGGTGGCTTTTTTGCTGACTGCTGTTGCCACTTGGACAGGTCAACCACCTGTTCGTGGTCGCTTCTTAATGGTTTTGGTCACAACTTGGTTACTGGCAAGATTAAGTGCTTTTTTACCTATTCTGTTACCAACTGCCCTCTTTGGCACCCTATTTTACTGGTTAGGCACATATGCTATGGGACTAGCCGTTTGGCAAAGCCGCAACAGCCGCAATTATATTGCGGTGTTGGCGTTGTTTATGCTGGGTTTAAGCCACGCTGTTTTTCATGGATTTTTGTTTTCAGGCAGCCTGAATGACTTGCACAGTGGCTTAACAGCGGGGATAGTTATGGTGGCAGGTTTCATTGGTCTAATTGGCAATCGTGTTATCCCTTTTTTTACCGCACGCCGTTTGAATACGCCACAAATCAGCAGCCCCATGCCCATGGTTATAGCGGCTTTGTGCTTGCCCTTGATAGCGGCTGTATTAATGATGTTGGGGGTATTATTACCTGCAGCAGGCATTTTGGCTGTGGCAGCAGGTATTTTAGGTATGATTCAAACTTATCGCTGGTTTGAAAAAGGTATTTTGCGTGAACCACTATTGTGGACACTGCATTTGGGATATGGTTTGTCTTCACTGGGTTTACTGCTGCTGGGTATGGGGCAATTTAATTTACAAGTCATCAGTTTAGGTACGCATTTACTGGCTGTAGGTGGTATTGGTCTTTTAACCGTCAGCATGATGACTCGCACCGCCTTGGGACACACAGGTCGCCCACTCTATCCTGCACCCAAATGGATGCCCACCGCCTTTTATTTAATGTTGGCTGCCACATTTTTCCGTGCATTAGCGGCAATCATGGCATACATCAATCCTACTGCTTACACACATTCTTTACGCCTTTCAGCAGTTTTATTTGCAGCATCTTTATTATTGTATTTTTTACGTTATTTACCTTGGCTTACTGCACCACGCATTGATGGTCGAGCAGGATAATTGTGTTAGAATATTTTTGTTTCAGTTTTTCTGGCTGCCTGAAAACCCAATACACGTTTTCAGGCAGCCTATTTCCCACCACAACATCAAGAAAGGCTCAACCATGAAAAAAATCCTTGCTTCTATTTTGTTTTTTACTGCCGTTACCCATGTTGGTGCAGCCGATTACAAAGTGGACGACAAACACACCAATGCCCGTTTTGCGATTGACCACTTTGGTACTTCCACCAATGTGGGTGGTATTTATGGCTTAAAAGGCATGATGCAATTTGATGCCCAAAACCAAACGGGCAGCATCAGTATCAGCTTACCTTTGGCAAATTTACAAAGCAGCTCTGATGCATTCACAAAACACTTGAAATCACCTGATTTGTTTCATGCCGATAAATTCCCTGAAATGAAATTTATCTCCACACAATTTCATTTTCAAAACAATAAAGTCAGTGCCGTTGATGGCACTTTAACCCTGTTAGGGCAAACCCACCCTGTTCAATTAAAAGCAGAAAAATTCAATTGCTATCACAATCCCATGTTTAAAGCCCAAGTGTGTGGTGGCGACTTTTCTACCACACTTGACCGCAGCAAATGGGGCATGAATTATTTGCTTGATGCAGGCATGACCAAAGACGTTCACATAGACATTCAATTTGAAGCAGTAAAACAATAATTTCATCAAAACAGGCTGCCTGAAAACCTTTCAGGCAGCCTGTTTTCAAAAGACATGATGTAGAACCTGTGTTCCTAATCATGATTTTTGTGTTCAATCACACCTTGTTGTCGTTTGGCTTGCTTGGTGGTATGGGTGTGTACCGTAAAATCACCTTCAATGATGTCTTCATCGTGATTTTGACGTGTGCGACCGTAAAATGCGCCATGACCAAATTCAAAACCACCAAATCTTGTTCCTTGTGATGTGTGCTGCTGCGCCAAAGGCTTGCCTTTAAATGGTAAAAGCAGCATCAACGCACCAAAAGTAGAAACAAAACCAGGCGACATCAACAATACCCCTGCAATCGGAATGCGAACAGGCCACATCATTTGGTAAAATGAAATCCCACCTTGTCCACGCAACAACTCGCCTGCCATCAAAACTTTGGCAAATCCTGCTGTTCGGCGCAAAATAAACAAACCCAAAATAAAACTCAAAATCATCAAAATGAAAACCGTTAGTCCACCCAATAATTTTGCCATTACCATAATGGAAAAAATTTCTATTGCCAATAAAATCAAAAAAGCCAAACCCAAATATCGCATCTGTATCCCTCTTGGTGTGTTGTATTGAATTGAAATGTAAAATAACGCCAGTCATGTGGAAAAACAAGACTTACGGTAGTCAAATGCCGTAAAAAACCGTAAACTCGCCCTATTCACTTCAAACAATCCAATTTCAGGCTGGCCTGAAAGCACAATATGACTTCAATTTCTTCTCGTTTTACTTACATCAGCATCATCAGCATATTGCTTACTGCCTGTGCAGGCAATGGCAATCATACTGGTTCTACAACATGTTCACCTGCTCAAGGCTATTATTGCGTGGCAAAAGGCGATACGCTCTCTCGTATTGCACGCCGCTTTAATATGAATGTGCACGAACTCAAAACCCTAAATAATTTACGCAGCGACACCATTCATGTCGCACAACGTTTACACATCAATTCAGACAACAATCATCAGAAAACAACACATTCTGCTGCCATACCATCTTTACAATGGCCTGTACAAGGCAATGTATTTAAAACATACAGCAACAGTAATCGCGGTATAGACATTGCCGCACCCGCAGGCACAACCGTCAAAGCCGCAGCCGATGGGCAAGTGATTTATGCGGGCAGCGGAATCCGTGGTTATGGACAATTATTGTTACTGCGCCACAACAATGGCATCATCACAGCATATGCCAATAATGACCGTCTATTGGTTTCAGAAAAAACCCGCGTTAAAGCAGGACAAGCAATTGCAACCGTAGGCAACAGCGGTCGCAGCGATGGCGAAACAGCTTTACATTTTGAATTACGCATCAACGGCACAGCAATTAACCCCTTACCTTATTTGCCTGACAAACCTTAATCCTGCTTTTGCTTGTACAAAAAATCAGGACGGATTATCCATTTCCGTCCTGATGTTTCGCATTAAACTACCTGAAACTTTCAAAAACACCTGCTGTGTTCCACGCCAACTTGAATCTCACCATACATTTCATTACTACCATATTGCGTACTGGCACACCCTGCCAAAACCCATAAAATGCAACAACACATAAACAGACTTTTTTTCATTGCCGCCTCTTAACTGTACATAGACAAATAATCAGCCGCCACACGCATATAATGCTGTGCAGAAGCCAACAAATGTGCCTTTTCTTCTTCGCTTAACGCACGAATTTGACGTACAGGCGAACCCATATACAAATAACCGCTTTGCAAAATCTTACGCGGTGGCACAAGGCTGCCTGCACCCACAATCACGTCATCTTCAATGACCACATCATCCAACACAATCGCCCCCATACCAATCAGAACACGATTGCCAATAGTGCAACCATGTAACATCACTTTATGCCCAACCGTTACATCTTCACCAATCAACAAAGGTGCCCCCTCTGGCTTATCATCACTTTTTTTACTCACATGCAACACAGAAGCATCTTGAATATTGCTGCGTGTACCAATTTTAATGTGATTTACATCGCCACGAATCACAACCATAGGCCATACTGAAACGTGTTCTGCCAAACTAACCTGTCCAATCACAACAGCAGCAGCATCAACATAAACATTCTGCTCCACTTGTGGATAATGATTTAAATAAGCTCGTATGGCTGTATTCATGATATTCTTTCACTTATTCTATTTTAGTTCAAAAATTTAGGCTGCCTGAAATACCAATCAATCTGATTATTTCTCACCCCAGCCATTTTAAAAAAACAAAAAACCTGTATTCATCATCTTGAAGTATCATCATAGAAGTGAAAATACGGTACAAGGCGACAATGAGAGCCATGCACAAATCATACATAATAAGGCATTAGCAACGCCATAATGCTTTTTCAATTCTACAACTATAAAACTTAATACTGAACTTCAAATGATATGAATACAGGTTCTGTCCATTTAATCTTGCAAATCCGCTCTGGCTTCATTACCCAAAAAAACACGCAATTTTTGCATGGCTTTCACTTCAATTTGACGAATGCGTTCTGCAGACACACCATATTTTGCCGCCAATTCATGCAAAGTCATGCCATCACCCTCATCTTGTAACCAACGACTTTCAATGATATGGCGACTGCGCTCGTCCAATTGTGATAAAGCATTGTTCAAACCTTCAGTTTGCAAATTGAAATAAGCCTTTTGCGCCAAATGATGCGTGGGTTCGCTGTCGGTGTCGCTCAACCAATCAATTGGTGCAAAATCATGTTCAGCATCATCAGAATTCTCAGCCAACAAAGCCACGTCATGACCTGTCATACGCTGCTCCATTTCCATGACATCACTTAATTTCACACCCAAATCATCTGCAATATCTTGTGCTTCTTTGGGCGACAAAGCACCCAAACTTTTACGCATACTGCGTAAATTGAAAAACAATTTGCGTTGTGGTTTAGTAGTCGCAATGCGAACCAAACGCCAATTGCGCAAGATAAATTCGTGAATTTCAGCTTTAATCCAATGCACTGCAAAAGAAAACAGTCTCGCACCACGCGATGGCTCAAAACGCTTAACCGCCTTCATCAAGCCAATATTGCCTTCTTGAATCAAATCTGCCTGATTTAAACCATACCCATCATAACCACGCGCAATAGAAACCACGACACGCAAATGGGATAAAATCAATTGTTTCGCTGCTTCTAAATCACCATTAAGCTGACGCACCGCCAACTCATTTTCTTCTTCAAGTGTCAGCATGGGTAAACTATTTACCGTTTGAATGTATTGCTCCAAACTGCCGTGTCCAGATGGTACCGCAAGTGCAAAATTGTGATTCATTGAAATGATTTTCCTTATTTGTGTGTTGTATTTATTCAGCCCAAGCACATTAATCAAGCTGATTTTGGTGTATTATACACATTCATTTGCAAGTAAAAACAGTATTACCGTTAATTTAAGCAAAAAACACCCAGTCAGTCTTGACACTTTAACCACTTTAAAATATGAAATCTTAAAATTTTGCTTAAAGACCAAATGGCAAAACCACGCTATAATGTTTATCTGTTTTTATTTCTTTAACTTTTCAATCATTGGAGCATCATCTCATGAGTGCCATTATTGATATTTTCGCGCGTGAAATTTTGGACTCACGCGGCAACCCCACCGTAGAATGCGATGTGTTGCTGGAAAGCGGTGTGATGGGGCGTGCGGCAGTGCCAAGTGGCGCGTCCACAGGACAAAAAGAAGCGTTGGAATTGCGCGATGGCGACAAATCGCGCTATTTGGGCAAAGGCGTGTTGAAAGCGGTGGAACACGTGAATAATGAAATCGCCCAAGCCTTAATCGGCATTGATGCCAGCGAACAGGCTTACATTGACCAAATCATGTTGGATTTGGACGGCACCGACAACAAAGGTCGCCTGGGTGCGAATGCCACTTTGGCGGTTTCATTGGCGGTGGCACGCGCGGCAGCCGAAGACGCAGGTTTGCCTTTGTATCGCTATTTGGGCGGTGCAGGACCTATGGCTTTGCCCGTGCCAATGATGAACGTGATTAACGGCGGCGAACATGCCAACAACAGCTTGGACATTCAAGAGTTTATGATTTTGCCCATTGGCGCAACTTCATTCCGCGAAGCCTTGCGTTGCGGTGCAGAAATTTTCCACGCGCTGAAAAAATTGTGCGACAGCAAAGGTTTCCCCACCACCGTTGGCGATGAAGGCGGCTTTGCCCCCAATTTGAACAGCCACGAAGAGGCTTTGTCTTTGATTGTGGAGGCGATTGAGGCTGCTGGCTACAAAGCAGGCGAAGATGTGGCTTTGGGCTTGGATTGCGCGTCCAGCGAATTTTACGAAAATGGCAAATACCATTTGTCTGCCGAAGGCAAATCGTACACCAGCGAAGAATTTGCCGATTATTTGGAACAGTTGGTGGAAAAATTCCCCATCATCTCCATTGAAGATGGCATGAACGAAAACGACTGGGCTGGCTGGAAATATTTGACCAAAAAACTGGGCGACCGCGTTCAGTTGGTGGGCGATGATTTGTTTGTTACCAACCCCAAAATCTTGGCAGAAGGCATTGACAAAGGCGTTGCCAACGCCCTGTTGGTGAAAGTAAACCAAATTGGCACGTTGAGCGAAACTTTGAAAGCCGTGGATTTGGCAAAACGCCACCGCTACACCAGCGTGATGAGCCACCGTTCGGGCGAAACCGAAGACAGCACCATTGCCGATTTAGCCGTTGCCACAAATTGCATGCAAATCAAAACGGGTTCGTTGAGCCGCTCCGACCGCATGGCAAAATACAATCAACTGTTGCGCATTGAAGAGGAATTGGGCGATGCGGCTTACTATCCCGGCAAAGCGGCGTTTTATCAACTGAAAAAATAAACATAAATCAATATAATATTGGGCTGCCTGAAAACAATGAATTTTATCTTTCAGGCAGCCTGAACAACTTAAAAAAATATCATCTTGTTTATGAAATGGATAACCTTGATTTTAAGCTTGATTTTCATCAGTTTGCATTACCAAATTTGGCTGCCTGAAACAGGTTTGCGTGCCCAATATGCCAAGATTGAAAAACTGGCTCACACTACTTCACAACAAAACCACTTATTGCGTCAGAAAAATGCCTTACTCAAAGCCGAAGTAGAAGATTTAAAAAACGGTTTCCAAGCCGTATCTGAAATTGCCCGATACAAAATGGGCTACATACAAGAAGGCGAAGTACTTTATCAATTCAAAGATTAAACTTTTCAGGCAGCCTGAAAGAAAACCATGACGTACGAAATTGACCCAAGCTATCTTCAATTTGTGCAACACATTGTACGCAATCGTACCGTGTACACTTTGCTTGATGAAGAAGAATATTATGCCGAATGCCCATCGGCTTTTTACGATGACAAATTGGGTGAACCCTTTATGGTTTCCTGTTTTTGGCACAGTGCAAATGATGCACAACTGTGTTGCACTCAAGAATGGGCTGATTATTGCATCAGCGAAATAGATTTAGAAGAATTCATGTTTGAAGTGCTACTGGATTTACATGAAGCAAAACACTTAATCGGCGTGGCATTTGATGGCGAATTATATGGTTCAGAAGTAGAACCGATTAACTTATTATCAGACTTACTTGATGAAATCCACCAACAAGGTCTGCAAGACCAGTTTCCTAATTTAAGCGACTTATATCGTTACTGTCAAGAATGGCAAACCTTAATGGACAAACCCGACATCATTCATTAAGCACCGCCAAGCAACTTCCAATTCATGCCAAACGAGAATACCATGCAAAACCACTTAACCCCCAATTTCGCTTTTGCCCCCATGCTGCCTGCTCACGCATCAGGCAGTCGCGTTTGGGACACCAACAACAAAGAATACATTGATTTATCAGGTGGTATCGCCGTAAATGCTTTGGGACATTGCCACCCTGAACTCATTAAGACATTGACCGAACAGGCACAAAAATACTGGCACGTTTCCAATTATTACACCACCGAGCCAGCACAAGAACTGGCAACCTTACTGATAGAAAAAAGTTTTGACGGCAAAGTCTTTTTCGCCAATTCAGGCGCAGAAGCCAATGAAGCCGCATTAAAACTGGCGCGCAAACACGCACGCGACCATTTTGGCACACACAAAACCGAAATCATCGCTTGCATCAATGCCTTTCATGGACGCACCCTATTTACCGTTTCTGTTGGAGGACAAACCAAATACAACCAAGACTTTGCACCGCTACCTGAAAGCATTACCCATATTCCATTCAATGATGTCGCTGCACTCAAAGCAGCGGTTTCCACACGCACTTGTGCCATCATCATTGAACCCATTCAAGGCGAAAGCGGTGTATTGCCTGCCAATCACGAATTTTTGCGAGCAGCGCGTGAACTGTGTGATGAATTTCAGGCAGCCTTAATTTTTGACGAAGTACAAACAGGAATTGGACGGACTGGCAAACTATTTGCTTACCAACACCACAATATCCAACCCGATATTTTGACCACCGCCAAAGCACTCGGTTGTGGCATACCGATTGGCGCCATGATTGCCAAACCGCTGTTTGCAAACAGTTTAACTCTGGGCAGCCACGGCAGCACATTTGGTGGCAATCCACTGGCTTGTGCGGTCGCTAAACGCGCTTTGGAAATCATCAGCCTGCCTGAAACATTGGCAAATGTGTCCCAACAAAGCGAAAACCTCAAAAACACTTTACAACAAATCAGTCAAGAATTTAATGGCTTATTTGAAACCATACGTGGACAAGGCTTGCTCATCGGTGCAGTGTTAAACCAGCAGCATCAAGGTCAAGCCAATAAAATCATTCAAGCAGCCTTATCACACGGCTTAATGATAATCGGCGCAGGAGAGAGCGTATTGCGTTTCGCACCCTCTCTATTGCTCAACGATGCAGACTTAAATGAAGGCATGACGCGCTTGCGTATGGCACTCCGCAGTCTATATGCTGATAACAAATAACACACCACGCTGCCTGAAAACTTGCGCCACACATTTTTCAGGCAGCCACATATTTGGGAACACCACAAAATGCAACACACTTGGCATACACTATTTCAAGCACAAAAATTGGCTGTGGTTGGCGCATCAGACCGTTATGGTAGTCTAGGTCGCCGTATTTTCTCGCAACTGTGTACCGATTGTACTGCACAACTGATTCCCATCAATCCGCAACACAAAACCATAGGTGGCATCACTGCTTACGACAGTTTAAGCGATGCTGCCGAAGAACACATCATTGATGCCGTCATCATCATTGTAGCAACAGAAAAAATTAACGGCATTGTGCGCGAAGCCATCAAAAATCAAGTGCGCCAAATAATTGTTGTGAACGAAATGGAAAACATATCAGCAAGCGCACGCCGTCAATTGCTGAAAGCCACCGAAAACGCACACAAAGCAGGCATCATGCTGACCGTATTACGCGCCAGCAGCCTGCCTCATTTATTCCAGCGCAACAACACTTCGGGTATGGCATACATCGGTCAGAGTAGTGATATTGCCGACTGCATCAAACAAGAAGCCCAAAATGAAGGCTTGGCATTCCACCGTTTCGTGATTTTCAATCCCAATTCAGGTAGCATTTTGGGCAACAGCAAATTGATTGAATACATCGCCGCTGAACACCATACCACCGCCCTTTTACTGCACATTCACAACATAGACCAAGCACACGAATGGGTAAACGTTTTAAATGCGGTTACCCATCAAAAACCCATTGTGGTATTGCTGACCTTAAACAACCCCGATGAAGCCCACTTATTTGAACAAGCCCTGAACCGTTGCCATATTCTGATTGCACACACATTGGCAGACTTCTTCACAGCAGCCAAATTACTACACAGCCGTTTGCATACGCGTGGCAATCGCTTGTCCATCATCAGCAACACCCCACACATTACCACACTCACATTGCAAAAACTGTCTCAATACCAACTGCATTTGGCACAACCTCCCATTGCCACCACCCGCGCATTGTCTCGCCTGTTATCCCGCAAACCCGAAAGCCACAATCCCGTCTTTTTACCTACCGATGCCGCACCTACTTTGTTTCAGGCAGCCTTACAACAACAAATTGATGATGAAAGTAACGATGCCATTTTGATTCTGTATGGCAGTCATCATGCACAAGATGCCTTATGCACTGCCCACATCGTGGCGCAAATGCAAACCCATACCTCCAAACCCCTGTTATTGGTTTGGCTCGGTCAAGCCAACACCCCCGAAGTACAACAACTGTTTCACAAATACAAAACCCTGCATTTCAGGCAGCCTGAACACGCCCTTTCCGCCTTATTTCAACTGAATGCATATCGAGAACATCGCCGCAACAGTTACCCCATTTCCACTTTTCACGATTACCACCACAATCACATCAAGGCACAAAATCTACATGAACCCTTGCGCCCCATGTTGCCCATGACTACCCTACCCGCCAGCCGCAACGCCACCAACCAATTATTAACGGTGTTACAACTGTCGCACAGTCGCTCAAATTCCCCCTCATCATTTGTATTTCAATGGTCTTGGCAAACCCATTTCGGACAAATTTTGACCTTAATCCACCAAAATCAACACATTGTTTTATTACCCCCCATTCAGCCAGAAATCATCAAGCAAACCCTCCAACAACTGATGCTGCCTGAAACCATATGGGCAAATTGGCTACTCAATACCGCCGACCTACTACACAGGCTGCCTGAAATCCAATATTTGCAGCTGATACTCAGCCATGACCATGACAAATGGCTCTACCACAGTTGCAAACTCCATTTACAAGACCCCAACACCACTGCACACAATCTGTTTACCTGTTCCCATCACACAACAAACCTCACGCTCAACAATGGCGACACCGCCATTTTACGCACCGTACGTGCTGAAGATGCCGAACTCATTCGCCAACACATTGAACACTTAACACCCAACAGCCGCAAGATGCGCTTTATGGTGCAAAACGAAAGCCCATCACCCAGCCTGCTTTCGCGTTTAAGTCGCCCCGATTATCAGCGAGAATACGCCTTAATTTTGCATACTCTGGATAATAACCCTTTGGCATTTGCCCACTACACCGCCGATTTGGGTTTACCCACATGCGAATTTGGCATCAGCATTGCCGATGAATTACAAGGTCAAGGTTTAGGCATATTATTGATGCAGAAACTGATTGAGCACGCCCAACAACAAGGTTTTCAAACCATGCGTGCCGAAATCCTAAAAGAAAACATCGCCATGCAAAAATTAGCAAGTAAGCTGGGTTTCGCTTTAACACCACATGCCAACGACAAAAACATCATACAAGCCCAATTACCCTTAAAAAACGATGACACACAGGCTGCCTGAACGCCACTTATCCCTTTCCTTTACCCACACAAAGAAACCCAATATGTACCCTATTCGCATTAAAATTTGTGGCATAACTCGCCCCGAAGACGCACTCATCGCCGCACAAGTAGGTGCAGATGCCATTGGTTTGGTCTTTTTTTCAGGCAGCAAGCGCTGTGTTACCCCTGAACAAGCCCAAAAAATTGTTCAAATCTTGCCACCCTTTGTCAGCGTAGTTGCCTTATTCGTGAATGCCAGTGCAACAGAAATCCACCACATCATCAATACGGTTCCAATTGATGTCTTACAATTTCACGGCGATGAAGATGCTGCATTTTGTCGCCAATTTCATCGCCCATACCTCAAAGCCGTGCGTGTTCGTAAGCCAGCAGACATTCAGGCAGCCTTTGCCCAATTTCCCGATGCCAGAGCCATTTTGTTTGATGCCTATGTAGCAGATGCATACGGTGGAACAGGACACACTTTTGATTGGTCATGGCTGCCTGAAAACGCAAATAAACACTGGATTTTATCAGGCGGACTGAATACCACAAACATTACTACTGCATTGCAAATCAGCAAAGCACAAGCAGTTGATGTATCCAGCGGTGTAGAAAGTGCGGCAGGCATTAAAGACAGCGATAAAATCCACACATTTATCACAGCATGTCGTCAATATGCCAACTGACTGACCACAAACTTTCAGACAGCCTTTCACGCCCATAACACTGACAAGTGTAGGGTGCAACAAGTTTGCACCCTACACTTGTACTGTTTCTAAATGAATTGACCATAAAAATAGGTTTTACAAAGATTTCAGGCTGACTAAAACTTACCCCTCTCCCACTGGCGGAAATTTATGGTTGTAGAACTGAACACCATAAGGTCAGATACTGGTATCCGACAAACCTTGTGTTTTCATCAGAAAATATTGAATATCCAATATTCAACAGTTGCTACAGAGAACTTGGCAAGTCTACATCCAGCCCTCGTTGGAGACAGAAAAGAGAACGGTTTTGTGGCATTCTCCAAAATTTTCGGGTACTACAAGGCTGCCTGAAACGCAGTTCAGTATGGGAAAATCATTTTCAAATCAAAATATTACTTCTGAAACCCATCTTTCAGCGTAACCGTGCGATTGAACACAGGCATTTGCCCCTGTTTGTGGTCGTGGCGGTCGGTAACGAAATAGCCCACGCGCTCAAATTGCCAACGGCTTTCGGGCGGCAAATCGTTCACTACGCTTTCGGCAAATGCGGTAATTTCTTGTTTTGATTGTGGATTGATGAAATCGGTAAACGGCAAATATTCGCCATCATCGCCACGCACCGCGTCTGGGCGTTCCACCGTAAACAGGCGGTCATACAGGCGCACCTTGATTTGCGCAGCGTGTTCGGCAGACACCCAATGAATCACGCCTTTCACTTTGCGCCCTTCGGGGTTTTTGCCCAAAGTGTCGTGGTCAATACTGCATTTTAATTCAATGATTTGACCGTTTTCATCTTTCACAACTTCATCGCATTTGATGACGTAACCGTGGCGCAAACGCACTTCGCCACCCAAAGTCAAACGTTTCCAGCCTTTTGGCGGTTCTTCGGCAAAATCGTCTTGCTCAATGTAAATGGTTGAACTGATTGGCACTTCGCGTTCGCCAAAACTGTCGTTATTGGGGTGGAAAGCGGCTGTGCGACTTTGCGTTTTGCCTTGTTCAAAATTGGTTAAAGTGATTTTCAGTGGGTTCAACACCGCCATCAAACGTGGCGCAGCATGCTCCAAATCTTCGCGGATTGCGCCTTCCAGCACGTCCATGTCCACGATGTTTTCGGATTTGGAAATGCCCACGCGCTTGGCAAACAGGCGCAAACCTTCGGGCGTGTAGCCGCGTCTGCGCATACCCGAAATGGTGGGCATGCGTGGGTCGTCCCAGCCTGAAACGTGGTTTTCGCTAACCAGTTGATTCAATTTGCGTTTTGATGTGATGGAATACAGCAATTCCAAACGCGAAAATTCGTATTGGCGCGGTTGGCTGGGGCTGGGAATGTTGTCCAACACCCAATCGTAAAGCGGACGGTGCGCTTCAAATTCCAAAGTACACAAAGAATGGGTAATGTTTTCAATGGCATCGGAAATGGCGTGGGTGTAGTCGTACATGGGGTAAATGCACCATTTGTCGCCTGTGTTGTGGTGGTGGGCGCGGCGTATGCGGTAAATCACGGGGTCGCGCATATTGATGTTGCCCGATGCCATGTCAATTTTCAGGCGCAGGGTTTTGCTGCCGTCTGGGAACGCGCCATCACGCATTTTCATGAATAAATCAAGGTTTTCTTCTACGGAGCGGTCGCGGTAGGGGCTGTTTTTGCCTGCTTCGGTGAGCGTGCCGCGATATTCGCGCATTTCTTCTGGCGTTAAATCGCAAACGTAGGCTTTGCCTTCTTTGATTAAGCCGACTGCGTAATCAAATAATTGGTCAAAATAATCAGAGGCATAGCGCGGTTCGCCTTGCCATTGAAAGCCGAGCCATTGTACGTCTTCTTTAATGGAATCAACGTATTCTTGGTTTTCTTTTTCGGGATTGGTGTCGTCAAAACGCAAATTGCATTTGCCGTCAAACACATACGCCAAGCCAAAATTCAGGCAAATGGATTTGGCGTGTCCGATGTGCAAATAGCCGTTGGGTTCGGGGGGGAAACGGGTTTGAATGGCGGTGTGTTTGCCGCTTTGCAGGTCGTCTTCAATGATGGTGCGGATAAAGTGGTTGTCGGCGAATTGGTCTTTGTTTAACATAATTGTCTTTCATTCAATCAAAATTTTCAGGCTGCCTGAAATAAAATAAAAACAGCCGAATTTTACCCGAAAACCCCCTTATCAGGCAGAAATACTGAATTAAAATCACAACAATACAGTCAGAATAAAACATTCAGGCTGCTTAACATTCAGGCTGCCTGAAAATCTTTTTACATTAAATCATTATTTTTTCGCACCAAATGCACCAAGGTACTCTGGATTGTCTTTTGTGCCTTTGTAATACACGCCACCCATTTCTTCGGCATTCGGACCGTAAAAATGACCTTGTGTTGTTGTGCCATTATGGTCGCCCTTGAATGTATTACCCGAAATAGTGGCTTTTAAATCAACATCAGTAAAATTACCACCTGGTTCTTGGATTTGGCCTTCAAGTTGTTTGGTTGCAAAATTCACATCAAATTTTGCTGTACCTAACCACACTTTGCCACTATTACCATACATGTACAAAGCGTTACCATTATAAGTAACCGTATTGGCATTCGGTATTTTATCTAATGGCGTAACTTGACCGTTTACCACCACAGTATTGTCCACGCCACCATCTTCTGAATAACGACCAAAAACCGTGTGCTGTAAACCCATATACACATCCTTTTTAACAGTATGTGTGTCCACTTTTAGCCAGCCACCTGTAGTATTACCACTAGGTACCAAGTTCATTACTTTGCCATTTAATGTAATTTGATTCAGTGCTTTACCGCTTAAATTATTGATTGCCATACTTTGTTTCCCTAAATTGCTGCTTACCACCACAGCATGCCCATCATAAGTTACATTTGTAGGCGTTGGTACAGTAGGCACAGGACGGGTATTGGTGCTGGTAGTAGTCAAAGCACCCTTGCTACCACCACTACCACAAGCAGCCAACATCGCTGAAAGCATCAAAAAAGATACAGTTTTCATATTCAAAATAGGCATTTTTTTCATTGTTATATCCTAAAAATCAATTTTTTCAAAAAAATATCAAAACACACAAAATAAGGAAAATCCCTAGTCTGCGTAGGTGTATTATACACCCAAGCCCACCCTAATACGCATAACAAAAATAAATTAAATAATATCAATTATTTATATAATATCAACACAACTCCATTAACCCAATTACCCTTTTCAGGCAGCCTGCCTGAAAACACCACCATGCTCATCAATGCTATAATTCACCCTTTTTATTTTGTCCTTTTCAGGCAGACTTTCCACCCCATGCGCCTTACCCAAATCAAACTCGCAGGTTTCAAATCCTTCACCGACCCCACCACCATTCATGTGCCAGCGCAACTGG
>NZ_JAUNEC010000073.1 GCF_030525755.1 Alysiella sp.
CACAACCATGCACCGCAGCCGTTTCCGATAAATTAACCAGATTAACCGTAACGCGACGTACTGAACCATGTGCAATCTCGACAATGTGTTTGAGCAAATCGGGTGCAATCTGTAAATTGGGTGCGTAGGTCTTTGCCAACACTTCTGCATCTGCCAAACTGACAGGTTGTGCAGGTATCCAGCTCAATACGCGACCATGAAATCGCTCAAACTTTTTGAGTTTGTTGGGCAATTGCTCTTCGCCCACCAGTAAAATCGGGCATTGACTGCCTTCGTAGATGTCGCGCACCAGTTCGACCATGCCTGCTTTGCTGACCAAATAATCGGCTTCATCCAAAATCAGAGGGCGTTGCACGGTGGCAAGGTGTTCACAAATCGCGTCCAAGCAAGCGGCGGTGTTTTTGGCAATCGGCACGCTCATTTCAAAACAAATCTTTTCCAGCAGGGTTTTCTTGCTCCATGCCGAACGCATCTGCACATAATAGGCTTGGGTACGGTTGGCAACGGCGATGGTGGCTGTGGTTTTGCCGTAGCCGCTGTGTCCGTACAGCACGCCCAAAGCAGGCAAGCCGTCCAAGCGGTTGGTTAAGCGTTCCATTGCGACTTTAACCAGCGACAAATTGGTGATTTCGGCAAATTTCATGGTAAAATGCTCCATAAGTTGTTTAAAAAATGTTTTAGGGAACAGTCCAAACGCCACATTTGGACTGTTTTTTTCGTTTCAGGCTGCCTGAAACATCAAGCCACATTTCTGTTTAATGCCTTAAACTCGTGCGATTGCGGATACCGTGTCAGCCAGCGTTGTTGTGCTTCGCTGATATGCGGTTGCTCATTCAATCTATGCCATTCGGCAATGCGCTCCTGCGGTGTGGCAGGTACTTGCCAAACTGGCTGCTTTGGCACATCAACTTGGGCTTCAGGTAGCCTGTCGGTTTTGGGTTCAGCGCGTGGCAACAACACCGTTTCCGCTTCACGTTTGATGTTGTTCAAATCCACCACCAAACCGCCCAAATTCACGCTCTGTTGGTGTTCAATTGTTGGCACAGGTCGTGCCGCTTCCACCACGCTGATTTTGGTTTCCAATCGTTTGACTTGCGCGTCAATGCGTTTGTCTTTTGCTTGTTCCACAACCGATTTCGGAAAGAAATCACGGACATTCGCATTCCAATCCATGTGTCCCAAGTAACGACCCACATCATCAAACAACCACACGCGCTCGGCATTGTGTTCATCGTATGCCACACGCACTTCACAACCGTTCCACTCTTCAAACGCTTTGTTGAAATACACGTTATTGCGGAGTTTGACTTGGCAACGCTCAATGGTGCGAATTTCTTGCGGTAAAAACACATACATTTGCTCGTCTTCGCCCACTTTTTCCAACGCTTTGTTTTCAGATTGCATTTGCATTTCTTTCATTGCCCAAAGTTCGTTGGGGGTCATATGGCGCACATTACCTCTCACATCACGCACTTTTTCCATACTGCGATGTGGACTGTTGTTGTACTCTTCCACTGCTTGATAGATGATTTCTTTCATCTGTTCCCAACTGGGCATCATGTGCGGTGTCAGGCTGGCAATGTTTTTCAGCGCAGGAATATCGCGTAAAGCAATTTCCTGTTTTGCTGCTTGCCGTGTCGCTTTATGTACGGCACGACTGGCTTCGCCGTCCATGTCTTGACCGATATAGGTTTGCAAACGTTTGGCGGTTTTAATCAACACGGTTTTGTGTAAGCGTTCCACCACACCACGCGCTTGGCTACTGTATGGCGCAGAATGCTTCATTGTGATACCCAACCTTGCAAACAAGCCTGTTGCATCATCATTGAGCAAACCATTGGTGTAACCCTTGCCGTTGTCTGCGTAGAAAATGGCGCAAATACCGTATCGCGTAACCATAAATCGGATGGCACTGCGTACCGCCCGACCGCTTTCCGCTAAACCCATGCCCACACCCACAATTTTGCGTGTGCCAATATCCACAATCAGCGTAACTTCGGGACGAATGGCAATGCTTGGATTGTCAGGGTGTCCGCATTCGGCATCAAAACATTGACCGTCCGCACACACAATTTCCAAAGGCATATACTGTCGCCACTCACGGCGGACATAGGCTTGCTGGCTTTTCAGTTCACGCGCTCCCATGCGACCGCATTGTTTTTCCACTTCGCCTGTTTTGTCCAACATCCGCCGTACGGCATGAATGCTAGGTGGTTTAAACAAAGGCTGTTCCGCCAATTCCACCGCCACCCACCAATCATAAGCAGCCTGAACGCTGGGTTTTTGCGGTTGCCTGAAAAAATGCAGAAAACGTGGATACCAATCAGGTATTTGCCATTTAGACTGTGGGATTTTCGCCATCAAACGGTTTTCATCGCGCTGTTTAAACCAGCGTTTAACCGTCCGAGCGTTGGGCACAACCATTCCCCTCCCCTCGTGGGGGAGGGTTAGGGAGGGGGCAGTACGCCCGCGTTTATCGGTCGCCAACACCAGCATTTTCAGCAAATGCGCCTGACTGGGGTGCTGTGCGCTGGTCAAAAACGTGGTAATCGCTGCGTCTTTGCCTACTTTCGTTTCGGCCATCAGCGTTTCAATCGCCTTCAACACCGCTTCGCGTGCGCCCAGTTGGGTGCGTTGTGCTTCGGTGCTGCCTGAAAGGTCGGGTTTTTCAGGGGCTTCAGGTAGCCTATCTAATACGGGGAACGGGGTGTTGGCTTGTTGTGCCAAGATTTGCTGTTGATAGCGTTCTGTGATTTGCTGCATGATTTCAGGTGGTGGGGCGTAGATTTTTTTCACACCGCCACGACCACCTTTAGCTGCAACTTCTTGGAAAGCCCAAGATTGGCGTTTAACTAAATCTCCCCAACCAACCTTACTACCTGGCATTCCTTCTAATTCCATTTCTAAAAATTCTGCAATGGAATAATGTGATTTCAATTCCATTTTCAGGCAGCCTCCTCGTATAAATACCGATAGCGTGGACGAATCCGCTTACCGTCTTTTGTCCAACGGTCAGGAAACAGTTTGTATAAAGGTTTATTTAAAAATGCGGCTATAGCCTTTTCACCTGACAAGCTGGGTTGCTTCAAAGCCAAGCTGACCACGCGTGGCGAAATACCGTATTCACGAGCAACATCGGTTAAGGTCGCGCCACGCATTCTGATTTTGGCGCGTATCATTTCTGGGTGCATCCCAATACTCCTTAATTTATACAGCAGACATCAAATCCATAAGAATTTGCTGCAATAATCAATAATGGCATGATGATGCGACGAGCTTCTTCATGGTTATTAAATTTTGTATTAAGTATCAAAATATTGTCATGCTGTTTTACGCTTGACACCATGTCGAAAATTTCATCTTGTTTCATTTGCTTATTGATGCTTTCTGCCTGAAAAGCAGCAGCCCAAACATCATTAAACTTAACTTTTAATTCAATCATTTTGATTCCTTTCCGCAATTAGCCATTTTCTAAAACCATTCAATCGGCAGTCCGCACGTCTCATAACCGTACAGACTGCCTGTTCAATAGTCTTCATAACCATCCCATTTCATAGGGGACAAAATCAGCCCCTATTTCTGATTTTTTTCCAAGTTGTTAAAGAACAAAACTGTCAAATCGGTTACAATCTTTAAAATTTCCGTTTTGAAGTTGTAAACACAATAAAGTAGTAAGAATAAGAAGTAAAGTGTTATTTAAAAATATTTATTGATATTTATTTAAATTATTGTTTTTATTTTGAATTTAATTATTACCACTTACCTTACTACCATGCGCTACATGTAGTAAGGTATTGGAGCATTCCATGAATGATATAAAATTAAGTGTTGCAGAAATTATTGAATTGTCAAAAACTGCGAAAGAACAAGGCATTGACCCAAATTTGCCAAGTAGCAAACCTGGTGTGATTGACAAAGCTGAACGTGAAGAGTGGGACTTTGAAATTGTGCCTGCAAAAGGTGGTAGAGGTGGTGTTAAAAAGGTTTATACCTTACCATCTGAAACCATTGAAGGATTAAGAGAAAAAGGTTTGTTACACCTACTGGATAAGGGTGATGGTGTGCCTGTTACCCCACGCCGCAAGCAGCCTGCACCGCGTCCTGTGGCAGCAGGGGTGCCTGATTCCATGCGTTCTATGGTCGCCGAATACGATGATTGGGCAGCCGAACAAGATACAGACAGCATCGTGCCTGTGCGCTACCACACCAATGTGTTTGGCAG
>NZ_JAUNEC010000074.1:0-533 GCF_030525755.1 Alysiella sp.
AAACAGGTTTAATATTCAAAATTAAAACCTGCACCATAAGATGCTTTGCCGCCTTGTACAAAATTCACACTGGCACGCGCAGCCAAATTTTCATTAAAACGATAACCTGTACCGATTGCAAGCGCATGAGTGGATTGATAATTGCCTACAGCCGCACTGAAATTGAATTTGCCTACTTGGTAAGGCTGGAATAAATTGGCGGCAGCGGCTTGGCTTGCCATAGCTTGATTGAATCTTTTATCAATGTTTGAATGCAGTTGATTATTAAGCGAATTGAATTGCTGATTGATGCTTGATGGCAATTGATCCACATATGATGTAAGGGCATGGATATTGACCATATTCATTCTTGATAGGCTGGTTACATTGATGACTCTCAATGCGTTATCTGTGATGTATTGATCAGAGGCTGGGCCGTTGATGGTTAGGTCTTTTGTGTAATCAACGGGATATTTGAAATCAAGTAATTCGGCAGATGCAAATTGTGGTAAAATAATTGCAGAAAAAACAAAAGATAACATTAAGTTATGCTT
>NZ_JAUNEC010000074.1:543-3923 GCF_030525755.1 Alysiella sp.
AATGATGAAATGTATTAAAAATAAGGCGCACATTAGAACAGATTTTTCGCTAAATTACAAATTAATCAATTTTTTCTAAAATACGCTTATAACTACCATAAATGGCGTTTCAATCTCTAACCATACACAATGTTCATGCAGCCTGAAAACCCAAATAAACAAACTTATCCGCATGGTCAGATTAAATGGCAATAAAATGACGGCTACCTTTTTTTCTTCCAGTTGGTTTGCTTGGAAAGCCAATTATTACCCATAAAGCATTGATATAAAATATAAATTATTTACTGTTAGCAGATTTTCAACATGATATTTTCCTTGTTTCAGGCAGCCTGAAATCAAATCTCAAACTGCTCGCTGCGTTGCAAACTGCTCAAACCAAATTGTTTCATCAAATCATGCTGTTGCAAAGCTTTTTCCACAAAGCGCGTGTCAAACAATTCTTTGGACGCGATTTCAGGCTGCACGTCTTGTAAAAAGGTGTTCACGCCAGCCAAATGCGTTTCTTTGAGCAATTTAATCAGCAATTCGCTGTACGATTGAAATGGAAAAGGTTGAAAATCAATGCGTTTTTGCTGCCAATCGGCATGGCGGATTGCACCGTTGCGTTCGTATTTTGCCCATTGCACGGGTTCAGGCTGCAACACGTTTCGCAACACCGCCACATCGTGTGGCGTGTATTTGTTGATGCCTTGTTTTGCCAGCAATTCTGCCGTTTCCACGCGATGATGTTTGGCGAACTCGGCTGCCTGAACCAGCGCGTCAATCACGCCTTGCACCCAATCGGGGCGCGTGTTGATGTCATTGTCGTGCATCATCGTCAGGCAGCAAGCGTGTTCGCGCCAAATGTCGCCCGAAAAACGCAAAATCTTGCCCACGCCTTTGGCTTCCGCCAGCGCGTTAAACGGCTCGGCAACGATGAAACCCGCAATCTGTTTCGCCGCCAAAGCCGCCACCATGTCGGAAGGCGGCATCACGGTCAGGCGCACTTCGCCCGCTTTCGGGTTTTTCTCCACAATTTTCAAGCCAGCTTGTCGCAAAAGCTGTTGCACCACCACATTGTGTATGCTGTACCAAAAGGGTATGGCAATGGTTTGTCCTTGTAAATCAGCGATTTGATTTATGTCTGGGCGCACGGTCAAAGCCGAGCCGCAAGTGTGGTTCCACATCAGCGCACGAACAGGCGCACGGCTGCCATAGCGCATCCACACGCTCATGGGCGACAAAACGTGTATCACATTCACTTGCCCACTCAAAAAGGCTTCCACCAAACTTGCCCAACTGCGGAACAAAATCGGCTTGACGGTTTCAATATTGTTTTTTCGAAACAAGCCTTTACCGTGTGCCACCAAAAGCGGCGCAGCGTCCAAAATCGGCAAATAGCCAATGGTGAGCGGTGCATTGGCTTGGGCGGCAGCGCGTTGTTGGCAGGCTTGCAACAAGGGCATGGCGGCTGTGGCGGTGAACAGGGCGGAAAGTTTCAGAAAATCGCGGCGTGTTTGCATTATGTTGATTAAATTGGGGAAATTATTAGATAGGGCTTTTTCGGTTACGCTAAATTTTGTTTCAGGCTACCTGAAAAATAAAATCATACATAAAAGCAATTTGCTGCGTTAGATTGTTTGTTTCTAAACCATAGAATGAGATTGATTAAGTTAATCTCAAACAACATTATGCAAATTATTTAATTCAAGCTTGTTTGAAAAAAATTTCTGAAAAATGAGCTGTCTTTAATTAGAGACCATTGACAATTGGGGTGCAAAGTTGATTTTACAGATAAATGAGTTCAATTCAAGGCGGGTGGCGTAGCAGACTTGCGAAGCTAAAATACAAGCCATTGGCGCGTATTTTTAACGCATAATGGAGCAAATTGAGCACAAAAACAACCGCGAAACGACACCGCTTCGCTGTCAATAGCCCCTAGAACAAAACCGAAAGAATTGGAATGATGAATAATAATATAAGTGGCATAATTATCTTTGTTTTTATGTTTCAGGCAGCCTAATTATCATCAAACTGCCTGAAAATCCATATTTTACAATACCCCTTGCGCCTTTAACGCCGCTTGAACACCATTGTTTTGGGCAACGCGCTCAAAATGGGCGTTTAAATTGGGCAAATGGTTTAAATCAATGTCTAAACCATGCGCCCAGCGTTGGGTAACGTACACATATACATCGGCAATTGTGATTTCATTGCCAGTCAAATAATCTTGATTACTCAATGTTTTGTCTGCTCTGACATACAAATCCAAAACGGCTTGAATGCCTGCTTGTTTGACAGTATTTTGTGTGGTTTCATCGGCATTGGGAAGTAAACGGGCTGCACCGAATACCAAGCTGAATTTACCGTGAATGTCGCTGTTGGCAAACGACAGCCATTGACGGGCTTTGGCTTGGCTTTGTGCGTTGCCCGAGCCGAAGATTTTGGCTTGTGGATACAAGGCGTTGATGTATTCCACAATCGCCACGTTTTGTGACAAACTCCAATCACCATCAGTCAAAAGTGGCACATTGCCGTTGGGGTTAATCGCCAAGTATTCGGGCGATTTGATGCTGTCGCGTGTCATGGCTGTGGCTTTAAATTCGGCGTTTGCCCAATACAAAGCGGTGTGTGGCACAAGGGCACAGCTGCCTGAAAGATAATACAATTTCAGCATTTTGTTTTCCTTTCTATTTGATTGGTGGTCGTTTCAAATTAGAGTTCGTTAAAATACTTTGTAGAGTGAAACAAGTTGCACCCTACCCTTGCTGTGGGGTTTTCAGGCTGCCTGAAAACGAAAAAAAGGGAAAATTGGCGTGCATTTTACCTTTTTTCAGGCAGCCTGAATATTATTGCTTTTGCGATTTTTTGGCTTTCAGATTTTTGATAATGCCCATGCCCGCAATCGCAATCCAAAACACTTCAATCACAAACGAACCCAAATTGAAATGCACACACAAGCTCAAAATCAGCAAAATCGCCCCACCGCCATTGAGCAAATTGTATGACAAAGAAGTCGGTTTCCATTTTTCGCTGACCACCAGCCAAAACGCCAACACCACACACATCATGCCCAAAAAACCCACAATGTGCGCGCTGGTGCTGATGATTTGAGCGACTTCCTCGCCCCATTGCTGCCAATCAAATAAACTGTTCATCTTGATTTCCTTTTTTGTTGGAGACAATTTTCAGGCAGCCCGAAACGCCATTTTCGCATTTTCAGGCTGCCTGAATACCACAAAATCAACGTGTTACAGGTTTATATTTAATGCGTTTCGGTTTTGCGCCCTCTTCACCCAAACGGCGTTTTTTGTCCGCTTCATATTCCTGATAGTTACCGTCAAAGAACACCCATTTGGAATCGCCCTCACACGCCAAAATGTGCGTGGCGATTCTGTCCA
>NZ_JAUNEC010000017.1 GCF_030525755.1 Alysiella sp.
ACATTTTGATGACCCGCCGCGCTGAAACTTTGCGCCGCCACACAGGGCAAATCGCCTTTGCGGGCGGCAAATGCGACCCCAACGACCCCAGCCCCATCGCCACCGCCTTGCGCGAAACGTTTGAAGAAACAGGCATTTCGCCAAATGTTTGGCGCGTTTCAGGCTGCCTGCCTGTGTGTTGTACGCCATCGGGCTATGCCATCACGCCCGTATTGGCGCATTGCGACAGGCTGCCTGAAACCCAAGCCAATGCACAAGAAGTGGCAGAAATTTTTTGGTTGCCGCTTGATTTTGCTTTGGATTTGTCGCGCTACACACAACGCGAACATCTGCCCGTCCTGCCTCATTTGCATTACGACATTTGGGGCGCAACGGCTTTAATGTTGCATCATTTGGCAATGTGTTGGTCTGCCAAATCCGACAGCATTTTGGACAAACGCGCAGGCAAAATCGGTTGATTGTGCTGTTGAACATATTGTGATTCAAATGTTTGTAAGGAAATGTGCGGTCGTAGGGTGGGTGCTGATGCTCACCGTTTATCGCAGCAATGATTGATTTTCAGGCTGTCTGAAAATGTGGGTGCAAGCACTTAATCTACACAAGTTATTTATTTTAATGATGTTTTAAGTTTATTATCCCGAGTTCACGGTATTAAGTTGCAAGCAGTATAGTGTTGCTAATAGGCGTACACGGTGGTTGCTGTTACCTTATCTTACATTTCAATTTGAAACGACCATATTTCTCCGATTTTATGATAAGTCCCACTCAATTTTCAGGCAGCCATTCGCTTAAATCAACGGTTTTGATGTCCCAAGCCCAAACGCCGTTGTTGCTGATGCCATCTAAACCGCGTAAAAAAAGATAGCGAATGTTGATGGTTTCGGGCAAGGCTTGGCGTGATTTTAGATAGCGTGCGGCAGCAATGGCGTAGATAAAGGCTTGTAAATAGTAATGGTGTTTGATGATTTCTTGGTCTAATGCGTTGCGGGTGTAATCGTTGGGGTGTTTGCCCAAATGGTTGGATTTGTAGTCAATCACAAAGGTTTGTCCTTTATCGGTGTGGACAAACAAGTCCATGAAGCCACTAATGAAACCTTGTATGTGGTGAAACGACAGGCTTTGGGCAGCTTGGCGTATGTTTTCAGGCAGCGTGTTTTGGTGTGCAAACCATGCATGCAGGTTTTGTACCTTAAAGTCGGTACTGTGGAACAGAAAACCCATTTCGTCCAAGCGATTGTGTTCGGCTAAATGAGCGATATTCAGTTGTGGGCTTAAAGGGGTTTGAACGGTGTTGTGTGCCATTTGTAAAATGGTGTCCAACCATATTTCGGGGTCTTGACCGTGTTTTTTTAAAATCTGTGTTGCTTGGGCTGCCTGAAAATCGCTGTTGTGGTGGGCGCGGTAATGTTCCAATATTTCATGTAAACATACACCTGCTTTTGCGCCTTGTGGAAAAGTGAAAATGGGATTGAGGTTGCCTGAATGGTTTTCAGGCAGCATGATTGCATTGTTCAGCGCGAGTTCGGCGGTGTCCAAAGTAGGGGCGATGTCGCTCAATGTGTTTTCGTTGTGGCGACTGATTTGACGACTTAAACCTGTGAAACTGGTGTGGCTGATGTGCTGGAAATGGCGCGGTGGGTAGGTTTGGGCGTGGTATATGGGCTGTGTGTCATTGTTATTCAGGCTGCCTGAAAGTGTGGGCAGTTGTAAACCGTGATGTAGGGCGAAACTGGTTTGTTGTGGATCTTGCTGAGCAATGAATTGCTGCCATGCTGCCTGAAAGGCGGCGTTGTCTTTGGCGTGTTCTTGGCAATCCAAAAGATAGGCAAAGGCATTGCTGTTGCTTTTGTTGTAACTGGCTAAATAGAGATTAAGTTGTTCTTCGGCGCGTGTGAGCGCGACATACAGTAGGCGCAGGTCTTCGGATAGGGTTTCGCGGTTGATTTGTTCGCGGTCGGCATCACTTAATTGTTTTTGGTGCAGCAATTCGGTTTGCCCGTTGGTTTGATGGACAATGCACCAATCTTTTTGGCTGCCATCTTGTCCACCTTGCCAGACATAGGGGCAATATACAATCGGATATTGCAAGCCTTTTGAGGCGTGCATGGTAACGATTTTGACCAGATTTTCATCGCTTTCCAAACGCAAGAGTGCGTGGTCGCCAGCATTTTTACCTTCGTTGGCTGCCTGAATTTGGTTACCCAACCATTGATACAAGGCAGGGCGACTGGGCAGCTGGTTTTCTTCGTTTGCCAACAGTTCCCAAAGTTGATGCAAATTGGTCAGTGTGCGTTCACGTTCTTGTGTGAGCAGGCGGTATTCAACTTGGTGGCGCACGAAAAAACTTTGTAATGCTGCGTAAATGCCGTGTTGTTGCCACATTTCGGCGGCTTGCATGATGCTGTTGTGCCATTCATCGCTTAATGTGCTGTTTTGTGTGATTTCGGTCAGTTCACTGGCGGTGTGCTGAAACAGGCTGCCTGAAAGCAGAAAAGCCAATAAACCTTGCTGATTGGGATTGAGCATCAGACCCAATAAGGCATACAAGGCTTGAGCTTCTTCTTCGTTAAAAATGCTGCTGCGGCTGGTTAAAACACTTTGCACCCCTTGTTTTTTCAGCGCGTTTTGTATGGTTCTGCCATCTTTATTGGCACGCACCAACACTGCAATTTGTCCTGCTTGAATGGGTTTACCTGCGATTTTTTGTGTACCCGAAGCCAATAAGTGTGCGATTTCGGCAGCACACCAATCGGCGGCTCGGCGACTTAATGTTTCACTGGTTTCTGGATTTTCACCATCATTGAGCCAACGGATGTTGATGGCGGTTTGCGTGGGTTGCATGTGCGTGTGTTCGCGTGCTGCCTGAACTTTGGGGTAGTCAATTTCAGGCAGTACAAAAGGTGCATTGCGCGAGAATAAGGCACTGATGCTGTTAATCAATTTGGCATGACTGCGGTGATTGTGTGCCAGCGTGTAGCGTTGTGAGACAGGTGCGTGTTGGGCAGCGGATAAGTAGGCGAAAATGTCTGCACCACGAAAACTGTAAATCGCTTGTTTGGGGTCGCCCACCAAAAACAGGGCTTTGCCGTTTTCGCATTCGGCTGCGGTGCCAAATGCGGTGCGAAATACGCTGTATTGTAAAGGGTCTGTGTCTTGAAATTCGTCAATTAAGGCAGTGTGCCAGTTGGCAGACATGGCATTTGCCAACGCTTGGGCGTGGGCGGCATTGTGTTGTAAGGCGTGGAATACGTCCAATAATAAATCATCAAAACGTCGTTCGGGGTGGGATTTTTTGTGTGTTTCATGGGCTTGACGCAGATGAAGCAATAAATCTTGGTCTAATTTGATGATGTGATTTTGTTCTGCAAGCAACAGTTGCTCTGCTGCTTGGTAAAGTGTTTCAAGCGGTTTGATGTGCGCCAACTGGGTTTCGTCCAAAACGTTGTTTTTTTTCACACCATCTCGCAGGCGTTCGGCGGCAAAATAAGCGGAGAAAGTGGTTTTGTCTTTTTGCAAGATGAGACGTAATTCTGCTGCATCGGGGCTGCCTGAAAGCGTGGCGAGCTGGGCAAATTTGTTGCGAATGGTTTTTTCTGTAAACGTACGACCATTCAAAGTGGGGTGCAAACGCCAAAATGCGGCTTCTGTTTCAGATAGCTTGGCTTGCACATTTTGCCACATACGCTGAAATTGAGTGCGTAATTCAGATAAGCTTTGGGTGATTTCAGGCTGCCTGAAAGTCAAATAGGGGCGACCCAAATGCGTTTCCAATGTGGCAATTTGGTTTTGTGGTGTTTGTTTTGTTTTGTACATCAAGGGCGCAGAATCGGCATCATGCACAATGCGTGTGCGCCAAAAATCTTCGGTGGCGTGCAAGCGATAAGTCGGGCTGTTGTTTTCGTCCAATTCAATTTGAAATGGTACTTGGCAATAGAAGGCAAAGTCTTGCAAAACCCGTTGGCAAAAGCCGTGTATGGTGTACACCGCAGCGCGGTCAAAATCGCTGATGGCGGCTTTTAAACGCAATATCAATTTTTGGCGGGCGCGGATTTGCGCGTGAGACAGGCTGCCTGAAACAGCATCATCGGGATTTTTAGGCAGCATATCGGTTACCTCGATATGGCTGCTTTCTTTGTACCACGCTTGTTGTAAGAGTTGTTGTAAAAACACATCGCTGCAATGGCTGTGTAAGGTTTCGGGTGTGCTGTTGTGTGTGATGCTGTCCAGCAAAACATCAAGTGCTTCATCCAAACGGGCGCGTAACCGGGTTTTCAATTCGGCGGTGGCGGCTTTGGTAAACGTTACCACCAGAATTTTTGCTACGTCCATTTGTTCCAAAATCACCAAGCGTGTGTAAAGTGCGGCGATGTTCCATGTTTTGCCTGTGCCTGCGGAAGCTTCAATCAGATGTGTGCCTGATAAGGGTAGGGTAAGGGGATTGAGAACGTGGCTGTGCATGATGGGCTGCCTGAAAAAGTGGAAAGGTCAAATGATGTTGAAACAGGCTGCCTGAAAACCAAATCGATGTTCAGGCAGCCTGCTGTTTTATTGCTCCAAACGCACCAAAATATGCCGTTTGCCGTCTATTTCGGCTGGCGACACAATGCCTGCTTCTTCTAATTCTTGCATCAAATTGGCGGCGCGGTTGTAGCCAATGCGTAAATGGCGTTGCAACGATGAAATTGAGGCTTTGCGACTGCTCAATATAAATTGAACGGCTTGGTCAAACAATTCATCTTGGCTGCCTGAAAGGGATTCGGGATTGATGAAGCGATTGGTTTGTTCTGTGGCTTCGCCTGTGAGCAATCCTTCAACATAATTGGGTTCGGCTTGGGCTTTGATGAAGCTAACCACTTGATGTACTTCATCATCGCCCACAAATGCGCCTTGTAAGCGTGTTGGTTCGGCATGACCTGGTTGCAGAAACAGCAAATCGCCGTATTTGAGCAAATCTTCTGCACCCATTTGGTCAAGAATGGTGCGACTGTCTATGCGACTTTGTACGGTAAATGCCATGCGTGTTGGCACATTGGCTTTGATGAGACCTGTAATCACGTCCACGCTGGGGCGTTGTGTGGCGATAATCATGTGTATCCCTGCAGCGCGTGCTTTTTGTGCCAAACGCGCAATTTGGGTTTCCACTGCTTTTTTCTCGGTCATCATTAAATCCGCCAATTCATCAATTACGACCACGATTTGCGGTAATTTTTCCAATGGTTCAGGCTCATCGGGATTGAGACTAAACGGATTGGGTATACTTTTATTGGTATCTTTGGCTGCCTGAATTTTTTCATTAAAGCCAGCCAAATTGCGTACGCCCATTTTTGAGAGCAAACGATAGCGTTTTTCCATTTCTGCTACACACCAATTTAAGGCATTGCCTGCTTCACGCATATCGGTAACAACAGGTGCGAGCAAATGTGGAATGCCTTCATAAACCGAAAGTTCCAACATTTTGGGGTCTATCATGATGAAGCGCACTTCATCGGGACGGGCTTTAAACAAAATGGACAAAATCATGGCATTCACACCAACGGATTTACCCGACCCTGTCATACCACCCACCAATAAATGAGGCATTTTCGCCAAATCGCCCACCACCACTTGTCCTGCGATGTCTTTACCCAAAGCCACCGTTAATTTAGACGAAGCGTCCAAAAACAAATCGGAGTGAAAAATGTCGTATAACAACACCTCTTGACGATGGACATTAGGTAATTCAATACCCATCGTATTTTTGCCTGCAATGGTCTCCACCACACGCACAGATTGCAAGGACAAAGAACGTGCCAAATCTTTGGCTAAATTAACAATTTGGCTGCCTTTAACCCCTTTGGCAGGCTGAATTTCGTAACGGGTAATCACAGGTCCTGATGCAGCGTTTACCACTTCCACATCAATACCAAATTCTGCCAATTTGGTTTCAATCGCATGGGCGGTTTGTTGAATTTGTGCTTCATCAATGTGAACGGTTTGTTCGGCTGGCATTTTCAGGCAGCCTGTATCGGGTAAAATGTAGCCACTTTCGTCATTGGCTTGTGGTGGTGTTGGGCGTGTATGGCGATTGCTTTGTATCATGGGTAAAGCGGTGCTGACATTGATTTTGCGGTTGCCATTGATGCTTTTGGGTTTTACAGTTGGGTTGTTTTCATCTTTGTCGTGTTCTGGTTGATTTGGGGTTTGGGCTGTTGGTTTAAGCACAGTCCTATTTTGTGGTTCGGGCTGATTGTGAAACAGTGAATGGAATGTGGTCTCCAGTTTGACACCAATGCTTTCCAAAAAGTCCAACCATGAAATTTGAACCATCAATGAAAAAGCCAGTAAGGCAGCGATGAAGACCATGACCAAACTTAATGTATTACCCAAAAGTGCTGCTAAACCAGCTGCGCTTGATGTGCCAATCCAACCACCTGCGCCCAAAGGCAAACTGTTTTTCAGCCATGAGCCCAGCGCGTAAAATTCCAAAACGGGGCTGCATATCAGCATCATCAGTAAACCCACGCCAGCCACATTGGGTTTGTAATCGGGCGTGCCTTTTTCGGCGAAAGGACGAAATTTACGGTACAACATCATCAGCATAGCAACCAGCAACCACCATGCGGAAAAACCAAATAAATAGTACACAATGTCTGCCAAATACGCGCCGAGTAAACCACCAAAATTATGCACATTTTCCGAACGCGCGATGCTGCGTGACCAAGATGGGTCGCTCATGTGAAAACCCAACAGCGAAATGGCAAAATACACGGTACCCACCACACCAAACAGCCATTTGGTATCGCCAATCAACTGACGACTGTTATCGGGTACATGGGTTTGCTGAAAAACGGTTGCGGCTTTGCGTGTGGTTTTCAGGAAAGTTTGTGTGTCTTCGTTTGGGTTTTCGTTTTTTGAGGTATGCTTGCGTGTTGTGGCATGGGTTTGAGGCATCAGATTGCCAATGGTGCGAGTATGCTTATTTTTATTGTGAGGCAACTGTGGGCGAGTCGGACGAGAAACGTTTTTTGTTGGTTTTTTTTGCGACATTGTGGACTTCTTTAATTCAGGCAACAATTCATGATAAACCGCGCATTATATCGGCAAAATCGCCAAACGCCAAAGTCAGACCAGTCCCATATTCACGCACAAAATGTTTTTAATCCTTGCATTCAAGCTGCCTGAAACTTATCCTTATGCCTTTGATGCGAGATGAAAGTAAAAAATGAACAATGTGATTGAACAAATCGTCATACCGCACACACAACGCACTTTGGGCAGCGTAAAAGCCGTACAATCGGTGGAAAGCGTTTCAGGTAGCCTGAATGTTGTGCTGCGATTTGATTTCCCTGCACAACATCTGGCAACCGATTTTCGGGCAGCCATTGAGCAAGCAACAGGTCAAAAAGTCAATTTAAGCATTCAACATCATATTGTTGCCCATAAAGTACAAGCGGGCATCAATACCATTAAAGGGGTGAAAAACATTGTTGCGGTTGCATCGGGTAAAGGTGGCGTGGGCAAGTCCACCACAGCCGCCAATTTGGCAACGGCAATGGCAAAAATGGGCGTGCGTGTGGGTGTATTAGACGCAGATTTGTATGGACCAAGCCAGCCCACGATGTTGGGTGTTGCCACGCAGCAGCCACACCAAAAAAATGGTAAATTCATTCCCATTGAAAATGCCGATGGCATACAAGTGATGTCCATTGGTTTCTTGATAGACCCAGACCAAGCCGTTGTATGGCGAGGACCTATGGTTTCACAAGCCTTACAACAACTTTTGTTTCAAAGTGAATGGGATAATGTGGATTATTTGTTTATTGATTTGCCACCTGGAACGGGCGACATTCAGCTGACTTTGTCGCAAAAAATTCCCGTAACAGGTGCAGTAGTCGTTACTACACCGCAAGACATTGCCTTAATTGATGCACGAAAAGCCATTGATATGTTTCAAAAAGTGAACATTCCGATTTTAGGTGTGTTGGAGAATATGTCGGTACACATTTGCAGTAATTGTGGGTATTCTGAATCAATTTTTGGTACAGATGGCGGTAAAAATTTGGCGCAAAAATTGAATGTGCCATTATTGGGGCAGTTGCCATTGAGTTTGCCTGTTCGCGTAGCGATGGACGAGGGTAAAGTAGGCGATTTGCAAATAGAAAATCCCGCGATTGCCACGGTTTACACCCAAGCTGCATTTCAAGTGGCGTTGGCAGTAGCAGATAAAGGACGCGATTTCAGCAACCGTTTCCCAAAAATTGTGGTGCAATAAAGCATTAGGTTTAGTCTCAAATCATTGATTAACGCGAGCTTTACTGTGTTTCGCAAACCAATTTCATTTTTCAGGCAGCCTTATGAACCCCATTCAACTTAAACACACAAGTGAGATTTTGGAACAAATCTTAACTTTTCAACAACCTGCTGATGTTGTTTTATCGCATTATTTGAAAAACCACAAAAAACTAGGACAACAAGACCGCCACGAAATCGCCGAAACCGCCTTTGCCGCGCTGCGTCATTACCAAAAAATCGCGGCAATTTTGCGCCGTCCGCACGTTCAGGCACGGAAAGCGGCGTTGGCTGCGCTGGTGTTGGGGCGCGGTTACAATATTTCTCAACTGGCTGATTTGTTGGAAGAAGATGAAAAAGAATTTCTTGCCAACGTCAAAGCGCGTAAAACCGAGTTTTCAGGCAGCCTGAACACGATTGCCGAATTGCCCGAGTGGTTGATTGCGCGTTTGCAAACCCATTGGGAAGACGAGCAAATTCAAACCTTTGGGCGCAGCGTGGCGCAAACCGCACCGCTTGACGTGCGCGTGAACACGCTCAAAGGCAAACGTGACAAGGTTTTGGCGCAACTGCAAAGCGAGTTCCCCCAAGCCATTGCCACGCCCTACGCGCCGCACGGCATTCGTTTCCCCAATAAACCCGCGCTGAACAAACACGAATTGTTTTTGGACGGCACTTTGGAAGTGCAAGACGAAGGCAGCCAAATTTTGGCGCAACTGGTGGGCGCGAAACGCGGCGAAATCGTGGTGGATTTTTGCGCGGGCGCAGGCGGCAAAACTTTGGTGATTGGCGCACAAATGGCAAACAAAGGGCGCATTTATGCCTTTGATATTTCAGAAAAACGCTTGGCGAATTTGAAACCGCGCATGGCACGTTCGGGATTGAGCAACATCACGCCCGAGCGCATTCAAAGCGAACACGACCCACGCATTGCCAAATTGCACGGCAAAGCCGACCGCGTGTTGGTGGACGCGCCCTGTTCGGGTTTGGGAACTTTGCGCCGTAATCCCGATTTGAAATACCGCCAATCGCCTGAAACCATAGACAATTTGTTGAAAACACAACACAATATTTTACAGGCAGCCAGCGCATTGGTGCGAGAAGGTGGACGTTTGGTGTACGCCACTTGCAGCATTTTGCCCGAAGAAAATGAAATGCAAGTTTTTGAATTTTTAGAAAATAATCCTGATTTTGAATTATTGGATTGTGGCGAAATTTTGGCAGCACAGAAAGTGGATTTGAACACAGGCAAATTTTTGCAAATGGACACAGCACAACACAATACGGACGGTTTTTTTGCAGCCGTTTTGCAGAAAAAAGCGTGATTGGGTTGATGCGCTATAGTCGTAGAAATGAAAAAGCAATATAAGGTGATAATTCCGACCGTGTACACCCAGTACATAGGGGCGTTGGCAACGCCATAGTGTTTTTCAGTTCTACGACTGTATTTTCATTATGCTTCCCATTTGCTTATTCTAAACGTGGGTTATGCTTATTTAAAGTGGCTGTCTTTGTTGTTTTTTTCAAAAAATTAAGGAATTATATTTTTTATTTTCTCTAAATTAAGAGAAATTTTCTCATGATAAATCTTTACAATCTTGTCTTTCATTTGATTTTCATGAGAAAGGCTGCCTGAAAATGCAAGGCAATTTACAAAAAGGAATTTTTGCAGCGATTTTATCCAATATTTTGTTTGCCATATTGTATTTGTACAGCGGTTGGCTCAAACCGCTTTCTGGCACAGAGGTTTTTGCGTGGCGTATGGTCATGATGTTACCATCGCTGTGGGCTTGTGTATGGCTGCTGGGTGGTTTGGGGGAATTGCGTAAATTTGTGTTATCGCTGGGCGAAAATTGGTATAAATGGTTGATTTTATTACTTCCTACGCCGATTCTGGGCTTTCAGTTGTGGCTGTTTATGTACGCGCCGATTAACGGTATGGGTGTGGATGTGGCGATGGGCTACTTTCTGTTTCCACTTATGTTGGCTTTGGGTGGGCGGATTTTTTTCAAAGCAAGATTAAATACTTGGCAAAAATTGGCGTTGGTGGTGGCGACTGTGGCGGTGGCACATGAATTGTGGCAAACCCAAGCCTTTGCGTGGGGTATGTGGGCGGTGTGTTTGGGTTATCCACCGTATTATTTATTGCGCCGTTATGCTCAAGTACCTGCCTTGATTGGACTTTTGATTGATTTAAGTGTGATTGCACCTTTGGCTTTGGCGTATTTGCTGTTTTCGGGTGGATTGATTCAAGCTATTGATTTTTCGTTGAAGTATTATTTTCTCATTCCGATGTTGGGTGTGATTAGTGCGGTGGCTCTGGGTTTGAATTTGCAGGCGAATAAGGATTTGCCTGTACCATTATTCAGTATGTTGAGTTATTTAGAGCCGATTTTATTATTTATGTCGGCATGGTTGATTTTGGGTAATGAGGTTTCGGTAAAATCTGTGCCAACTTATGTGTTGATTGGTGTGGCGCTGGCGTTGAGTTTGATTGATGGTTGGTTGAAAATGCGCCAAGAGCGTGGTAAAAAAATGGTTTATTTATCGGTAAATTAATAAAGGTAGTGCTTTTTCACTTTTATTAATATAGATCATGTGCTGTGGTAAAGTTGGAATGAAAACCAAAATCCCCATTTTCATTTGAAAATGGGGATTTTGGTTTCAACCATAAAGGAAATTATCATGAAAATACAGGTGGCGAGCCAAACCCTCGGCACTGACTTTTTAGAGTGGGCTGCTGGCTTCCGCCCCTGACCCGTTGTTCTAAATCATCATGCAAGGAGACCCGCCGTGAAGCTGTGCATTATAACGGTTGCCTGAAAAATGGCAAGCATTTTTTGTTTGGTTTTTCAGGCTACTTTATTTGGGGAAAGATAAAGAATAGCGTGTATCAAAAATTGGGCTGAATGAATCGCCATTCGCCTGCTTCTAAATCTTGTGTGTCCCAATCACCAAAATGCAAGCGATGTAAGGCTTCAACACGGTTGCCTGCGGCGGCAACCATGCGTTTGACTTGATGATATTTTCCTTCGGTGATGCTTAAAATTAGTATATGTGGATTGTCTAATGTGGCATCGGATGCGGTAACGAGTGTGTCATCATCGTGCAGCAAAACGCCATTTTTTAAGGTTTGGCATAGAGTCTCATCGGCTGCGTGTTTTAAGGTAACCCGATAAATTTTGCGAACTTGGTGTTTGGGTGAAGTCATGCGATGATTGAATGCACCATCGTTGGTTAGCAGCAGAACACCTGTGGTATCAGCATCTAAACGCCCAATCGCTTGGATATCGGTGGCACGTAGGTTGTCGGGAAATAGGGAAAACACGCTGGGATAATTACGCGGTTTGTGTGATGTTTCGTAATCGGCAGGTTTGTTGAGCAAAATATAATAGTGGGGTAGGGGAATGATGACGGCTTCTTCGCCAGCAATTTTTAAGCTGTGTACTTGGTGGGGGTCTATTGTGGTTTTGTCATCGATTAGGGTTATGTTATTGATTTCAATTAGCCCGTTTTTGATGAGCCATTGACAATTTTTGCGTGTATCTGTGCCTTGTGCGTGTAGGTATTTGAGTAGGTTCATTGGGTCTCTTGTGAAGTTTTTGACTGCTTGAAAACAATCCGACCGTGTTCGCATATCAATTCATGAACGCAAAAATCGTGTGTTTCGGCAGGCAGTTGGGCTAGGGTTTGACAGGAAAATGCGAAAGCAATGGTTTTAGGTAAGCGTTTGTGTTTACAGGCAGTGAGTGTGGCATCGTAAAATCCGCCACCTTGTCCTAATCGGTTGCCACATTGGTCAATGCCAATCAAAGGTAAAATTAGGGTGTGCAAGCGGTCGGCACGGATTTTTTTGCCGTTGAATTGGGGGATTTGGGTGGTTTTTTTATGCGGTTTCAGCTTGCTTGAACGGATTGTTCTGATTTGTTTGGGAAAAGGGGTAAACCACAATTGGCGTTTGCCGCGTTCTATGTAGGGTAAATGGAGTTTGGCTCCGCGTTGGTGTGCGGCGCATATAAATTGTGTTAAATGGATTTCGCTGCCTATCGCCCAATAAATGCCAATGTGTTTGTTGCGTTTGATTTGGGTTTTTAGCCAGTTGTTGGCACGTTTTTCTGCTTGGGTGCGTTGCAAGGGATTTTGTGTGATGCGGCGTTGTCGTAAAATTCGGCGCAGAGTGGCTTTGTCGCTGGCATCAATGGGGGGGAATAAAGGAGTGTTCATTGTTGAGAGAATAAATGGCTGCCTGAAAAAGTGTGGTTAAAAGTGCTTGGAAATGAACAATAAACGCCCGCAAAAGCGGGCGTGTTTTATTCGCTGTCTTGTGAAATGGTTTCAATTTGTTGCAGTTGTGTGCGTGGATTGATGGGTTTGTTGCCATCATGCTGTAAGCTAACGGCACGCGCTGGCACAATGGTGGAAATAGCGTGTTTGTATACCATTTGTGTTACTGATGTATTGCGCAGTAACACAACGTATTGGTCAAAGGATTCTACTTGACCTTGCAATTTGATGCCGTTTACCAAATAGATGGATACAGGGACGTGTTCGCGGCGCAGAGCATTTAAAAAAGGGTCTTGCAGCAGTTGTCCTTTGTTTGATGTTGTCATGTGGTGATACTCCGTTGAGTTTATTGTTTTTGGATTCAGGCAGGCTGCCTGAAACGTTTGAGATTGTAGCGGTTTCTTGAACTTTTACCAAGCGTTTCGGTATTTTTCGTGTGTTTGGATTGGCTTTAATTTAAAAGGTGGCGCAAACAATGATGCCCCCCATGCCTGTTTGTGGGGAAAGGTGGTAAATTTGCCAGTTTTCGCCGTTGTGTAGGTAATAGGACAGAAGGGGAAATTCAGCAGCGATTTTGGCTGGTAAGTCTTGTGATGCGTAAGCATAAACATCAAATAAGATGTTTTGTGGGTAAAAGCCGTTTAGGGTAAAATCCACTACGTTGTGAATTTCAAAATCGGGTAAATCATCAAAAGCCAATATCAGTTTGTTTTCTTTGTTGATGTGGTGTATCGCGGTTATACTGGCGTTGCGGTAGCCGAGTGATGGCATATTGGGGTGTCTTTCTGAATAGTAGGCTGCCTGAAAAGGGGTTTCAGGCAGCCAGATTGTGAAAATGAACCATTAAATCCGTAAAATGCGTTCGCCTCGTCCGATGCCCGCTGCACCTGTCCGAACAGTTTCCAAAATCAGGTTGCGTGGCAGATTTTCCAGAAAGCTGTCTAACTTTTCGCTGGTGCCTGTTACTTCAATAGTGTAGGTTTTTTCTGTTACATCAATTACTTGACCGCGATAAATTTCAGATAAACGCAAAACTTCATCACGGTCTTTACCCACAGCGCGGACTTTTACCAACATGAGCTCGCGTTCTACATAGCGACTTTCATTTAAATCCACCACTTTGATGACTTCAACCAATTTATTGAGTTGTTTGGTGATTTGTTCAATCACATTGTCATCGCCGCGCGTAACGATGGTCATGCGCGATAAAGTGGGGTCTTCGGTTGGGGCAACCGACAAGCTATCAATATTGTAATCACGTGCTGAAAATAAGCCTACCACACGGCTCATTGCGCCCGATTCATTTTCCATTAAAATAGATAAAATGTGTCGCATTATGGCACACTCCTTGTGTCGTAGTCGCGGTCATTGACATCGTTCACATCTGAATCAGCTTTGGTTTCGCGCATATGTGGCGGCAAAACCATTTCACTCAAACCTTTGCCATTACCCACCATAGGATAAACGTTTTGTTTGCGGTCGGTAATGAAATCCATGAAAACAAAGCGGTCTTTCATTGCCAAAGCTTCGCGTAATGCACCTTCTACATCGGATTTTTTCTCAATTCGCATACCGACATGACCGTAAGCCTCTGCCAATTTCACGAAATCAGGTAGCGAGTCAAAATAGGTTTCTGATTCGCGATTGCTGTAATACAGCTCTTGCCATTGGCGAACCATGCCCAAATAACCGTTGTTCAAGCAAATGACTTTGACAGGCAGCTTGTATTGAAAACAAGTGCTTAATTCCTGAATATTCATCTGAATTGAGCCTTCGCCAGTGATGCAGCACACGTCTTTGCTTGGGTCTGCAAGATACGCGCCCATGGCATACGGCAAGCCGACACCCATTGTGCCTAAACCGCCTGAATTGAGCCATTGGCGTGGGCGTTCAAATGGGTAATATTGTGCGGCAAACATTTGATGCTGACCCACATCTGATGTGATAATCGCATCATTATTGGTTACTTTTGCCAAAGTTTGCACCACATATTGTGGCAAAATCAATTCACTATCGTGGGTTTCAGGCAGCCTTAAACAATCGCGACTGCGCCAATTTTCCAATGTTTTCCACCATTTTTCCAAATGGGCTGCCTGAAAAGTCAATTCTTGCTTTTTCCACAAATTCAGCATTTCGGTCAGCACATTTTTGACATCGCCCACAATCGGCACATCTACTTTCACGCGCTTGGCAATGCTGGACGGGTCAATGTCTATATGAATGATTTTTTTGGGGTTTTCAAAAAATTTACTGGGTACAGACACCACGCGGTCATCAAATCGCGCACCAACTGCCACCACTACATCGGCGTTTTGCATGGCAAGATTGGCTTCATAAGTGCCGTGCATGCCGAGCATACCCAAAAATTGGCGGTCGCTAGAAGGGTATGCACCCAAGCCCATTAACGTACCCGTGCAAGGCAAGCCTAAAGTTCTGACAAATTCCGTCAGTTCTGGTGATGCGTTACCTAACGTGACACCTCCGCCAAAATAAACCAAAGGGCGTTTTGCTGCTGCCAGCATTTGTACGGCTTTTTTGATTTGCCCAATGTGTCCGTTGGTAACAGGCTGATAAGAACGAATAAAGATGTCTTCTTGTGGGTAACTGAATTTGGCAACCGCTTGTGTTACATCTTTGGCGACATCCACAACTACAGGGCCAGGGCGACCTGTTTGGGCAATTTGAAATGCTTTTTTAATGGTGGGCGCGAGTTCTTCTATGTGTGTTACCAAGAAATTGTGTTTGACACACGGCCGAGAAATACCAATCATATCAATTTCTTGGAAAGCATCTGTGCCAATGGCAGGCGATGCGACTTGCCCTGAAATCACGACTATTGGTACGCTGTCGCTGTATGCGGTGGCAATGCCTGTAATGGCGTTGGTTGCGCCTGGTCCAGATGTTACTAAAGCCACACCTACTTTGCCACTTGTTCGTGCATAAGCATCTGCTGCATGAACTGCTGCTTGTTCGTGTCGCGTTAAAATATGTTCAAATTTATGGAGTTGATAAATGGCATCATAGATTTCTAAAACTGCGCCACCTGGATAACCAAAAACGTATTCCACATTTTCGGCTTTAAGACTGTGCACAAGGATTTCTGCACCTGAAATTTGCATGACAACCTCTGTTATCTGGTGTGGAAAACGATTGCAAATAAAGGTTTTGCCCTTGCACCTGTAATGCTGCCTGAAAGGGCGACGATTTAAGGTACGCGCACCTGACAGGTATGGCAACAACGGATTATTTGACAGTCGGATTGGACACCGTGGTTTGTGAAAAAATGAAGTGCGTAAAGATAGCGTAAATTTTGGAAAAAAACAAGCATTTTATTGATTTGAAGTGCTGTTTGATTGGGGGGTGAATGTGGTTTAAATGGGTTTTTGAGAGAGCTGGCTGATGGTGATTTTAGAATTTGATTATGATGTAAATGTGTGATGAAATGAAAGGGTGTGCACCGAAATTGCTGTGTATTTTTATCGTGGAAAATTTTGTTTGGGTTGTGGACAATTGGAATACACGGTATTGTGTGCATTGAGATTTATGGAACTTGGTAAAATTATGAAACAAATCAATCATCAAAAAGGTTTTACATTGGTGGAGTTGATGGTAACCATCATCATCTTGTCCATATTGGCAGCGATTGCTTATCCTAATTTAACGCGCTATATTCAGCGTGCGCGTATGGAAAATGCACGGGCAGACATGACGAATATCATTAAGGAAATGGAACGTGAATATGCCAATAAAGGTAAATTTTCAAGTAATTTACCTACTGGTGTAAAAGTTGATACAGCAAGCCACAAATACAATGTGATGCTGGGTTCTGCTAATAGCAGCCGTTTTATTTTATGGGCAGAGCCTGTGGCGGGTACTTATGACGCAAGTACTTTAAGTGGTACACCTTTGAATTTATTGTATGACTCAGCAACGGCTGCTTTTGCGCGTTGTAATACTGCGGGCTTTAATGTGGCAAAACAAATAACGGTAGATAAAACACAAAGCAGTGCATCAACAGACAAAAATTGTGAAATTTTCTAAGAATATTGTGTTTATTGTGGAGTTCGTGAGATGACTTCATTTGGCTTTCAGACAATCAAGGGCATGACTTTAATTGAAATATTGGTTGTTGTTGGGGTGGTATCTATTTTGATTGCGATTGCTTATCCGATGTATCAAAATCACATACGTAAAGCACGTTTGAATCAAGCCTTGGAGGTGATGACGGAAAATGCACGAGCTCTAGAGCGACATTATGCGATAAATGGCAATTTTAAGAAAAACAGCACCACTTGGGCAGATTTGCCTTTTTCTCAAACCGAACACTTTTGTATTAAATTGCAGGGTAATCCGCGTGGTACGAATGACAATCGCACTTTTTCTTTAAAGGCGGTTGCATGGGATAAACGGAGTGAGGCGCGTGTCTTGATTTTCAATCAAGACCAAACAATACAAATTTGTGAGAGTAGCTCATCTAATTGTGCAGAAAAGCATTTTTTTGCTAATCCTGCACGAGCAGATAAAAATTGTGTGGTGTATCGTTAAAATTGAATGGATTTTCAGGCAGCCTAATTGATGTTATGTCATATTAGGCTGCCTGAAAATATTGGATTATGGATATTTTAGGAGATTTGACTGTGAAAAACATTGTTATTTTGATTTCAGGTCGTGGTAGCAATATGCAGGCTTTGGTCAAAAGCAATATTCCTGATGCACGCATTGTTGCGGTATTGTCTAATCAACCCAATGCAGCAGGATTGGCTTGGGCAAAAGCACAAGGCATCGAGACTGCATCATTGAATCACAAAGATTTTCCAGACCGTACATCATTTGATGTTGCCATGATGAGTTTAATTGATGCTTATCAACCCGATTTGGTGGTATTGGCTGGTTTTATGCGCATTTTAACGCCTGAATTTTGTCGTCATTATGAAGGACGTTGCATCAATATTCATCCTTCTTTATTGCCTGCATTTACAGGTTTGCATACACATCGCCGTGCGATTGAAGAAGGTTGTCGTGTGGCAGGGTGTACGGTACATTTTGTTACGGCGGAATTGGATAATGGACCGATTATTGCACAAGGTGTTGTGCCAATTGCCGATGATGACGATGAGAACAGTTTGGCTGCACGTGTATTGGCAATAGAGCATCGGATTTTGCCACAAGCAGTAGCCGATTTTGTTTCAGGCAGCCTAAAGATTGAAGGTAAACGGGTTCATAACAGTCGTTTGGTGGATACAAGTATCTGCTTATTATCATAAAAATGATTTGTGGTCTTGTGAAATTAAAATCATCATTGTAGAAGTGGAAATGTCATGCAGGGTGGTAAGCAACAGAAAGTATTTTCATGCAACAAGGTTGAGACAATGCTGTAGCATATTTTAATTCTGTAACTGTATATACCGTGTTGCCTATTTCTGATGTACGCGTTGTAGAATGCGTGGTTGCTGTCGCTTTGTTTATGTTAATTTGAGACAACCATAAATTATGGTTGCCTGAAAAAGAGGCATTTGAGTTTCAGGCAGCCTGAAAACAAAAAGCGCATACCGTAAATTCAATTCACGGTATGCGTTTTTTAAATTTAATCAATTATTTGCTGGGCGAAGTTTTCACCATCACGAAAATGAACAAGATAGGCCATACAATCGCGCCAATCCAGAACATCGGATTCATCAAAATCGCCATGCCAATCAAACCAGCTTGCACCACATAATAGGTCATTGCCACCAAAGTTTTGCGAATGATTTGACCTTCGCGGTTTACCATGCCCACTACGGCACAGGCTGCCACCACGTTATGCACGGCAATCATATTGCCAGCCGCACCGCCAACCGCTTGCAATGCCACCACATAAGCCGCCATTGTGCCGTCCAAGCCGATTTGCAAAGCCGTGCTGAATTGGAAATGCGAGAACATCATGTTGCTGACTGTGTTTGAACCCGCAATGAACGCACCCAAAGAGCCAATCCAGGGTGCAAACAAGGGCCACGCGCTTTCAAACATATCTGCCGCACCACGTGCCAATACTTGTGGCATTGCCAACAAACGGCTGGCTTCGGCAACTTCTGGGCCAGAAGCAGAATTGATGAACACTTGCACCATAGGTACGGAGAACAACAGGGCAGGAGCAGCTGCAATCATGGTTTTGCCTGATTCGGCCCAGCTTTGTTTCACTTGTTCGCCTTTCATGCTGAAAATGAAAATGCATAAAATGGATACCAACAACAACACGCTGGCTGGAGAGTACAACAATTGGGTGCTGTTTTTGATGTTTGTGCCAAATAATTGAGCAAAAGTGATGACTGCATGGCTGCTCAACCACGCTTTTAATTCGGGAACAGTACGCGTTACAATCAAAATTGCAATCACGATTAAATAAGGCGAGAACGCGCGGAACAAGCCGATTTTTTGGCTGTCGGTGTTGTCCACATTGTCGGTAGGTGGTGGCAATGTGCCAACCCAATCTGCTTCCCATGTTTCGCGTTTGCCAAAATCAAAATTTTCTTTGGGAGTCAAAAATTTGGCTTTGGCAGCCGTAACCACAATCGCCAACCCAATGATACTGCCCAACAAAGATGGCAATTCAGGTCCGATGAAACGAGCGGTTAAGAAATAAGGCACGGTAAACGCCAACCCCGCAAAAATCGCAAATGGTGCGGCTTTCAAGCCTTCTGCAAATGAGCGTTTTTCGCCAAAGAAACGGGTTAAAAAGCCACATAAAATCAATGGAATTAAAGTACCTACGATGCCGTGAATCAAGCCCACATTAGCACCAATGTGAATCAAATAATCTTGATATTGCATGGGTGCAATGGCGTTTATCACGTCTTCTTTACCACCCAAACCTGTGTTTACGCCAACCAAAATGGGTGTACCTACTGCACCATAAGATACGGGGGTGGACTGGATAATCAAAATTGCCATCACGCAAGCCATAGCAGGGAAACCCAAAGCCAGCAACAAAGGTGCGCCTACCGCAGAAGGCGTGCCCCAGCCTGTTGAGCCTTCAATCAGCGAGCCAAACAGCCATGCCACAATAATCATTTGAACACGGCGGTCGGGCGACACGTCCATAAAACCTTGGCGAATCACGTTAATTGCGCCACTTGCTTTTAAAGTATTCAGCAGCAAAACCGCTGCAAACACGATGTACAACACGCCAACAGCCGTCAGAACCCCATTCATGGAAGCCGCAGCCACCACATTACTAGGGGCTTGCCACACAAACAACGCCATCAAAGCCGTTGTCAAATACGCCACAGGCATGGCAATTTTTGCAGGCAAGCGCATAATTACCAGCAGCAAAAACACCACAGCAATTGGCACAAGTGCTAATAAAGTGTACATAAAATCAAATCCTTATGCGATATAATTGAATAATTAAGGTTATTGTTATCGATGACTTGATTTTTGTTCCTGAAAACCATACTCATTGATAATTGACTTATTTTTACATGATTTAAAAAAATTGACAATTGGTAAGAAAGAGTGAATACTCTATTATTTCTTTAATTAAATCAATAAGGTATTTTATGGGTTTGGATAAAATAGGTTTGAGGCTTATTCAGGCAGCATTTAAGTAGAAAGAAAAGCATTTTGAAAATGGTCGGAAAATGTGTTGGATTGAATGTTTGATGTTCTGTTTCAGGCAGCTTGTTGGTACAGTATCTGTTACAATACCCTCACTTGCTGCCTGAAAGTGCAGCCAAATGATTTTTGAATATTCATTAACGGGAAATACCATGAGCCAAGCCTTTGCTGAACTTGGATTGGGCGGTGAAATTACCGCTGCGCTTGCCGAACAAGGTTATGAAAAACCAACTCCCATTCAAAATGCCGCCATTCCAAAAGTATTGGCAGGACATGATTTACTTGCCGCTGCGCAAACGGGAACAGGGAAAACTGCTGCTTTTATGTTGCCTGCGTTGGAGCGTTTAAAACGTTATGCTAATACCAGCACTTCGCCTGCCATGCACCCTGTGCGCATGTTGGTCTTAACACCTACGCGCGAGTTGGCAGACCAAATTGAACAAAACACCCAAAAATACATTAAAAATTTGCCTTTGCGCCACACGGTGTTGTTTGGTGGTGTGAATATGGACAAACAAACTGTGGACTTACGCAATGGTTGTGAAATTGTGGTAGCAACAGTTGGGCGTTTGCTTGACCATGTGAAACAGAAAAACATCAATTTAAATAAAGTAGAAATGGTGGTTTTGGACGAAGCTGACCGTATGTTGGACATGGGTTTTATTGATGACATTCGGGCAATCATGCAAATGTTGCCCAAAGCGCGACAAACTTTGTTGTTTTCCGCTACATTTGCCCCTGCTATTCGTAAATTGGCACAAGATTTTATGAATACACCTGAAATTGTGGAAGTGGCAGCGCAAAATACCACCAATGCCAATGTGGAACAACACATTATCGCAGTTGATGCACACCGAAAACGTGATTTATTAGAGCGTTTGATTGTGGATTTGCATATGAATCAGGTTATTGTGTTTTGCAAAACCAAGCAGACTGTTGACCAAGTTACACGTGATTTAACACGGCGTGGCTTATCCGTGAATGCCTTGCATGGCGATAAATCGCAGCAAATGCGCTTGGAGACTTTAGCTCAATTTAAAGCAGGCAGTTTGCGTGTGTTGGTTGCCACAGATGTTGCAGCGCGTGGCTTGGATATTGCTGAATTGCCTTTTGTCATCAATTATGAATTACCAACACAAGCAGAAGACTATGTGCATCGTATAGGACGAACGGGACGCGCAGGCGCAGAAGGCGTGGCAATTTCTATGATGGATGTCAGTGAACAGGAAATGTATGAATCGATCCAACTGCTGATTGGTACGAAATTAGCGGTATCACGTATTGAGGGTTTTGAACCACATTGGCAAATGGGCGATAAGCGTATTACCACAACGCAAGCCAGTAAACCCGATAACAAAGTTTCAGGCAGCCGTCGCAGTGAACGCAATGAAAGTCGCAAAAATAAAAGAGAAACTTTCAAAGTACATCATGATGCCGCAGCAGAAAGTAGTAACATACCGAGTAATCGCATCAGTAATCGAAGAAGAGGTCGTGAGCGCCGAACTTGTGCTTTATTACAAGCTAATTTTGGGCTTTAAAAATTCATAACAGGCTGCCTGAAAATTGGGTTTGCTCATTCAAGCAAAACTTTCAGGCAGCTTTAATTGGAAGATATTATGCTGCTTGAAACTCCACCAGATGAAAATCTGATTAAAGATTGCATGGCTCAATTAGCCACTCAAAACCGCAGTTCATATGATGAAAAAATTGAAAAATATGCCCGATTGCGTTTAGCAGATTTTTCGGCACTGTTAGCCGATTGGCAAAATCCAGTAGCTGCCACGTTATCTCGTGCATCTGCCTTGCCACAAGCAGTATTGGCATTAGGTCAAATCAAACAACTTTCTGCTGAACAAGGCAGTAAATTGCTTCAATTTTTGCAATATCACGCCAAACAAGGCAACCCCAATGCTTTGTTGTATTTGTCTTATCTTTATGCCAAAGGTTTATTTGTAACACAAACACCACAAAAAACTGCCACTTATTTGCATAAATTGGCACAGCAAGGCGATTGGCGTGCTCTGCATTTTCAAGCAGAATTATTGAGTGCTGCGCCGCAGATGGCTTATGATTTACTGATTGCCGAAATTCAACCTCAAGCGCAATCGTGGCAAAAAAGTAACCTACATAGTAATGTGCTTGATTTGGATAAGGAAATACGTCATTTTCTTGCGGCTCCCGCCAGTATTAAATATGTAACACGTTTGAAAATGATGCAAGCAGAACGAGTAGGTAGCCCATTTGCCGCCCAACGTTTGCGTGGTTTAACCGCATTGGGCAAAATTTCATCTGCTACACCACCCTTGCCATTCCAAAATATTCAAGCATGGTTAAATAAGCAAGGCAGTTCTACGTCTGCTCCCATTATCTCAATGCCAAGCGAAAACGATGCAGACATTACCATTTTGCCTGATAACATACCGTTGCTGCCGATTGATGATACAGATAGAAAACCAATTTGGTTCAAGCCAGTATGGATTGGTACAATCTTATTGCTTGCTTCTGTGTGTTTTGTGCAGTTTTTGCGTTTGATTGTAAGTGGAAAAGCGTGATTTCAGGCTGCCTGAAAGTTTTTAATCCGTGCCACGCGCCCGATTTTCGTGGAACTGTGCTTGCCAATCGGCAAATTTTCCTTGTTCAATGGCATCGCGCATTTCCGCCATAATCACTTGATAAAAATGCAAATTGTGGATTGTGCAAAGTTGTGCGCCCAAAATCTCGCCCACTTTATCCAAATGGTGCAAATAGGCACGACTGAAATTTTGGCAAGCGTAGCAAGTGCAAGATTCATCAAGTGGGCGTTTGTCAAAGCGATGTTTGGCGTTGCGGATTTTGATGTCGCCAAAACGCGTAAACAACCAGCCATTTCGTGCATTGCGGGTCGGCATCACGCAATCAAACATGTCCACACCATGCGCCACACCGTAAACCAAATCTTCGGGCGTACCTACACCCATTAAGTAATGCGGTTTGTGTTCAGGCAGCATGGGGGCAATCGCTCGCAACATACGGTACATTTCGGGTTTAGGCTCGCCCACTGATAAGCCGCCAATTGCAATGCCTTTAAAATCAATTTCTTCCAAGCCACGCAACGATTCTTCGCGCAAATCTTCATACATCGCACCCTGAATGATGCCAAACAGCGCATTGGGGTTTTTCAAATCTTCAAACGCCTTTTTGCTGCGTTCCGCCCAGCGCAAAGACATTTGCAAAGATTTTCGTGCTTCTGAATGAGTGGCATTACCATTGGTGCATTCGTCCAATTGCATCACAATATCTGAATTCAAAACCGTTTGAATTTTCATGGAAATTTCGGGCGATAAAAACAATTTGTCGCCATTGATGGGGCTTTTGAAAGTACAACCATCTTCGGTCAATTTTCGCATTTGCGACAGGGAAAACACCTGAAAGCCACCCGAATCAGTCAAAATCGGCTTGTTCCAGCCAATAAAATCATGTAAACCGCCAAATTGTTCAATCACTTCTAAACCAGGGCGCAACCACAAATGATAGGTGTTGCCCAAAATAATTTGTGCTTTAATGTTGTGTAAATCGTTGGGTGTCATGGCTTTAACTGAACCATATGTACCAACTGGCATAAATACGGGCGTTTCAATTTTGCCGTGATTCAGTTCCAATGTGCCACGTCTGGCGTAGCCATCTTTTTTGTGTAGGGTAAATTTGAGCATATTTTTTCCGAAAAAATGAGGTTTAGGCAGCCTGAAAAAATGCGTGCAAATCATTGTGGGATTATCATGGTACAAATTAGGCGAATGACATCAATATCAAAATCACAAATCCAATTACACCAACAACTTTAATGAGTCTGGTCGGCGGTTCAGCAGGTTCGCCGTAGTCGTTGTCGTCTTCATCGCCTTCTGCAAACGACAAATACAAAATCACGAACAAACTAATCAATGGAATGAGTAACAAAGCCGCCCACCAAGACGAACGGTTTAAATCATTAAAACGCCGCATACCAGGGACAAATCTGGCGTAAATGGCAATAATAATGGTTGGAATAACCGTTATTAAAGTAATGGCGATGGCATCTTTGCTGCCAATCAGTGCCAATAATAGTATAAAGGCGATGGCATCTTTGCTGCCAATGAATGCTATATAACCCAGCGCAAATGGAACAACAGCACATAAAGTTAATATCGCCGTGTATGCCAAATAGCGCATGCGCCCAATGCGCCCAGATTTGGCATAAAATGGGGCAGTGTTGTAGCCTGTTTCTTCTAAATCATCATTAAAATTATGGGTCATATGTCTCTCAATTCAAAATCAGATTTCAGGCAGCCTGAATTGCCCACCGCTAGGTGTTCAGGCTGCCTGAAAAGCCAAATTACGCCAAATTCGCTTTCAATTCATCTTGCAAATGCGCGATAAATTCATCCACGCTCATCGCGCCCAAATCTTCCGCTTTGCGGCGCACGGCAACTTGACCGTTTTCCTTTTCCTTGTCGCCCAACACGATTTGATACGGATAACGATATTGGCTGTTGTCTCGGATTTTGTAGCCGATTTTTTCATTACGCAAATCGCATTCCACACGGAAACCCGCTTGTTTCAATTTTTCCGTAACTTCAAGGGCATAGTCCGCTTGTTTTTCGGTAATGTTCATTACCACCAACTGCACAGGCGCAAGCCACAAGGGGAACGAACCCGCGTGTTCCTCAATCAAAATGCCGATAAAACGCTCCAAAGAACCCAAAATCGCGCGGTGCAACATCACAGGACGTGCCTTGTTGTTGTCTTCGGTAACGTATTCCGCGTCCAAACGTTCAGGCAGCACAAAATCCAACTGAATCGTGCCACATTGCCACGAACGACCCAAGGCATCTTTAATGTGGTATTCCACTTTCGGGCCGTAGAACGCGCCTTCACCGGGCAATTCTTCCCACTCAATGCCGCAAGCGGTTAAAGCATCGCGCAAACCTTGTTCGGCTTTGTCCCAAGTTTCATCGCTGCCTGCACGTTTTTCGGGGCGCAAAGACAATTTCACACTCACATTTTCAAAACCAAATTGCTTGTAGATTTTCATCACAAGTTGGTTAAATGCTTGTGCTTCTTGGGTAATTTGCGCTTCGGTACAGAAAATGTGCGCGTCATCTTGCACAAAACCGCGCACACGCATCAAGCCATGCAAAGCACCGCTCGGCTCATTGCGGTGGCACGAACCAAATTCCGCCAAACGCATGGGCAAATCACGATACGAACGCAAACCGTGATTGAAAATTTGCACATGTCCAGGGCAGTTCATCGGCTTAACCGCATATTCGCGTTTTTCGGATTGGGTGGTGAACATATTGTCCTTGTAATTTTCCCAATGCCCTGATTTTTCCCAGAAAGTTTTGTCCAGAATTTGAGGCGTTTTGATTTCTTGATAGCCTGCTGCGGTCAATTCGCGGCGCATGTGCTGCTCAATGATTTGCCACAACGCCCAACCGCGTGGGTGCCAAAACACCATACCAGGGGCTTCGTCTTGCAAATGGAACAAATTCAACTGTTTACCCAATTTGCGGTGGTCGCGTTTTTCCGCTTCTTCAATGCGCGTGATGTAGGCTTTCAGCTCATCTTTGTTTGCCCAAGCCGTGCCGTAAATGCGTTGCAACTGCTCGTTGTTGCTGTCGCCACGCCAGTAAGCACCTGATAATTTGGTCAATTTAAAATTTTTCAAAAAGCGCGTATTCGGAACGTGGGGGCCGCGACACATGTCCACATATTCCTGATGATAGTACATGCCCATGGCGGTAACATCGTCTTCCATGTCGTCAATCAGGCGCAATTTGTATTCTTCGCCGCGATTTTTAAAGATTTCAATCACTTCTGCGCGTGGGGTCATTTTTTTGATGACATCGTAATCTTGGTTGATGAGCTGTTTCATGCGCTCTTCAATCGCGCTCACATCTTCTGGCGTAAAGGGTTTTTCGGTGGAAATATCGTAATAAAAACCTTCTTCAATCACAGGACCGATGACCATTTTGGCATTGGGGAACAACTGTTTGACCGCATGACCCACCAAGTGAGCGCAAGAATGGCGAATGATTTCAACACCTTCTTGGTCTTTTGGCGTGATGATTTGCACGGTTGCGTCTTGGGAAATGGGGTCGCAAGCGTCCACCAACACGCCATTGACTTTGCCCGCAACGGTGGCTTTTGCCAAACCTGCGCCAATGGATTGCGCGATGTGCATAACGGTAACGGGGGCTTCGTATTGGCGCACGGAGCCGTCTGGTAGGGTGATGTTAATCATGTTAATTCCTTGAATGATATTGAAAATTTAAATAAGGCAGCCTGCTTTGCCCACCGCTCGGTGTTCAGGCTGCCTGAAATGCGAAAATGACATAAATTATAGGGAAAATAAGGTTTTTTTTCAAGGAAATGCTGTTTCAGGCAGCCTGAAAAATACCCATATTGGAATGCAAGAATCTGCTCTTCAGGTAGCCCATTGTCGCATTATAGGCTACCTGAAGAGCAGGTTTTTAATTCGCCATTTTCACCATATGAATGCGGTAATGTTGCTGATTTTCACGGTTAAAAAATAAAAACTCACGATTATTGCGTATGGCTTCGCCCATGATGTAGCCTTTTTCGCCATTGGTTGCCAGAATGTAGTATTTTTTGCCTTGAATTTCAATGTAATCATATGTTTGTCGCAAATCGGAACGCCAATAGCCGATACACAAAGACAAAATGCTGAAATACAGAAAAATGAACATGACAAATAACACAAAACCTTGTCCCAACAATAATTTGCGGAAATCTAACTGTAAATCGGTATTGTTCCATTTGCGATGAAACAAAATCACGCACAATAGCAATAAACCTAAATAGACCCATGAAACATAAAGCGGAATTTTGCCGATAAACAAATAAAATGACAGCATTACAGGTGCGTTGAATACCGAAACCAAAATCAATACGCGTAAATAACCCAAATGTTCAAAACGGTTGCTTTTGGCAATTTTCTTTAATAAATAATAACCTAGAACATAACTGAGCAATAAAATCAAAGAACTGCCCAGCACCCAAGCCAGAGTTCGGGCAATCAAACCGTTGCCGATATCAACGTGCCACCACGGCAAACCGTGATACCATGCCTGTCCCCAAATATAGCAATAAGCGGTTGAAAATGCAGTTAAAGTAAGAAATCCGATAGAGAGAGAAGAATTGATAAATTTGTCAATAGTACTGCTCATAACACAAAAATTATTCAATATCCTGATTTGAAAAGATAAATTATAGTCCTGTTTTAAAGACATGAAAACCTTTCTCATCTTATTCTTCAGGTAGCCTTTCGGTATGTGGCAATGTTGCCGATGGCGTGTATTCTGTCGTGGCGAAGGCAGCTTGCTTTTTTAAAAAATAAACCAAATGAAGTCAAAATTGAGCGGATACTTTATTTCATTCGGTGTTTGAATGTTTTCAGGCAGCCTGAAAATACTTTTTAAAACAAAACCGATTGGGTTTTAGAACCTGTGTTCGCAAGAATTGGCGATAAAAGCAAGCCATTAAGATTATGAATACGGCTTCTTAAATGTTTTTAAATTAAATTTTTAAAAAGAGTCAGTCGTGAAGGCAAACCGTTTTTTGCCCTATAGCGTAAGGCAGCCTGAAAGAAAATAAATACCGTAAAATGCGTTTTTTCACAAAAAATACACAAAATATGACACAAACCCACCCAACTTTCGCAGAAAAACTCATCGCATGGCAAAAGCAGCACGGTCGGCACAATCTCGCATGGCAAGTGTCCGACCCATACCAAATTTGGCTGTCTGAAATCATGTTGCAACAAACGCAAGTGGTTACCGTATCAGAATATTTTCCGCGATTTATTGAAAAATTCCCCACAGTACAAGATTTGGCGAATGCCGAACAAGATGAAGTTTTGGCATTGTGGCAAGGCTTGGGCTATTACAGTCGGGCGCGGAATTTGCATTTTGCCGCGCAACAAATTTGCCACGATTTTGGCGGTGTTTTCCCCGAAAATCGCGAAAGTTTGCAGCAATTAAAAGGCGTTGGACGCAGTACGGCTGCCGCCATTGCCGCGTTCGCATTCGGCAAACGCGAAACGATTTTGGACGGCAATGTCAAACGCATTTTGTGTCGCATTTTCGCTTTGGACGGCGAAGGCAAAGCCTTTGAAAACCAACTTTGGGATTTTGCCGAAATTTTGCTGCCTGAAAACAGCAGCGAAATGTCCGCTTACACGCAAGGCTTGATGGATTTGGGCGCAACCGTGTGCCAGCGCAAACCGAATTGCGCAATTTGCCCCATGGCAGACATTTGCCAAGCCAAACAGCAAGACCGCATAGCCGAATTGCCACGCAAAAAATCGGTTAAAGTGCAAGAGATGACGCTGTATTGGCTGATTTTGCGCGACAAAAATCGCATTTTCCTGCAAAAACGCCCCCAAAAAGGCATTTGGGCGGGCTTGTATTGCGTACCGTGTTTTGAAAATGGCGCGGATTTCCACAATTATTTGCGCGACAAACAAATGGATTTTGATGATTTGCACGAATGTGCCACCATATCCCACCGTTTAACACACCGTGTTTTGGAAATCATTCCCTATGAATGTGACTGCAAAAATGCCGCCTTTTCGGCAAATTTCAACGAAAATGACGGCATTTGGGTGGATTTGACGGATTTGCCGCAATATGGTTTGCCTAAACCTTTGCAGCAATATTTGGCGTAAAAACAAGGAAATTTATGGTGAAACGTGTTCAGGTAGCTGAAAATCATTTTTGGCTACCTGAAATTTAATTTATTTTTCTAATTACATAAATTTGATAATATTTTTTATTTTATTAATTAGGAAGCAGGAAATTCAGATTGTCTTTGGTTAGTTCGCCTAAGATGTAATTTTTATTGCCATTAGTGGTCAAAATATAATATTTTTGACATTGATTCCAATGTAATCATAGATTTAACGTAATTCGGAGCACAAATAACCAATGCTTAATGACAGCAAACAAAAATACATAAAAATGAATAAGGCGAAAAACATAAAACGTTCACCACGAAACATTTTGTGAAAATCCAGTTGAAAATTGGTATTGTTCCAATCTCTGTGAAACAATGCAGTACAAATCAATAAAACCATCAGATAAATCAAGAATAAATAAACGAGAATTTTGCCAATAAGCAGGTAAAATGTCAGCAAAACTGACATACTGAATACAGAAACCAAAGTTAAAATCCGAACATGACCGAAATGATGTTGATTTTTGGGGGATTCTTAAGAAATGATAAGCAGATGAATAGCTTAAAAATAAAATCAGTGAGCAACCAAATACATACGCTAAACTTCGTGCCATGATGCTGTTGCCAATTTTAATATGTCATCATGGAAAACTGTGAAACAAGGTTTGTCTACAGTAATAGAATTAAGTCATTGAAAATGCAGTTAAAGTAAGAAATGAGAGTGCAAATGATGAGTTAATCAGTTTGTCTATGGTCTGGCTCATAATATTGAAAAAACGATAAATTGTTTGAATCATAAAGTCTTAATTATAGATTGATTTAAATGGGTATTAAAATCCCCAAATATTGTTTTATGGTATTTCAGGCAGCCTGAAACCCATTTTATTCAAGGAAAAAACAGCATGGCAAAAGCCCCCAAAACCGTCTATCAATGCACCGAATGCGGCGGCACATCGCCCAAATGGGTTGGCAAATGCCCCCATTGTGGCGAATGGAACACATTCCAAGAAAACATCGCTGCCCCCGAACCGAAAAACGCCCGTTTCCAATCGTGGGCAGCCGAAACCACCCAAGTGCAAAAATTAGCCGAAGTAACCGCCACCGAAGTGCCACGCACCGCCACAGGCATGGGCGAGCTTGACCGTGTTTTGGGTGGCGGTTTGGTAGATGGCGCAGTGATTTTATTGGGTGGCGACCCGGGTATCGGCAAATCCACCCTGCTCTTGCAAACCATTGCTTTAATGGCAAAAACACGCCAAGTTTTGTACGTTTCAGGCGAAGAATCCGCCCAACAAGTCGCCCTACGCGCCCAACGTTTGGGTTTGAATGCCGATGGCGTGAATTTGCTTGCCGAAATCCGTTTGGAAGCGATTCAGGCAGCCTTAAAACAACACGCCCCCCATGTTGTCGTGATTGACTCCATTCAAACCATGTATTCCGACCAAATCACGTCCGCCCCAGGTTCGGTGTCGCAAGTGCGCGAATGTGCCGCCCAGCTCACGCGCATTGCCAAACAAATGGGCATCGCCATGATTTTTGTCGGACACGTTACCAAAGATGGTGCAATCGCAGGTCCGCGCGTGTTGGAGCATATGGTGGACACCGTTTTGTATTTTGAAGGCGACACCCATTCCAACCACCGCATGATACGCGCCATCAAAAACCGCTTTGGCGCGGCAAACGAATTGGGCGTGTTCGCCATGACCGAAACGGGTTTGAAAGGCGTATCCAATCCGTCCGCGATTTTTTTAGCGAGTTATCGGGACGATGTGGCAGGCTCATGCGTATTGGTAACACAAGAAGGCACAAGACCATTATTGGTTGAAATACAATCACTTGTAGATGATGCGCACGGTTTCACCCCCAAAAGATTAACCGTGGGTTTGGAACAAAACCGCTTGGCGATGTTGCTGGCGGTGCTGAACCGACACGCAGGCATCGCCTGTTTTGACCAAGACGTGTTTTTGAACGCGGTGGGTGGCGTGAAAATTGGCGAACCTGCCGCAGATTTGGCGGCGGTGTTGGCGATGGTTTCCAGTTTCCGCAACAAGCCATTGCCCGAAAAAATGGTGGCGTTTGGCGAGATTGGTTTGAGTGGCGAAATCCGCCCCGTGCCACGCGGACAAGAACGCCT
>NZ_JAUNEC010000018.1 GCF_030525755.1 Alysiella sp.
AAATGGGCAGTTTTATGGATGTATTAGTGAGTGGCTTTTATTTTAATTAACTATAATGTTTTGCAGGAAGTTTAATTGGTTAGTGAAGTTGAAATTAACTAAATGATTTTTGATTAAAATAAAAATTGATTCTTAAATAAGGTAAATATTATACAATTATGAGTGTTAAATTGCCTGAATACAGGTTTTAGGGCGGCAGTAAAGCCTAATTTTTCGTGCATTTTCAGACTGGGTATATTTTCTTTAAAAACAACAGCTTCAATTTTGTAGGCATTTAATTCAGTAAACGCCCACGTCAAAGCCAAACGCCCCATTTTTGTGCCGTGCCCACGCGGACAATCGGGTGCGGTATAAAACCCCCATTCCCATTGATTTTCTTGTATTTTTTTGAAAGACACATAACCCTGTGGTACATCATTCACATAATAAATCAACATCTTGAAATCAGGGTTAGATAGTTGTTTTATAAACCAATTTTGATGATTTTTCCAAACCAGTTTTTCTTGTTGAAACATAAATTGGCGTATGGTGTCGTGGTTGCGCCAATCAAACAGGCGTTGTACATCATGGTCTTGCGCGACACGAATGTGGGTAATGTCTTTTTGTTCTGATAAATCAATAAGTTGATTAACAACCCGTTTTGTACCGAAACCGTCCAGTATTTGTGTGGCTTGTTGCGACATTTTCGCTAAAAAATCAAAGTTTTGGAAATGGTGTAGGCTGTGGATAAAATTGGGCGTGCCCAAATCCGCCAATTCAAAGGCTTGCGCTGCGCCAAATGATTGTAATTGCTGGGCAATTTCTCGCTGATTGTCCGCTAAAATCAGCAACAAACTCGGCAAAGCCATGCAGCAGCGTTCCCAAGACGTGCTGCCTGCCGCGCCTATTGCCCAATCGGATTGCGCCATGATTTCCGCCATATTTTTTGCATTAACAATCACTTGGCAATCAAATGGCGCATTTTGCGCGAAATGTTGCACGCTGGCGATGTGCGGTGCGCTTGCGCCCATCACAACCGTGATTTTCAGGCTGCCTGAAAAATGTTGCGCCAAAATTGCCAATATTTTCAAAGTAATATTGTCTTTATCCACACCGCCTAAATTCAGCAAAACGCGCTGTTTGTTTGGGTGGCGCGACAAAGCGGTCTCGCGCCACGCAGCAAATTCGGGGCGCAACAGCGCGTAGTGCGTGCCAGCCAAAACACGACAATTTGGCGGCAACAAATTGGCGTAATCGGTGGCGGTGCGCCCCAAATTTTGGTCAAGCAAAACATGGGCTTGGTGCGGTCGGTCGTGCAAATCGTCAATCACAGCGATTTTTGCACCACAGGCATTTTGCGCCAAGGTTTCCCATGTTTTGTCCAGCGCGTAATGGTCGCAAATCAGCCAATCGGGTTGAAAATCAAGGATATGTGGTTCGCATTCGGCAAAATCGCGTTCTTGCGTTGTGCCTAGCCATGCGGCGTGTTTCAGGCTGCCTGAAAACCCATATTTTCCCTCCCCTGCTTGCGGGGGAGGGCTAGGGTGGGGGCTGGGCAGTAAAATGCACTCAAACCCTTGTTTTTCAATAAAATCTGCCAAATGCCCAATGTGGGCGCGTGTGATGAATTTCGCGCTATGTCCTTGTTCGCGCAAGACATTTGCCAAAGTCAGACAACGCATAATGTGTCCGCTCCCGATTTCTAGGGAAGCGTCTGCTCGGAAAAGGAATTTCATTTTAAAAAGCCTTAAAATTCGTTTTCATCATGTGATAAGGGAGAGGTAATGTTTGTCTTGTTTTGTTGTCGCCATAACACGTGGTTTCATCACTACCAAAATCACAAAACATAATAAAATAGCCAGTTTCTTCAATATATTCAATTGCTTGATTAAACCATTCTGCATATACCTGATTGGCTTGCTTGGCGGATTGTAAATCATCATGAAAATGGGCGAGAAAATCATCAGCCAAGACTGAAATGGGTGCATTCCAGTTTTTAACCCATTGATTAAAATCTGATAATGCTAATATTGTTGCATCATATGAGCCACTAAACAATGTCGTATCGGGCGTAAAAACAGCATATCGCCAATGAAAACCGCTTGGAGATAAACCACAATCCAAATACAAAGATTGATAACCGCGATTGTGCAATTCACCAATTATTCTGATGATTTTATTGGGAATAAGTTGTAAATCAATGTTGTTTTCCATGATTTACCTTTCAGGCAGCCTGCAAAATTTTTGCCAACAATTCCGCCCTTTCCCAATCATCAGGTGTATCAATATCTTGTACGCGATAACGTGGCAATTTTACGCCCACGCTTTGGCTGTTGAAAATCGGTTTTTGTGTCAGCCATGCGGCTACCGTTCCCCAATAAAATTGCCCTGCGTCATGCCAGGCTCTTGCCAAATCTTGCGAACGCACGGCAAACATTTCGGGCTGAAACATCGCCACTTCACCGTTTTCGCTCAATTTTAGGGCGCGTTGAATAGGGAAAGCGTAGTCGGTCAGCGAAAAAGCAAAATCTGCGCCCATTTCACGCAATTTTGTTGCGCCAATTTGCAAATCGCTTGCCAGCACAAACGGCGCAGTCGCGTACAAACAACATGCCATCTTGCCCTGCCAATTTCCTTGTTTTAACATAAAATCAACAGCATGAGCCATAACTGTGCCTGTGGTCGCAAAATCGTCCGACAATTCGGCTGGGCGCGTAAATGGCACTTCCGCACCATATTGTTGTGAGATTTGGGCGATTTCCGTGTCATCTGTGGATACGATAATCCGCTCAAAGCAGCCTGAATTTTTCGCTGCCAAAATGCTGTGTGCAATCATGGGTTTGCCGTTGAATATTTTGATGTTTTTGCGTGGAATGCGTTTGCTGCCGCCACGCGCTGGGATAATGCACAAAGTCATGATTTGAGAATTAAATGGAAAATGTTAAAAATAGGCTGCCTGAAATAGAGGGTTCATTATATGCTGCTGTGCGGAATTTGGCATTTTTATTGTATAATTGAATTTGGTTTGCATTAAAACGATGCCAATTAAGGGTATACATCAAAATTTTAAAGAGAGAAATCATGATTATTTCATCTGCCAGCGATTACCGCGAAGGCGCACGTCGCCGTTTACCCCCATTTTTGTTTCACTACATTGACGGCGGTGCATATGCTGAACGCACTTTGCAGCGTAATGTGTCGGATTTGGCTGACATTGCCCTGCGCCAACGCGTGTTGAAAGATATGTCGCAACTGGATTTGGGCATTGAACTATTTGGCGAAAAATTGTCTATGCCCGTAACGCTCGCCCCTGTGGGCTTAACGGGTATGTATGCACGGCGCGGCGAAGTACAGGCAGCTCGCGCCGCCGACCAAAAAGGCATTCCGTTTACGCTTTCTACTGTGTCGGTTTGCCCGATTGAAGAAGTCGTGCCAGCAATCAAACGCCCGATGTGGTTTCAGCTTTATGTGCTAAAAGACCGTGGTTTCATGACCAATGTACTGGAACGCGCCAAAGCGGCTGGCTGCTCCACGCTGGTTTTTACGGTAGATATGCCCACCCCTGGTGCGCGTTACCGCGATGCACACTCTGGCATGAGCGGACCTTACGCGGAAATTCGCCGTTATATTCAGTCAGTTTTCCATCCGCAATGGGCGATTGATGTGGGCTTGAATGGTAAGCCACATGATTTGGGTAATATTTCCAAATACATGGGTAAAGAGATTGGGTTACAGGACTATATTGGTTATTTGGCAGCCAATTTTGACCCAGCGATTTCATGGAAAGATTTGGAGTGGATTCGTGATTTTTGGGACGGTCCAATGATTATTAAGGGTATTTTAGACCCAGATGATGCACGCGATGCAGTGAAGTTCGGTGCAGACGGCATAGTTGTGTCCAATCACGGTGGTCGTCAACTGGACGGCGTGTTGTCATCGGCACGCGCTCTGCCTGCGATTGCTAATGCAGTAAAAGGCGATATCAAAATTTTGGTAGATTCAGGCATACGAAGCGGCTTGGATGTGGTGCGTATGTTGGCCTTGGGTGCGGATTGTACCATGATAGGTCGTGCTTGGGTGTACGCGTTGGCAACACACGGTGAGGCAGGTGTGGCTAATCTGCTCAATTTGTTTGAAAAAGAAATGCGCGTGGCGATGACTTTAACCAGTTGTGCCAAAATCAGCGACATTTCGCCTGATTGCTTGGTGCAAGCCCAACATATTTTGCAAAATCCTGCGACGACAAATGAGATTTTGGCAGAATAGTGTTTAAATTGTGTGGTAATTTGTGATTTCAGGCAGCTTGAAATGGTTTTCAGGCTGCCTGAAACAATTAGAACTTGGTATTTGATAAGATGGATAGATGGGTTTTTATCGCAAAATCATGCGAATACAAGGTGGATTTTTGTTCCAAATAATGGATTATTGGTATGAGAGTGAGTTTACGAATTTGGCTAAAATCCAACGCAGTAAGTGTGTGATGAGGTAATAGAAAATTGCCCTCAGGATTATGAACATAGGTTTTTAGATTGGATAAAAATGAAAAAAATATTTTGTACTTTATTGTTGTTTTGTGGTTTGTTACCTGTGGTTTGGGCGGCAGTTGATCCTGCACAACTGTTGTCGCCAGAAGAAGCCTTTGTGCCTGTGGTTCAAGTGAACGATAAAGCGGTATCGGTGCAATTTGATATCGCTGATGGTTATTATCTGTATCAAAGCAAAATTACGGCGCAAACTGATGTAGAAGGTATTTTGGCTGAACCTGTTTTCAGTCCAGGTAAAGAAAAGGAAGATGAATTTTTTGGTAAGCAGCAGGTTTATTATCACAATGGTGGTGTAACTTGGCCGCTTAAAAATACCGACAGTCCATATAAATTGACTTTGCATTATCAAGGTTGTGCCGATGTGGGGGTATGTTACCCACCTGTTGAAACTGAATTTAATGTTTCAGGCAGCGGTGTATATCAGGCACCGTTTGTAATGGAAAAAGGGGTATCACTTTTTTTAAAAAAGTCACAAGGGGGCGCAAGAGTGGATTCGGTTGCGACTCCTTCGTTCATAAATGCTGAATCCCATAATACAAACAATCGTTTTAAATTATCTCGTGATACTTTAGGATTGAATTTATTGGCGTTTTTTGTGGCCGGGGTGGCATTGAGTTTGACTGCTTGTATGTATCCATTGTTGCCTATTGTTTCCAGCATCATTGTGGGCGACAAAAGCAGCAGTAAACGCCGTGCATTCATTTTGTCTGTGCTTTACGTACAGGGCTTGGCACTCACTTATGCATTGGTTGGCGTGATTGCGGGTTTAACGGGTGCGCTTTTAACCATTTGGTTGCAACAGGTTTGGGTTGTTTTGGCTGCATCAGCGATAATGGTCTTGCTCGCTTTGGCGATGTTTGGTGTATTTAATCTACAACTGCCTGCGGCTGTACAAAGCCATTTTCAAAATAAAAGTAATCAATTATCGGGCGGTAAAATGGTGTCCGTATTTGGTATGGGTATGTTGTCTGCCTTGATTGTGGGACCTTGTGTTGCACCACCATTGGCTTTTGCCTTGGGCTATATTGGGCAAACAGGCGATGCTGTTTTGGGTGGTGTTGCACTTTATGTCTTGGCGTTGGGGACAGGTATACCATTGATTTTGGTAGGTACATTCGGCGGACACATCTTGCCACGCGCAGGTAAGTGGATGGACGGCATCAAATATGCGTTTGGTGTGATTTTATTGTTTGTGGCAGTTTATTTGGCATCGCCATATTTGGGTTATGCGGTTTCTGCGACTTTGTACACAGCTTTATTGATTGTGCCTGCTGCATTGCTGTTGTGGGGTTGTAAACGTCTTTCAGGCAGCTTGAAAGTTGTCATGATGGGTTTGGCAAGTATTTTGGCAATCGGAGGTATTTGGTTTGGTGTGAATAGTTTCACAATGAGTGGTACAACGGTGTTACATGGCTTTCTGACTTTGCATGAACCCGATAAAAATGCAGTGCAGGGGCAAAAAATGAGTGATGTTCAAGTATTGAAAGACAAAATCAATCAAATGCTTGCTGACCAATCAGGACAGCCTGTGTTGTTGGATTTTTATGCCGATTGGTGTGTTTCATGTAAAGAAATGGAAGCCAAAACTTTTAACCAAAGCTCGGTTCAGGCAGCGATACCAATGGAGCGATTGCTGAAAATAGACGTTACTGCGAATACGCCAGAGCATCGGGATTTATTAAAAGAATACGGTTTATTTGGTCCGCCTGGTTTGTTTATTTTAAAAACAGACGGCAGTCGCAGCGAAGCTTTGTTGGGTTATGTGCCGCCTGATGAATTTATTGCGTGGTACAATGAACATATCCATTGATTTTTCAGGCAGCCCTTATCGCTATTTTAAATTGGCTGCCTGAAATCACTTAAACATCTTGAAACAGGCTGCCTGAAACATGAAACTGATTATTTTAGACCGTGATGGCGTGATTAACCACGACCGCGATGATTTTGTGAAATCACCCGAAGAATGGCAAGTCATAGATGGCAGCATGGATGCAATTGCATTTCTCACACAAGTGGGTTATACCCTTGTGGTTGCCACCAATCAATCGGGAATTGGGCGTACTTATTTCAGCGTGGAAACACTCCATGAAATGCACGCTAAAATGCACAAATTGGTGCATCAAGCGGGTGGCGAAATTAGTGGCATTTGGTTTTGCCCACATTTACCCGAGCACAATTGCGATTGTCGCAAACCCAAAAGTGGCATGATTGTGGATATTTTGCGTCGTTTCAATGCAGAAGCCAGTGAAACCTATTTGGTTGGCGACAGTTTACGTGATCTACAAGCGATTGCTAGCGTAGGTGGTCAAGCTGTTTTGGTCAAAACAGGCAAAGGCATGAAAACTCTGGAAAAAGATGCCGATAAGCTGCCTGAACATACTTTGGTGTTTGACGATTTATTGGCATTTTCGCAATTCTTGATTAAACAACAAAAAGAAACAGCAGAATCAGATTCGCTTGAAGTTCAAAATTGATGAGCCAATTCAATAATTCGTTTTCAGGCAGCCTAAACCGCCAGAATGATTTAATTTACAAGGACAACAAGAATGAATAAATGGAAACGCACTTCATACATATTGAGTTTTAGTGCATTGGCAGCATTCGGCACGTTGGCAGCGTGTTCTTCATCGGCACTGCGTCAAGTTGCACCGCAAACCCAAACGTCTGTACAAGTTTTGAATTCCGTATCCAGTCATCAAACAGCATTTTCATTCAATCATTTGCGTCCTATTGAAACACCTGATAAAACCATTGCGGATTTCAGACGGCTCGATGGTGTATTAACAGCTGCAAAGAATGGCAATGATGTTATGGTTGCACAGTTTTTGGTAAACCAAAGTCAAAGTGCAATGGCTGAAAGCGTACGCAATGAATGGCTCTCCAGCTTGGGCAGGCGGGGACAAATTCAGCAATTTGCTCAAGAGTATCGCAAATTGGCAGCTGATGGACGTAATCAAGAAGTGCGTTGTTATGCCCATTATTATGGTGTAGAAGTACAAGCTAATGAGTTTATTTACGATTTATTTGAAAGCACAGGCAAGTTGCCACAAGGCTGTAATGCTTTATTGCAAGAAATGGCACGACAAGGTGCGTTCAATCCTTCACGCGCATGGCGGCGTGTACGTGGCTTAATCAGCAATGGACACATCACAGATGCCAATCATTTGGCAAACGCTTTAGGCAGTTCATTAAATGGCACAACAGGGCAAGGGGTGCAAGAAAATCTGTTGCGTAACATCATTTCTCCGAATGCACAAAAAACACCCGATGCCGCAGCAGAACGGCTGAATGCCCTTTCAGGCAGCCTGAATCGTGAACAAATGGGCTTTGCATGGGGTGTTTTGGCTTTGGCGCATGCCAAAAACCAAAATATGACACAAGCCTTACAGTTTTACCGTCTGGCAGAACGTTCGCAGTTGAATACCGAACAACTTGAATGGTATGCACGAGCCGCTTTACGCCTACAACAATGGCAAGAAGTCAATCAAGTGATTCGCAGTATGCCTGCCAAATTACAGGCAGACCCAACTTGGCAATATTGGTTGGCGCGCAGTTATGCGGTACAAGGCAAACACACGCAAGCGCAACCCCATTTTCAGGCAGCTGCGCAGACAGGTCGGAATTTCTATGCCATTTTGGCGACTGAAGAATTGGGTGGTCGCATCAATACACAAAATAATGTTGCTCCTGCATCTGATGCACAAGTACAACATTTGGCAAAAGACGGTGCCATTCATCGTGCTTTATCTTTGTATTACACCAGTAAACAAAATGGTGATTGGAAAATGCGCCGCCAGGCACAAGCAGAGTGGCGTTATGCTACGCGTGGCATGAGTGAAGCCACGCTTTTGGCAGCAGCAAAGTTGGCATTTGGACATGAGTTTTATGAAATGGCGATTAACAGCGCGGAACGAACCAACCAATTATTGGATTACCCTTTGCGTTATCCCACACCATTTCGCAATTTAATCAGTCATTATGCAGTACAGCATGGTGTTAATCCAGCTTGGGTTTATGGTTTGATTCGCCAAGAAAGTCGCTTTGTTATGGGTGCACAATCCAGTGTAGGTGCACAAGGTTTGATGCAAGTGATGCCTGCAACCGCAAATGAAATTGCCCGAAAAATTGGCATGAATAGCCGTGAACTGTACACAATGGATGGTAATATTCGCATGGGTACATGGTATATGGCAGATGCGCGCCGTAATTTGCAAAACAATGAAGTTTTGGCAACCGCAGGCTACAATGCAGGTCCAGGCAGAGCAAGAAAATGGCAAGCTGGTCATAGATTAGAAGGCGCGATTTATGCTGAAACCATTCCTTTTACAGAAACCCGTGATTATGTGAAAAAAGTCATGGCAAACACGGCATATTACAGCAGCATAATGGGGCAAACCGTTTCATTAAAACAACTTATGGGTATCATACCCGCCCGTTAATTCAGGAAAACTGAAAGAATGAATTGCCTTTTTGTTTCATTTGGCTGTATAATTAAACGTTTTGCAACCTTGCCCTTTGTTTTCGCATGATGAAGGGCTGTTTAAAACCGTAAGGAGACAAACATGCGTCATTATGAGATCGTGTTTATCGTTCATCCAGACCAAAGCGAACAAGTTCCTGCTATGGTTGAACGCTATAAATCCGTTATTACCGAATCAGGTGGTCAAATCCATCGTTTGGAAGATTGGGGTCGTCGTCAGTTGGCTTACCCAATTAACAAAATCCACAAAGCACACTATGTTTTGATGAATGTAGAAGCAAGTCCTGCTGCAATTGAAGAATTGGAAACGGGTTTCCGTTTTAATGATGCCGTATTGCGTCATTTGACCATTCAGACCAAAGCAGCGGTAACAGAAGCCTCTCCCATGATGAAAGAGGAAAAATCCAAAAACTTGCTGAATGGCGAAGCAACTGCTGAAGAAGTTGCAGAAGCTTAAATTTGGAAAATCATTTCACATTGGTTGCTAAATTACACCGGATTGATGTTTTGCGTTATACGCCAGCAGGTGTGGCAGTTTTGGAACTCGTGTTGCAGCATGAAAGCATACAAGTTGAAAATGGCTTACCATGTAAAGTGGTATTTGAACTTCCTGCAAAAATCATTGGTCAAGCAGCAACCATTTGGCAACATAAGCAAGGTTTAATGGTTTGTGTTAAAGGTTTTTTAGCACAAAAAAATCAAAAAACATTACGTCCAATGTTGCGTATTCAAGAAATTCAAGAATATAAAGGTTAAAACGACATGGCTCGTCAAACATTTAAACGCCGCAAATTCTGCCGTTTCACTGCAGAAAAAATCCAAGAAGTGGATTACAAACAAGTTGATTTGCTGAAAGATTTTATTACCGAAAACGGCAAAATCATTCCTGCTCGCATTACTGGCACTAAAGCACACTACCAACGTCAGTTGGCTGTGGCTGTGAAACGTGCTCGTTTCTTGGCTCTGTTGCCTTACACCGACCAACACAAATAATTAGGAGTTTAACATCATGCAAATTATCTTGTTGGAACGCGTTGCTGGTTTAGGCGACTTGGGTGATGTGGTAACAGTAAAAAACGGTTACGCACGCAATTTCTTAATTCCTACTTCCAAAGCCAAACGTGCTACTGAAGCAAACTTGAAAGAGTTTGAAGCTCGTCGCGCTGAATTGGAAGCCAAACAAGCCGCAATCTTGGCTGATGCCCAAGCCCGTCAAGCCAAATTGGATGGTCAAACTATTACTGTGGCACAAAAGGCTGGTGTGGACGGTCGTTTGTTCGGTTCGGTTACCAATGCAGACATCGCTGATGCCATCAAAGCAACTGGCGTGGAAGTGGTTAAATCAAATGTGCGTTTGCCAGAAGGTCCATTTAAAGCAGTTGGCGAATACGATGTGGAAATTGCATTGCATGCTGATGCAGTAGCAACAATCAAATTGCTTGTGGTTTCTGCTGAATAATGGAAAAATAAAATTTCCCTAAATAAAGCTGCCTGAAAATTTCAGGCAGCTTTTTTGATGATGTTTTAGGAAATTGATTTGGTGTTATTATATGGTCGTAGAAGTGAGAAGCAGTACAAGGAGCAATAATGTTTGTCGTGTACACAGTACATAAGTGAGCTGGCAACGTTGTATTAGTTTAAATTGAATTCACTTAATAGTATAGTTGTTTCAAATACAAATCGTACAACGTTGCCAACAACGCCCTTATATTACTGGGTGTACAAAACTCTCGTTGTTGTTTTGTCTGTGTTAATTGGAAACGACCATACATTTCCATTCCACAATTCTAAATCATTCCGCCAACAATTTTTGCCAACGCGCAATTTGCTGGCGCACTTGCTCGGGCGCGGTGCCGCCAATGTGATTACGCGCATTCAGGCTGCCTTCGGGCGTCAGCACATCGTAAACATCATTTTCAATCAATGCGCTGAATCCTTGCAACACAGTCAAAGGCAAATCCGCCAAATCACATTGTTGCGTATCGGCATGACGCACAGCCAACGCCACCACTTCATGACTGTCGCGGAACGGCAAACCTTTTTTCACCAAATAATCCGCCAAATCGGTCGCGGTCGCAAAGCCTTGCAACACAGCCGCGCGCATGTTTTCGGGTTTCACGGTAATGCCGCGCATCATGTCGGCATAAATCCGCAGCGTGTCAATCACGGTGTCCACCGTGTCAAACAAAGGTTCTTTGTCTTCCTGATTGTCTTTGTTGTACGCCAAAGGTTGCGATTTCATCAACAAAATCAAGCCTGTTAAATGACCCACTACGCGCCCCGATTTGCCGCGCACTAACTCTGGCACATCTGGGTTTTTCTTTTGCGGCATGATGGACGAACCCGTACAAAAACGGTCGGCAATATCAATAAACGCAAAACGTGGCGACATCCAAATAATCAATTCTTCGCTCAAACGGCTCAAATGCACCATCAGCAAGCTGGCGGCGGCGGTAAATTCAATCGCAAAATCGCGGTCGGAAACCGCGTCCAGCGAATTTTGGCAAATTTGTTCAAAATCAAGCAATTTGGCGGTGGTTTCGCGTTGAATAGGGAAAGTCGTCCCTGCCAACGCCGCCGCCCCCAAAGGCATTCGGTTCACACGCTTGCGGCAATCTGCCATGCGTTCATCATCGCGTCCCAGCATTTCCACATACGCCAGCAGATGATGAGCGAAACTCACAGGTTGCGCCACTTGCAAATGGGTAAAACCCGGCATGACCGTGTGCACATTGTTGCTTGCCAATTCCAGTAATGCCGCCTGTAAATCTTTGATTAAAAAACGAATGGTACTGATTTCATCGCGCAACCACAGGCGAATATCGGTTGCCACTTGGTCGTTGCGGCTGCGCCCTGTGTGCAAACGCTTGCCCGCGTCGCCGATTTTGTCGGTTAAGCGGCGTTCAATATTCATGTGTACGTCTTCCAAATCCAACGACCATTTCAGGCTGCCTGAATCAATTTCCGCTTGAATTTCCGCCATGCCGTTTTGAATGGCTTGCAAATCTTCCGCCGACAACACGCCCGCTTCGTGCAACATTTGTGCGTGTGCCAGCGAGCCCTGAATGTCCCATTTTGCCAAGCGTTTGTCAAAATCAATCGAGCCTGTGTATTGTTTGACCAATTCCGACACGGGTTCGTTGAAACGTCCCGACCAAGTTTTGTTATTACTCATTGTTTTTCCTTGTTATTTATGAAAATATTTTTTCAGGCAGCCTTTTGGTACACGGCAATTTTTAAGTTAGCTTATCCCCTCTCCACAGCTCTCTCCCAAAAGGAGAGGGAGTCAATCAACAAACATTCAAAATATTTTTGTTGTGTACTAAAAGGCTGCCTGAAAAGTTTGATAAAAAGGTTGCAGCCACACAATAATGCAATCTTTTGTTTGACCTGACCATTCGGTTTCAAAACCGTGTTCCTGCATGGTTGCGATGATGTTTTCGGCGATTTGGATTAATCTGGTTTCATTTTCTGCGTCAAATAAACCGTAATGCAAATAAAGCGTGCCACTTTCGCGGGCGCGGTCTTTATTGGGTTCGGTATAGAAACAATAGGCATCAAATTCAGATGAATTTGCCATGCTTGTGCGTTTATCCACACATTCCACAACGCATTCATCTACCGTATAACTGGCGTTAGGCAGCGCAATCATGTTGTGGCTTTTTTCCAATTGCAAAAAGGCTTTTTTGATGGCGGCAGTGGTTTTGCGCCAAATGGCAGTATCGGCACGCACATCGGGATATTTGGGTGGCGGCGGTGGCGTGGGAATCGGGTGCTGGGTTAATTGGCTCAACAGGCGTTGAACGACTTTTTGTTCACTTAAATTATCAATGGCATCAACAATATGGCAACCATTTCGTATCAGCAGCGACAAATCTGCACCCTGTTCAATCAAATATTGCACCACTTCAACATCAGGACAAAATTCTGCGGCAATCCACAATGGTGTTCTGCCATCTTGACTTAATTGGTTAATCGGGCAGCCTGCTTCCACCAAAAAGCGCACCAATTCGGCATTGACGTTGCCGCAATTATCGGCAATCAAGGCTTGATGCAAGGCATTAAAACCAACTGAATTAACTGAAAAAATGGCTTCGGGACAATCAGCCAAAATCTGTTTGACTGTTGCTAAATCACTTTGTCTTGCGGCTGTACCAATGTCCATAAATGCGCTTTCTTTAAAACAGGCTGCCTGAAATCATTGTTCGCTGCCACGCGCCAAAATGGTGCGTTTGCCTGCGTGGTCGGCAGCAGATACGATGCCTTCGGCTTCCAGCTGGTCTATGATGGTGGCGGCTTTATTGTAACCGATGCGTAAATGGCGTTGCAGTGATGAAATGGTGGCTTTTTGGGTGCGTAAAATCACATCTACGGCTTGGTCAAAAAGTGGGTCGCGTTCACCATTGCTGCCTGAACCATCAAAACTGAATTCCGCTTGTTCAGGCGATAAAATTTCGTCTATGTATTCGGGTTCACCAAATTGTTTTAAGTATTCAACGATTTGGTGTACTTCGCTGTCAGCAACAAATGCACCGTGTACGCGCTGTGGATAGCCTGTTCCAGGTGGTAGGAACAGCATATCACCTTGACCAAGCAGGTTTTCTGCGCCCATTTGGTCTAACACGGTGCGGCTGTCAATTTTGCTGGACACTTGAAACGCAATGCGCGTGGGAATATTGGCTTTAATCAAGCCTGTAATCACGTCCACGCTGGGGCGTTGGGTTGCCAAAATCAGATGAATGCCTGCGGCGCGTGCTTTTTGGGCAAGGCGGGCAATTTGTTGTTCAATTTGCTTGCCTGCCACCATCATCAAATCGGCAAATTCGTCCACAATCACGACAATAAATGGCAGTTTTTCTAGTGGCTCGGCATCGTGGGGTGTGAAGCTGAATGGATTGGTGATTTTGCGTCCTTGTTGGGCAGCTTCGCGGATTTTTTCGTTGTAGCCTGCCAAATTACGCACGCCAACATGACTCATTAAGCGGTAGCGTTTTTCCATTTCGTTCACGCACCAGTTCAGCGCGTTGGCAGCCAGTTTCATGTCGGTAACAACAGGTGCAAGCAGATGGGGAATACCTTCGTAAATGCTCAATTCAAGCATTTTGGGGTCTATCATAATCATGCGTACGTCTTCGGGTGTGGCTTTATAAAGCATGGACAAAATCATGCTGTTTACGCCTACGGATTTGCCTGAACCTGTTGTGCCTGCCACCAATAAATGTGGTGCTTTGGCAAGGTCGGTAACGACTGGTGCGCCTGTGATGTCTTGACCGAGTGCCAAGGTGAGTTTAGATGGGCTGTTTTCAAATTCGGGAGAATTGAAAATTTCGCTTAAACGTATCATTTGGCGTTTGGGATTGGGCAATTCCAAACCCATGCAGGTTTTGCCTGGTATGGTTTCCACTACGCGAATGGCGGCTACGCCTAAACTGCGAGCCAAGTCTTTTTCTAAACTTAATACAGAATTACCACGCACACCAACATCGGGTTCAACTTCATAACGGGTAATCACGGGTCCTGCAATAGAATCCAGAACTTTGACCTTAACGCGGTACTCTGCCAATTTTTCTTCAATGATGATGCTGTTTTCCAATAATGCTTCTGGGCTTTGTACCGCATCGGGATTGTGTTCTGGTGGCAACAACAGCGATAAGGGGGGAAGGGTGTTTTCAGGCAGCTCATCGTTTTCGTCATGAAACCATGTACCTGCCCATGATGTGTGTTCATCTGTATGGGTGTGGTACTCATCGGTTTCCTGATTTTGTGTGTTGTAATAGGCTTCAAAATCGGCTTCGGTTAAAGTATGGGTCTCTTCATCGTGGTTGGGGGTCTTCAAGCTGCCTGAAACGGTTTTGTTGGTGGGTTCAGGTGTTTCTGTAATGCGTTTGTAAGTGGGGTAGGCGATGCCTTTGCTGTTGGAATGGAAAAAATCGGCAGCGAAGGCATCGGCTGCGGTGTGTTCGGGAAATTGCGGTGGTTCAACAATTTCGGGAGCGGGGCTGTTGGTATTGGGGAAAATGGGTGTGGGGGCAATGGCAACACTGTTTTCAGGCAGCAATGTGGTGCTGGGACGGTTGTGTTGGGGTGTAAAATGGTGTGTTGGTTTACTGGTGTTGCCTGCTGTGTCCCATGTTTGGCGTGTGCGTACATTTTCACGTGAACGCACCACAGATAAGCGGTTGTGCGATAAATTCGCCCATACTTCATCAGCTGGGATTTCTGGCAGAGATTTGTTGGTGTTCTCGGTTTGTTGTTGCCAATTTTGTGCAGCCAATTTTTGACGTGCACTGCGTTGGCGCGATAGGGTCTCTTGAATTTCTGCCATGTCTATGGTTTGTATGGTAGCTTGACGTGGTGGGTGCTGAATGTGTTGCCATACATCTTGCGTGATGGCATCGGATAAGCCGGTTTCACTTTTGTGGGTATGGTCATCACCATCGGTGTGAACCAAAAGCTGGATTGGGGCAGTTTCTGCTTGCTGTTCAGGTAGCTTGGTGGTAGGCAGTTCGGTATGCAACAGCATTTCGGTTTCTGCGAATGTGCGCTGGCGAACACGCGTGAGATTTGGGTCGTTCAGCGTAATGATTTCGGCTTTTTCGGCGGCATCTATGATGATGTCTGCTTCGTGTTGGTCGTTCAATGCTTCACTTAATGGACGACGTAACACGCGTGTGGCTTCGGCAAGTGTAATGGTTTCTAATGGTACAACGCGGTGCTTGGGCTCGGTATGGGGGAATGGTAGGGCTTCGTTTAAATCAATTTCAATGTCGATTTCTTCATTTTGAAGCGTTTGAACGGTTGTGTTGTTGATTTCAATGTGTGATGGGGTATCTTCTGTTTCACAAGTCAGTACTTCATCGGTTGTCATTTTGTTGTCATCTGCCAACCCGAAAGCCGTATTTTCAGGTAGCATGGTATTGTCCTGATTGTGATTTTCTTCTTTTTCATCAATCAGTTGGTAGGTTAAATTGGATTCGGATAAGGGAGGTGATGTGTGTTTGGGCACGGATAATTGGTTTAATTCTTGCTGCCATGCGGCTTCCTGTTGTCGTTGCAGATGCAACAAAATGCCCAAAACGGCAATCAGTAGGACAATCAGTAAGTAAATCATGTTTGCTCCGCAGCAGGAAAAAAAGGTTAATGAGTGAGAGTGAAATTGAGATTTGTGCTTTTTGTTTTGTGGCACTCGGTTTCAGGCAGCCTGAAAAAAGGGGCAAATTTTACCTTGTTTCAGGCAGCCTGAAAATCCTAGCCTATTCGTTTAAATGGTGGTAGGCACGCCAGCATTTGTTTGCCGTATTGTTGGGTTTTGACGCGGTTGTCCAAAATGGTAACACGACCGTAATCTTGTTCGGTGCGAATCAAGCGCCCAACAGCTTGTATCAATTTGATGCTGGCTTCGGGTACGGTAATTTCCATAAACGGTTTGCCGCCGCGTTTTTCAATCCAGCGACTTTGGGTTTTTTCTATTGGGTTGTCGGGCATGGAAAACGGCAGTTTGGCGATGATGACGTGAACACAGGCTTCACCTGGTAAATCCAAGCCTTCGGCAAAACTGTCTAAACCAAAAATGATGCTGGGTTTGCCGTTTTTGAGTGCGGCATAATGTTGTTCCAAAAGTTTGCTTTTGGACTGTTCACCTTGCATCAAAATCAGCGGTAAATGGTTTTCAGGCAGCCTGAATGCCACTTCTTGCATTTGTTTGCGTGATGTGAACAGCACCAGAGTCCCAATCGGTTCGCTGTCGCTGATGAGTTTAGGCAACCATTGGGCGATTTCTTCGGTATGGGCAGTGGGGTCTTTGGGACTGGCGGATACGGGTGGAATATAAAGTTCGCCTTGTTCGGCAAAATTAAAAGGACTTTGTAGCGCAAGCGTGGTGGTTTCAGGCAGCCACGATAAACCTGTTTGTTGCAATATGAGTTTGAAACTACCTAGACTTTGTAAAGTAGCGGAAGTCAGCACCACGCCTGCTGCACGCCGCCATAAACCGCTTGCCAACATGGCTGCACTGCTTATTGGACTGGCGTTGAACAACCAATCATTTTTGTTATCATCACGAATACGCGTTACCCATTTTGCCAATGGTGGTTCGTGGTCGTCTTTGGGCGTGGTTGCTATCAATTCCCATACCGCAGCGATTTGTTCGGCGCGTGCCACAAAAAAGCCAAATTCAGTGGTTAAGCGGTCAATTTGTGCAGTATCTTGGTCTTTTTCACGGCGTGTAGCGGTAAGTGCATCATTCAAGCCATTGATGTTTTTCAGTAAATTTTGAGCAACCACATGGCAGTTTTGCACCAAGTTTTCCAAGCCTTCGGGAATGGTACCGTCTTGCCACAGCCATACGTTTTCATGTTCGCCTGATTCATTGAGTTCGGGTGCATCGTGTAAGTAAAACTGCCATTCGTTCAGGTTTTCCAGCATGGCGGCAGCGGCTTCATCAGCTAAATTTGCCAATTCCACTTTGTCGCACACAGTGGCGATTTTGGCGGTTTGTTGTGGCAATTTCTCCATAGTCCATACTGCTTGCAACCAAGAATGTTCGGCAGCAAAACGGCTTAATGCTTTTTTGGGTAGATGATGTGCTTCGTCAATACAATAAAAACTGTGTTCGGGCGCAGGCAGAATTACACCCCCTCCCATCGCGATGTCGGCGAGCAATAAATCATGGTTGGCAACCACCACATCTACGGTTTCTAAAATATCACGCGCCAAGAAGAATGGACATTCTGGGCGATTGGGGCAGGCGTTTTTCAGGCAGCCATGACGGTCGTTGGTAACTTTTTGCCATAAATTATCGTCCAATTTTTCTGCCCAAGTGTCGCGGTCGCCATTGAATTGGCGTGTGGCAAAACGTTCTGCCATAGTGTGCAGCATGTCCAAATCTTCTTTTTTGGGTTTGCTGTCCCACAATATTGCAGGGGTTTCCATACCAAGTAAACTTTGTTGGGCGTTGGTTTGTGTGAGTTGATAAAGTTTATAGGGACACAAATAGCGTCCACGTCCTTTTGCCAATGCAAAACTCATTTCCAAACCGCTGTGTGTTACCACAAAGGGTAAATCACGCCCGACCAATTGTTCTTGTAAAGCCACGGTTGCACTGGACACAATCAATCGTTTGCCACGCGATTGTGCCATGATGCCGCCTGCCAGCAAATATGCCAGACTTTTGCCTACCCCTGTTGGACCTTCAATTACGGCAATGCTTTCTCCTTCACGTTTGGGTGCGTTTTCGCCGTCTTGACGTTCCACGCTGCGTGCGAAGGCATTGGCAATTGCAGCAATCATTTCACGCTGTGCAGCGCGTGGACGAAAATGCGGCAAATTTTCGGAAATGGTGCGATAGTGGTCGCGTATGGCGTTTTTTTCTAAATCGGTGAGCATGGTAGTTAGTGTGGTTTTCAGGTTGCCTGAAAGCCTTTAAATGGGATAGGACAATTTGTTTTTCTTGCCAAAATACATGAACCCAATGAGACCCAAAATTATCATGGGTAAACTCAAAATTTGTCCCATAGAAAGCTGGAAAAACAGCAAACCCAAGTGTGCATCAGGTTCACGAGCAAATTCAGCGATAAAACGGAATAAGCCATAACCACCTAAAAACAGCATGGCGATTTGTCCTTCGGGACGTGGTTTTTTGGCAAACCACCACACAATTACAAATAAAGTCATGCCTTCTAATGCGAATTGATAGAGTTGTGAAGGATGGCGTGGCAACATGGTGTATTGTAAAAACCATTCGGTGTATTGTGGATTATTGTTTGCCAAGACGGCATCGGTTTGTTGTGCTTGTGGAAAACCCATTGCCCAAAAAGCGTTGGGGTTGGTAACGCGTCCCCATAATTCACCATTGATGAAGTTGCCGATGCGCCCTGATGCCAAACCTGTTGGGACAAGTGGTGCAACAAAGTCCATGACTTGCCAAAAGCGCAATTTGTGTTTTTGGGCAAACAGGAAGCAGGCTGCCAGTACGCCGAGAAAGCCACCATGAAACGACATACCGCCTTCCCAAATTTTTAAGGCAGCCAATGGATTGGCAAGGTATTCTTGGAAGTTATAAAACAGAATGTAGCCCAGTCGTCCTCCTAAAATTACACCTACAACGCCGTAAGTGAGCAAATTGTCCAGCATTTCGTGGGTAAACACGGTATTGCCTGCTTTGATGCGACGGCGACCGAGCCAAATAAACAGCATAAAAGCCACAATGTAACTTAATGCGTACCAACGTATTGCAAAATTGCCGTAAATGGGTATGGCAATGGGGTCAAAATTGGGGTGGATAATCATGGCAAACAGAATGTAAAAAAATGCCATTATAGCAAAGGCTGCCTGAAAGGGCTTTGGCTTTTATATCTTGTTTTCAGGCAGCCTGCCAGTACACGACAATTTTTTATTTTGCCAATATTCAGACATTTTCTGATTAGAACACCAAATTTGTTGGATACAAGTATCCGACCTATGCGGTATGAAATGTCAGAACTTGGTAACGTTGTACGATTTGTATTTGAAACGACCATAAAACAGGACAAATATGAAATCTGTCGCTGAAAGCCGAGTTTTGCAACGGCTTTAGCCTGATTGTGTTTTAAATCCAAGTGTCTAAAAACTCTGCCCAATGTTGTGTGTCTTCTGCTTCCACAATACTTTGTAAATACTCGTGTAATTTTTCTATTTCGGTTTCGTATTCTTCGTGTGAAAGTGCACCATTCATCAAGCGAAAACGTTGGAACAACAAATAGGTATTTGCGGCATCGGTTTCGCAATAATCACGGATTTCATGGATTTTACCCTCTTGAAAAGCTTGCCAAACTTGGCTGCCATCCATGCCCAATTTACCAGGAAAACCACATAATTTTGCCATTTCGTCCAAAGGTGCGTTGGCACGACCGCCATACAGCGCAAGCAAATCCATTAAATCAGTATGGCGGTTGTGGTAGCGGCTGATGTAGTTGTTCCACTTGAAATCGCGACTGTCGCCAAAATCACCATCGCCCATGTCCCAATAACGGGCTGCCTGAATGCCATGTATCAAGGCGCGATAATGCAAGACAGGTAAATCAAATCCTCCTCCATTCCAGCTGACCAATTGCGGCGTGTATTTGCCGACCAACTTGAAAAACTCGCCCACTAGTTCTGCTTCGCTGCTATTGGGTTTGCCCAAAGTGCCAATGTGGATTTTGTCATTCCAACGCAAGCAACAGGAAATTGCCACAACGCGATGCAAATGATGTGGCATGAAATCGCTGCCATTTTTCGCACGCCGTTGCTGCATGGCAAATTCCACCACTTCAGCATCGCTCAAATTTTCAGGCAGCCCATTGAGCAAACGAATGGCTGTGGCATCGGGTATGGTTTCAATGTCAAAAGCGAGAATAGGGGGCATGGTCTTTTGTTCCTGATTGCGGTGAGAAAAGGAGACATTTTAGCGTGAAAAAGTACGTTAAGCTGCCTGAAAATGAAAAAACTGCCTGAATGGTTTCAGGCAGCCTATTGTTTTTTATTCATCATCAGTATGTAGCCGCCCACTTAAATGTGCCAGCACTTCATTAATGCGTTGTACATCGCGGCTGTTTTTCTGAATGACGATAATTGCAAATAGGCTTTGTGTGAATGCTAAACCGTAAAAGCCTTTTTCGTTGAGTTGCAATTCGGAATTATATAAGCCAATGATTAACAAGAAAATTGATAGAGCCAATGCCACCCAGCTAATCGTCCAATACATTTGTGAGACAGGTAAACCTTCTGCTTTGTCGCGCACGGTCTTTTGCAAACTGATGGCAGCGTACAAACCCAAAGCCAATACCGCGACATAAAAGCCTTTTTCACTTAAAGCCAATGTATCCACGCGCACAATGCCGACCAAGAACGACACTACGCCAATTACCAATACCGACCATGCTGCGCCTGTGAATGATGATGTGGGTTTGAGTTCGTTTAATTGTTGATAAAAATCAGATTGTTTCATGGTATTTATCCTAATTTTTTGAAAGTGGGGATAATCATATTTGTTTTCAGGCAGCCTTTTTCAGGCTGCCTGAATATTTTTACAACGCAATGTTTTTCAATTTGGCAACGGTGTTGATGTCCTTATCGCCACGCCCCGACAAATTGACCAAAATCACTTGGTCTTTGCGCATTTTTGGGGCATTTTCCACCGCCCACGCCAGCGCGTGTGAACTTTCCAATGCTGGAATAATGCCTTCATATTGGCACAATAAATCAAAGGCTTGTAAAGCGGCTTCATCATTTGCGGCATGGTATTCCACGCGCCCAATATCGTGCAAATGGCTGTGTTCGGGTCCAATACCAGGGTAATCCAAACCTGCGGAAACCGAATGCGTTCCCAATACTTGACCGTTTTCGTCTTGCATCAAATAGCTGCGGAAACCGTGCAACACGCCAATCGGTGCGCCCGATGTGATGGGCGCGGCATGGTCGGGGGTGTGTACGCCGTGTCCGCCTGCTTCCACGCCCACCAAACGCACCGAAGTTTCTGAAATATAAGGGTAAAATAAACCAATCGCGTTTGAACCGCCACCCACGCAAGCCACCGCCACATCAGGCTGTCTGCCTATGGCTTTGAGCATTTGTTCTTTGGCTTCGTTGCCAATCACGCATTGGAAATCGCGCACCATTTCGGGATAAGGCGCAGGGCCTGCTGCTGTGCCGATGATGTAAAAGGTGTCGTCCACACGCGCCACCCATTCGCGCATGGCTTCGTTCATCGCGTCTTTGAGCGTGCGGCTGCCACTGTCCACGCTGACCACGTTCGCGCCCAATAATTTCATGCGGAACACGTTGGGGGCTTGGCGTTGAATGTCGTCCGCGCCCATGTAAACGTGGCATTCCATGCCAAAACGGGCGGCTACGGTTGCGCTTGCCACGCCGTGTTGTCCTGCGCCTGTTTCGGCGATGACGCGCTTTTTGCCCATGCGTTTGGCGAGCAAGGCTTGACCGATGGTGTTGTTCACTTTGTGTGCGCCTGTGTGGTTCAAATCTTCGCGTTTGAGCCAGATTTGTGCGCCACCGAGTTTTTCAGACAGCCTTGCCGCGTGGTAAACGGGGCTGGGGCGACCGACATAGTTTGCCAAATCGCGGTGAAATTCTGCCCAAAATTCAGGGTCTTGTTTGGCTTGGGCATAGGCTTGGGCGAGTTCTTGTAGCGCGGGAATGAGGGTTTCGGCAACGTACACGCCACCGTGTTCGCCAAAAAAGCCTTGTTCATTGGGGGCTTGGTAATTCATGTTGTTTCCTTGGTTGGGTTTTCAGGTAGCTTTATCTTGTTCTGTCTGTGGGCGAAATTCTTTTTTTAAGCGAATATACAGCGTGCGTTTGGCAATGGCGATGGTTTCATCGTTTTTGTCAAAAATGCGTACAGTAAATTCGGGTAGGTGTTTTTCACCATTGGCTGTGGCTGCTTCAATGTTTTGTCGGTCGGCGTGTGTGAGTTGGCAATCCAAATACACTTCGCCAAACCCTGGTTTCACAAATTCAATGTGTGCTGATTTGTCCCACACATAATATTTGTCGCCATAAATGCAGCCAAGCATCACTGGATAAATGGCATCAGTCAATGCAAATAGGCTGCCACCGAATTGGCTGCCATGACTGTTTTTGGTATTGAACCAGTTTTTCAGACGGGCGCGACAATGGGTGTAATCTTCGGATAAGTGTGTGATTTGTATGCCTGTAAACAATAAGGGAGGCCACAAATTCATGCGACGGCGCAGGGCATTTGCGGTTTTGGGGCGTTTTCGGGGGAGGGGCAGCATGGTGTGTCCTTTTAATGATTATTCTGATTCTAAACTGAAAAAGGGGTTGTGTAGGGTAAATGGGCTGCCTGAAAGGTCAGATAAGGTGTTGTATGCTGCGCTGTGTTTGATGACCAGTAAATTCAGGCTGCCTGAAACGTTGATGACGATGCCGACTTCTGCGCCACTTTCATCGTGTACTTCTGCACCAACTTGTTGGGTGCTGGTGTTTTCGGCAATGGCTAAACCGCGTTTGACTTGTCCGCGATATTGGGCGCGGGCGATGATTTCTTGCCCTGGATAGCAACCTTTGCGGAAATGTACGCCGCCAATGGTGTGTTGATTGAGCATTTGTGCCACGCAAGTTTCGCTGGTTTTGGCACTTATCCATGGGTAGCCACATAGAATTTCATGACGTTTGAATGTGGCTTCGGCAACTTCATTGTATGAAGGTAAGTTGGTAAGTGGTGCGATTTTCAGGCAGCCTCCGTGTGGCAGTTGTATTGTGTCATCATGAGCTGGAAATGATAAAGTGGGATTTTCTGCATAAAGAATTGCTGTATTTTCAGGCAGGCTGCCTGAAACGCCCCAATCGGGCAAAATGCTTAATTGCACGTGGGCACGCAAAACAAACATTTTTAAGCGTTTGACTACTGTTTCTGCCAAGTCGGCTGCCAAGATAAGGTCAAGTTCTTGTCCATTGTTGTACACCACCATATTGGCAATGACACGTCCTTTGGGACTGTTGTAAGTGGCATAACAGGCTTGTTGGGCGGTTAAATTGTTGATGTCGTTGGAGAGCTGTTTGTGTAAAAAATCGTGTCGGTCATCGCCACTGACACGAACCACAGCGAAAAAAGGTAAAAGTGTGTGCATGGTGTTTTCCAGTTTGATGTGTTGTTGGGCTGCCTGAAAATCAGTAGAGGTGTATGGTCGCAGAATTGAAAACGTACTACGGCGTTGGTTTGCTTTGCCGTATTATATTGATATTGTCTGCGGCTTGTCGCCTTGTATTGCATTTTCTTTTCTACGACTATATTGTGCCAAAAAAATGTTTTTTAGGCAGCCTTAATTTTGTTGAGGTAGGTTTTCCCACCATCTTGATGTTGGACTGGTGGCATCAAATACTTGTCCCATTAATGGTGTGAGCATGGTTAAGCCTGCGGCATCAGACAAAATAGCAGAACGGCGTACAGGCTCGTCCCATGCGTGTGGTGCGAGTGGGTATGCGCCCCAATGAATGGGCTGCCAACGTTTACAATTTAAATCACAGGCTGCCTGAACGGTTTCTTCGGGGTGCATATGGTTGTCGCGCCAGTTTTCATTGTATTGACCGTTTTCAATCAAGGCTAAATCAAAACCACCAAATTGTTTTGCAGCATCGGCAAAATGGCTGGCATAACTGCTGTCGCCTGAAAAGTAAATTTTTTCGTGTGGTGTTTGCAAAACATAGGCTGCCCACAGGGATTTTTTGCCATCAAATGTGCTGCGTGAAGCATCGTGGCGTGCAGGTAGAGCGTGAATGTTTAGGTTAGGTAAGTTAAGGGTTTGATGCCAATCCAGTTCGTGTATGTGTGTTGCGGATATGCCCCAATATTTGAGATAACTGCCCATGCCTAGCGGTGCAAGATAACGGGTTTGAGGTGCGTGTTGCTGGAAATGGCGGATAACTTCGCGGTCTAAATGGTCGTAATGGGCGTGGGTGTGGATTATCCAATCTATGTGTGGCAAGTTATGTAGTGCTACTGGTGGTGGCTGAAAACGGTGCATCATAATGGGTAAGGGCGAGGCGGAACGGCAATAAACGGGGTCGAGAAACAGGGTTTGTCCCGCAGCGCGTATGAGTAAACTGGAATGACCAAACCAAATCATTTTGATGGTGTTGCTGGGAGCGAGAAAAGTGTCCCAATCGGGTTGAATCATGGGCAGTTGTTGAGTAGGGCGATGTAATTCAGGACGTGTCATCATTTGCCACAACGCAACCAAAGTACCATTTTTGATTTTTTGAGTGGGCGGTGTGTTGAAAAAGGTTTGAGTGTGTGGGTTGTAATGTGTGCTGCGCTTTTGCGTGGGAAAGCGTGGGCGTGGATTGATGAGATGGAATAGATTGCTTAGGGTTTGAAAGGTGGTTTTCATGTTTTTAGGCATCTTTGGACTGCCTGAAAGTAATGGATATGAAAAATATTAGGCAGCATAAAGGTGTTTCAATATTTGGGTTTCAGAGATTTTCTATGCCATTAAATATGATTTCGCCGTTTTCTTCTAGAGACATTTCAATAATTTGTTCGTGCAATTTAGGCGTGTTTAATGCGAAATCGCAGAAAATGCGTTGCTCATCTTCAATCAAAAATGCCACATATTGTAATGTTGCGCCATCAGATGCCAAACCACTTTCTTGTGTGAAAACACGCAAAATGGCATCATTTTGTTGATTGAGCCACGTTAATTTCTTGGCAATTTTGTTGAGTATGGCAAGTAGTTGTGGTTTTTCAGGCAGCCTATCGCCAAAATCGATGATGCAGGCGCAATCTTCTTGTTGCCATAAGTGGCATTCTGCTTCTACGATATCTTGGATTTCGCTGTCAATAAAAGTGATGTGTGGTATGTATTCACGAATAAGGGTGTGAAGTTGTGTGATTTTCATGTTTGTTTTCCTTGATGATTTTAAGGCTGCCTGAAAGTCAGCTTAACCAGTATGTTAGGTATTGCGCCAATACCACCAACAGTACCACCAAAGCCGAGCCGATTTTGGCAACTGTGCCGATGATGAAACCAATGAATGTGCCTATGCCTACTTTGCCCGCGTTGAACAGGCTGCGTTTGTTCATGAATTCACCTGCGGCTGCACCCAATAAAGGTCCCAAAACCAAGCCCACAATACCAAAAAACATACCCACCAAACCGCCGATGAATGTCCCCCATAGTGCCGTTTGGCTTGCCCCTGTGTATTTGGCACCCAATAAACTGGTGATGAAGTCCATTGCCATGCCAAACACACACACCAAACCCAAAATCCACAGCGAAAGTGAACCGATGATTTGGTAATCACTGGTATATGCCAAAAGCCATACACCACCAAACATCAAAGGTAGACCAGGTAAAGCAGGAAAAACCGTTCCTGCTGCACCTGCAAGCAATAAAATCAGGGCCAAAATAACGAGAAAAACGGTCATGTTTTACCTTGAAAACAACGAAGCGTATTGATGCTGCCTGAAATAAGACCATTCCTGTATATTTGATGAGTGTTGGCTTTTTCAGGCAGCTGTATTATTGTGGTGTAAATAGATTGGGGGTGGTTTGACGTTTTTTCCATTTTGTCCATGCCCAGTAAACATAGCCAGATAAGCTGTAACATAGGAAAAAACCGAACAATACGCCAGCAGGTTCCATTGCCAGCATCGCCAAAATCAAAATGACCACCACCATGCTGAAAAACGGGGCGCGGCGGCGAATGTGCCATTCTTTAAAGCTCCAAAAGCGAATTTGTACCACCATAGATAGACCAGCAAATAAGGTCATCAATAAAACCGATAAACTTTTGCCGTCAAACAAAGAGGGGTAGCGGTAGCCTAACCACACCATGCCAATGACCAAAGCCGCAGCAGTTGGACTGGGAATACCAATAAACCATTTTTTGTCTACTTTACCAATCAAGGTATTGAATAAAGCCAGCCGCAGCGCAGCGCAAGCGCAATACACAAAAGCCACCGCATAGCCGATTTTGCCAAATTCATGTAACTGCCAGTTGTACACAATTAAAGCGGGGGCGACCCCAAAACTGACCATGTCTGCTAAGCTGTCTAATTGTTCGCCAAATGCACTTTGGCTTTGGGTCCAACGTGCCACGCGACCGTCCATGCCGTCCAGCAACATTGCCAAAAAAATAAATATGGCTGCGCTGGCAAAACGACCGTGCATGGATTGGGTTATGGCATAAAATGCACAAAATAGTGCGGCAATCGTGAATGAATTGGGTAAAAGATAAATGCTGTTTTGGCGTAATTTTTGGCGGCGACCGAGATAAGGCGGATTGCGGTTTTCCATGATGTGTTTCTTTCGTTTTCAGGCAGCATAATCAGTGTTAAAGTTGGGATGGGGATTTATTATCAAAAATCCTCAATGTTTCAAACCCAACACATCTTGCATATCAAACAAACCCGTGTCGTGATTTGCCAACCACACTGCCGCGCGAACTGCACCTGCGGCAAAGGTCATGCGGCTGCTGGCTTTGTGGGTAATTTCCACGCGCTCGCCATCGGTGGCAAACAATGCCGTGTGGTCGCCCACCACATCGCCTGCGCGAACCGTTGCAAAACCAATGGTTTGGCTGTCGCGCGCGCCTGTGTGTCCTTCGCGACCGTACACCGCGCATTCTTTCAAATCGCGTCCCAAAGCATTGGCAATCACTTCGCCCATGCGCAAAGCCGTGCCGCTTGGCGCGTCCACTTTGTGTCGGTGGTGGGCTTCAATGATTTCAATGTCGTAGCCTTCGTTCAGCACACGCGCCACCGTGTCCAAAATGTGGAAAGTCAAATTCACGCCCACGCTGTAATTTGCCGCAAACACAATGGCGCGTTTTTGCGCGGCTGCCTGAATTTTCGCTTTGCCCGCGTCATCATAGCCTGTGGTGCCGATGACCATTTTGATTTGATTTTGTTCACAATATTCAATCAAAGGCAAAGACGCTTCGGCACGGGTAAAATCAATGACCACATCGGCATGGTTTAAGGCTGCCTGAAAATCCGCCGTGATGTTCACGCCCGTTTTGATGCCCACCGCATAGCCCGCGTCCAAGCCCAAACTTTCCGAGCCAGCGTGTTCCAATGCGCCCACCAGCACCGCGTTGGGGTGGGCGTGCACCGCTTGCACCAGCACCTTGCCCATGCGACCGTTTACACCTGCAATGGCGATTTTGACTGTACTCATTGTGGTTGTCCTTGTTTTTGTTGTACGGTTTGACGAGCATAGTCCAAAGCATTACCTTCGATACGGCTTACTGTATTGTTACTGTTGAAATGCACAACCAAATGGCGACTTTCTTTCACTTTGCCACCGTGAACAATTTCATAGGTGTAATCCCAACGATTTTGGCGAAACAAAGGATTGAGCAGCGGTGTGCCAATCTCCATTTGAACCTGTTCTCGGCTCATGCCTTCACGCAAAGCCAAAACACGTTCAGCATCAAAAGGTATCCCTTGTACTACAGCCAGTTTGTAATAGGGCAGTTTCTCTACTAACTTGGGGGTGCAGGCACTTAACGCAAGTGCAGCGACAACAGTAAAAAGGCGGATATTCATGGTTATATCAAATCAAAAGTGGCTGAAAAATGTAAAGATACCACACAGCAGCAATATCAATAAAGTTCCAATTAAAAACTTTTATTATTTATCGGGTGGGCAAATGAATAAAAAGTGCTATTATACGGCAATCTGAAACACCCATTAAGAAAGAGAACAAACAATGGATAATATTAGTCAGCTTAAAGACAGTGGTTTAAAAGTAACGGGACCACGCTTGAAAATTTTGGATTTGTTTGAGCGTCATTATGACATGCATTTGAGTGCGGAAGATGTTTACCGCATTTTGTTGGACGAAGGTGTGGAAATTGGTGTTGCTACCATTTATCGCGTTCTAACTCAATTTGAACAAGCCGATATTTTGGTGCGTCATCATTTTGAAACGGGTAAAGCTGTTTATGAATTGAATAAAGGCAGTCATCACGATCACATTGTTTGCGTAAAATGTGGCATAGTAACAGAATTTCAAAACGAAGAAATTGAAGCCTTGCAAGAAAAAATTGCACATGAAAATGGCTATCGCATTGTGGATCATGCCATGTATATGTATGGTGTGTGTGGCAACTGCCAAAAGAAAGAAAAACGTTGATTGAACTGAATTTTCAGGCAGCCTTGAAGAGAAACAGGCTGCCTGAAAACATTTTTTGTATCCCATATTGTATTGAAATACACATGACATGAATAATGAAAAATTCACCGAAGAACGCATTTTGTGGGTCAAGCGCCACAGTACCAAACATTTGACTTTTGCCATCACGCGTCCAGAAAGCTATCGTTTCAGCGCAGGTCAATATTCGCGCTTGGGCTTTCGTGTGGGTGAGAAAGGCTATATTTGGCGTGCTTATTCGGTAACATCTGCTGAATATGCAGAAACATTGGAGTACTTCGTAATTTTAATTGAAAATGGTCCCATTTCTGCTCATTTTGCTGAAATTCAAGCAGGCGATACCATTTTATTGGACAAAACCGCATTGGGTTTTTTTCTACCTGAACGTTTTCCGAATGGACGTGATTTAATCATGTTGGCAACAGGTTCGGGTATTGCTCCGTTTTTGTCCATTTTACAGCAACCCGAAATTTGGCAACGTTTTGAATATTTGGCTTTGGTGCATTCGGTTTCATACAGCAATGATTTGATTTTTAATCAAAACATTGCCCATTTGGCAGAACACCCTTTGGTAGGTGAGTATTTTAACAAATTGCGTTTTGTGCCGATTACCACGCGTGAAAGCGATGCCAATCTTTTGCACGAAAGGCTGCCTGAAAGCCTACGAAACGGCAGTCTAATGACGCGTTTAAATTTGGTGTTCACGCCTGAACGCAGCCGTTTTATGATTTGTGGTAATCCAGAAATGGTTAAAGACACATTCCAAGCCTTATTAGAACAGGGATTTACCATGCATCGCAACAAAATACCAGGGCAAATCATGATGGAAAATGGATTTTAGTTGGTTATGTTGCAGGGCAGATTCAGTACACGACAATTTTTATTGTAGGGCGCGTACTACGTACTAAATTTAAAAAATTTCAATTGATGGTCACAGAATTGAAAAGTACCACGACCTTATCAATGCCCTTATGTACGATTTGTGCACGGCTCTCGTTGTTGCTTTGTATTGCATTTTTACTTTTGCGACTGTATTTTGGTGGGTAATACGCACCCTGTACAAAATGTTTCATGTGACCTGAATGCGTTTTGTCGTGTACTGAAAGGTGAAAGGCTGCCTGAAAACCAAAAACTTGTTATAATTACTGCTGTTTATCGTTTTACACAGTAAAAATCAGGATTGAATTGAATGAAAAAATACACCGCTTTATCTTTGGCAACAGCTTTATTGTTGGTAGCCTGTGGCACAGAACCTTCCTCGGTGCAAAAACCTGTTTCAGCATCAGCAGTCTCTGTTGCATCTGCTGCATCAGAAATCGTGGTTTCATCACCAGATGCAACAACATCTCAAATGCAAGAAAACAACATTCAATTTGCAGGACTGGAAAACTATGAAGAAAAATTGGGCGACATCGGTTTAATGCCAGAAGGTGTGCCTGCTGAACAAGTTGTATTATTGAAAAGCAATGGCGAGATTACGATAACGGGTGTGAAACAAGGTCAAGTGAAAACCGATATTGCTGCTTTTTTTGCCAATTTGGAAAAAGATTTGAAAGCCGATAAAGGCATAGGTAAATTGAATTTTTCGGTAGAAAAACAACGTGTTGCATACAGTTATACCATAAATGGGGTGCATGAGAGTTGCATCACATCAGTAGGTGGAGACCAAAATATCATAACCGTTTGTGCTGCATCAGTAAAAACGCCTGTTAAGGAGCTGAATGAATTGTTGAAAAATGTGGTTTTCCCATCTTAACAACATTATCAATCATTTTCAGGCAGCTTGTGTTTAGGCTGCCTGAAAATTTTTGTTGTGCCGTCAATTTTTGTGAATATGCATTAAAACAAAAACATTCAGTAGTGTATGGGGTAGTGCTAGTTTTGTCATGGATATAAACCGACAATTTCGGCAAAAAAC
>NZ_JAUNEC010000075.1 GCF_030525755.1 Alysiella sp.
CGTTCCGCGTCCGCAAACCGCTGGCATCGGCCACAGCATCACTTTATTGGCCAATTTTTTATTACAGCAAAACATTCACGTTTATCTTGACCATGCTTGTGCCAATGAACAGCTTGTCGCTGCCGATTTATTGACACAATGCCGTGTGTTGGACAAAGACGAAATGGGCAGCCACTGCGATTTGGTGGTGGTACTGGGTGGCGATGGAACATTGTTGTCGGTGGCACGGTGTCTTGCACCGTATCGCGTGCCGCTGATTGGTGTAAATCAAGGACATTTGGGCTTTTTGACGCAAGTGGCCGCCGATGAAATGCTGAATGTGGTCAGCGGTATGCTCACAGGCAAATATTTGCCTGAAGAGCGGATTTTGCTCGAGTGCCAGCTTGAACGCGAAGGTGTAGAGGTGGGCAGGGCATTGGCATTAAATGACGTGGTGTTAAGTCGCGGCGGCATTGGACAAATGATTGAATTTCAAGTGATGATTAACGAAGAATTCGTCTATAGCCAACGTTCAGACGGCCTGATTGTTGCCACGCCAACGGGTTCAACGGCCTACGCATTGGCAGCTGGCGGCCCAATTTTGCAACCCACTTTGCGTGCTTTGACACTCGTACCGATTTGTCCGCAATCGATGACCAATCGACCCATTGCGGTATCGGACTCATGCGAAATTGCGATTTTCATCAGCAAAGCGGTGGACGCTCGAGCGCATTTTGACGGCCAGTCGTACATCGATATCCGTTGCGGCGACAAACTCATCATCCGCCGCTACCGCCACAGCCTGCGCGTGCTGCACCCGACCGATTATCAATATTACAAGACCTTGCGCCAAAAACTGCATTGGGGCGAACAATTGGTTTAAAGGCCACCTGAAGGCCTTCAGGTGGCCTATTGCTGGCATATCGAAGACCTATGAATATCCCATTTTCTTCATCATCTGTACCCATTTAAAAGGCCAAAAATACGCCATGAAATTATCCCAATCTGCCTTAAAACACAGCCTGCTTTCAAGTTTGATTTATGCCATTTTGCTGTTATTGAGCCAGATTTTTTGGGACAACCAATCCTTCAATGAAGCCATCAGAAGCACTGCTTTTTCCAGCATTGTTTTTGGCATTTTGACTTATGTTTTTATCGCCCAAATCGAACCCAAAATCACCCATTGGCTGAATCAAAAACGCCGATGATTTGACTTTTTCACACCCCAATAAAGGAAACAAAAATGACCAAACAAATCGCCATCTTACGCGGAGACGGTATCGGTCCAGAAATCATCGCCCAAGCCGTGCGTGTATTGGACAAATTGATTGAACAAGGCTTGGACGTGGCATACGACTACGCGCCTTTGGGCGGCGAAGCCTACGACCAATACGGTGCGCCTTACCCCGAATTCACGCAAAACTTATGCCGTAAAGCGGACGCGGTATTGCTCGGCGCGGTGGGTTCGCCACAATATGATAATCTGGAACGCCCATTGCGCCCCGAACGCGGCTTGCTGGCGATTCGCAAAGATTTGAATTTGTTTGCCAATTTGCGCCCAGCCGTGTTGTACAAAGAATTGGCAAACGCCTCCACGCTCAAACCCGAAGTGGTGGCAGGTTTAGACGTGTTAATCGTGCGCGAACTCACAGGCGATATTTATTTTGGCGAACCGCGCGGCATTCGCACGCTGGAAAATGGCGAACGCGAAGGTTTCAATACCATGAAATACAGCGAAAGCGAAATTCGCCGCATTGCCCACGTTTCGTTTCAGGCAGCCCAAAAACGCAACAAAAAATTGTGCAGCGTGGACAAAGCCAATGTTTTGGAAACAACCGAATTGTGGAAAGAAATTTTCACAGAAGTTTCAAAAGATTACCCCGATGTGCAATTAAGCCACATGTATGTGGACAATGCCGCCATGCAGCTCGTGCGCGCGCCCAAGCAATTTGACGTGATTGCCACTGGCAATATTTTTGGCGACATTTTGAGCGACCAAGCGTCCATGCTGACGGGCTCCATCGGCATGTTGCCCTCCGCGTCTTTAAACGAAACGGGCAAGGGTTTGTATGAGCCATCACACGGCTCTGCGCCCGATATTGCAGGGCAAAACAAAGCCAATCCTTTGGCGACCATTTTGTCGCTGGCGATGTTGGTGCGTTACAGTTTGAACGATGAAAATCGCGCCAAACAAATTGAACATGCCGTGCAAAAAGTGTTGGAACAAGGTTTGCGTACCGCCGATATTTTTGAAGAAGGCACGAAATTGGTGTCTTGTTCCGAAATGGGCGATGCGGTGATTGCCGCGTTGTGATGATGTTGTTTGCCTGATGCACAAAGGCTACCTGAAGGGGCTTCAGGTAGCCTTCATGTTCACAAACAAAAACCATTACAACCACATTGACCATTTGCGCCTATCATCATTCACTTCTTCTGTTCTTTCAAAATGATGCACCCTACTCCACCCGACTACGCCACCAAAGCCGACCTGCATCTCGGTGTTGCAGGCAAAATTACCCAATGGCATGATGAACAAGGCTATGGCTTTATTCAAACCGACAGGCTACCTGAAGTACCCATTTTCTTCCACATCAGCACAGTAAGTTGGCACAAACATCGCCCCACCATTGGCGAACACGTCATCATCAAAGCACGTTACGATGCCGAACAACACCGCTGGACCGCCACCCAAGTCAGCTCCCCTGTTCGCCAACAAGCTGTCGCTGAACAAGAAAAACGCAACCACACCCTATTGCGCCCCATGCGCGACAAACTCAAAATCGCCACGCCTGTTTCCCTGCTTTGGCTAATCCTTATTGCCTGTTTCAGTCCAAAACTCGCTGCTGGTTACACCATCATCTCACTCATCACACTTGCCCTGTATGCATCGGACAAACGCCGCGCCATCAATCAAACCAGCCGCATTCCCGAAAGAAACCTGCACACCATAGCCCTATTCGGCGGTTGGTCGGGCGCACTCATTGCCCGTTACCTATTCCGCCACAAAACCCAAAAACAGCCCTTTATCAGCATCTTCTGGCTAACGGTTTTATGCAATATCGCATTCACGGCTTATTTGTTGCATTCAGGCTACCTGAAGACATTATTCGCAATGCTCTTCAGGTAGCCTTATTCAATGATTAACAGTAATGAACATGAAACACCTACTGATTGATTGTGAAAACATTCAACCACAAAATTTGGACAATATCCCTGCCGAAGACACGCATATTTGGTTGTTTTTGGGCGTACTTCACAAACATTTGCCCATTGAATTGGTGCAATCGCTTTTGCGTTTTGGCAAACGCGCCCATTTAATTCGTTTGGAAAAATCAGGTAAAAATGCGCTGGATTTTTATTTAAGCCATTATTTAGGACACATTACCGCCATAGACAAACAAGCGATTATCAGCATTTTATCGCGTGATGGTGGTTATGATTTGCTGTTAATCATGTACCTGAAAGCAGACAGACGCAAAAAATTGTGCGCGTATGAGAAGTCAATCAAATGGCACAATCTTTGACACTCAATCCCACGCCACTCAAACCCGAACCACAAAAATATCAACCGATTTTGCCGTTTTTCAGACAACCCAAAAGGAACAACCATGAAAAAATGGATTGTCGCCATGGCACTATGCCTTACTGCGGCATTTTTATTGCCATCGTGCGCCCAAAATGCCTTTTATTATCCCGATAATGTGGATTACGGCTCGCCCACGCAAGAAGGGCTGGCTTATCAAGCAGTTGAGTTTACCAGCAAAGACGGCACAACATTACACGGCTGGTTTGTTCCTGCCAAAGGCTTGC
>NZ_JAUNEC010000076.1 GCF_030525755.1 Alysiella sp.
AATTGGCGCGTGTCGCAGTCAAAGAAATGATGTCGCAGGAAAAATTCCGCAATGCTTTGACTTTGGCAGAATTGGCTTGGGTAGCCGAATTACTGGGATTAACACCATGATTAAAATCAGCGTGGACAGCAGAGATTTGGAACGCGGTTTGTCGCAACTCTTGCAAAACGTACAAAACCGCCGCCCAATGATGAACGCGGTCGCCACCGAATTATTAAGCATGACCGAAGACAATTTTGAGAGTGAAAGTTGGGGTGGAGACAAATGGAAAGAAACCCATCGTGGTGGCAAAAAACTACAATTAAATGGTCAGCTTGCAGGTAGTATCAATACGCAATCGGGCAACGATTTTGCGCGAATAGGTTCAAATAAGAAATACGCAGCAATTCATCATTTAGGCGGAGAAATTACTGCCAAGAATGCGCCGTATTTAATGATTCCGATTGGTGATGGCAGATTTGCGCGTAAAAAATCGGTTACCATTCCAGCGCGACCTTATTTGCCGATTGACGGCTCTGGTCAATTGCAATCCGATGGCGAAAAACGGATTTTAGATGTGGTTAAAGACGCGCTCTCTCGTGGCATATAAATCAAAAAAAGCGGACTTTTTTGTTGTCCGCTTTTGTTTCACATTGTGCAATGCTGTTTCAGTTTGCTTATCCCACTTTGTTTTGTTTTATCCCGTTTTGTCCCATTTATCTTGCTGGGTGGTGGGTATTTATATTAAAGGGGTTCAATCAAATTCAAGTGGGATTTTGTTTCCCTATTTCAAAAATCGCCATTAAAACACTTTTTAAAGCGTTTTAGCGCATTCAAAAACTTTTCCATGCCTAACCCTACCCAAACCGCTTATCGCGTTTTTAGCGCGATTTTGGCGGTTTTTTATTTTTGCCGTCCGCTCGGACTTTCAGGCTGCCTGAAAACGAATTGAAGTCATGCCTGCCGTCTATGTGCAATCGGTGTGCAACAATGCGCTATCTTTTTCCCAAAACTGTTTTTTAAACATGACTGTATTGCACATCAAACTCGCCCAAGAAGCAAGCTTGAAATTTGACGACCAAGCATCTGATAGCGGATTTGTCCGCCAATTCACGGGCATTGCCCATTCGGGTCAGGTGTTCACGAAATGGGGCGACCGCTACATTGTGGATTTGTCCAATATCCAGTATCGCGCCAAAACAGGCGTTTTGCTGGAACACGACCCCAATCAAAAAGTGGGCGTGGGCGCGTTGAGCGTGTCGCCACAAGGTTTGCAAATTGACGGCACTTTGCTGTCCACAGAACAGGGCAAACACGTTGCAGCGACTGCGGACGAAGGCTATCCGTGGGAATTGTCTGCCTACATTCAATCGGCTCGCCAAGAGCAGTTGCGCGAGGGCGAGATGGTGGTCAATGGCGTAACCGTTGCCGCACCGATTGTGATTTTACGCGATTGTAGCGTGCGTGAAGTGAGCTTTGTGGCGGTGGGTGCAGACGCACACACCAATGCAGTTGTGTTGTCCGATGGGACGGACTTTAAACCCGATTTCTCTCTTTCTAACCAAGCAAAGGAAAACACCATGACCGAAGCCGATTTTGCGCCATTGCAAGCCAGTTTAAATCGTTTACAAATCCGCTTGGGCGATTTGTCCGAGCCACTGGCAAACATCGGCAATGTGTTGGAAAACAGCTTGCGCGAACGAAATAAGCAGCTTGAACAACAGCTTGCCCAAACCAAAGACAAATTGGTCGCATTGAATGCCAATATTGCCGATACATCGCCTTTGGCAAAAAACCGCCAAGCATTGCAGGATTTGGGTTTGACGGCAGAGCAAGTTGCGACTGGCATTTCCCAATCCGCCAAAAAATCGCTGGACGATTTCACACTCGCAGCGCAAGGCTTTGGCAATGACGCAGACGCAATGGCGCAGATTTTTCAGGCAGCCTGAAAGTCATAGCGGACAGCAAAAAGTAAAAACACCGCTTTCATCACAAAAACGGTGTTTCTACTCATTCTCAACGCTTAATTACCACATTTTGCCAATGCCGATGATTTTGAGCAATTTCTAGATTTTACCCCACAAAGACACGACTTGCCAGTTCATCATTCATCAAAGTATGACGAAACCAAGCCGTCATATAGCCATCTGGTTTTAAAAGCATTCCGCTATGGTCAGTATTTTTTCGGAGGGCGAACATGGTTAATTAGAGCGTTTTGGATTGCGTCAAAATTTTCTTTCATTGACGACAAGGGAGCGCCACTATCGATCTTACCGTTGCCTGCATCAAACAAGCCTGTGCTTGAAATGGCAAAATACGGCACACGGATTTTGCTGATGTCATAATCCCATTTTAAGCCGTTTGCCAATGCCAATTTGGTCGCACTGGCGGTATAAACCGCTTTAAATTGGTGTGAATTGTCGTGTTTTGTCGCTGCGTTAATCGCCCCCCCACACCACCTTGTGAATGATCGCTAATGCCTGAGTTTTTAGTATCCAATTTATTAAAACAGTGAATTTTTATTGCTATTTAAGTTATCTGGCACCGCAAGCGATTGACTCGATGATAATCCACTCCAACTTTCTTTATCATCATTGCCTATCACAACAAAGCCCCAACTTGCCAAATGTTCAAACACCGCTTTGTATTTGTAATACTGCATTCCCGTCCCATTTGCGAACACCACAACAGGCAGTCTACCATTGATTTAATTGATGTTTTATGAATACCAGATTTTGTATTCTTTAAAATAATTTTCACCACTTAGCATGGTTTATGAGGCAACGGCAAATTGCCTCATTTACGTGTATTTGGCTTCAATCGGCATTAAGCCTTGAATTTCTTGGGTGCAACTGATATTGACCACGGACATGCGCTCCCATTTTTCTTTCACGGCGGAACAAGCGATTAAAGAGACTACCGTTAAGCCAACAAGCAAAGTATTTTTAAAAATTTCATCAAATTTGATCCTAAAAATCAAAAAATAACAGCAAATTATTTAAATGCTATTTAAGCCAATTTGTCGCCAAAAGACGAGAAAGCCGCCCAAACTGCAACAAAATGGCGGATTTGTTGCAGTTTTAAAAATTGGCTTGATTTTGTTAAAATACCCCTAAATTATCCAATCATTTGTTTTAAAGTGAAAAATGCCCCAAACACCCACATCAAAGACTATATTGCCCAATCCTTGATTTTATTATTAAAACAATAACGCTTTGATTGAGATTAAAATCAATGAAATTTGCCCAAAAGCAGGGAGCAATCGCTCATCGTTTTATCGCAATTTTAAAAATAAAGAACAGGCGATTGTGCTCTATTTACAGCTTCATATGATACCTGTGTATTTGGCTCGCCAGCCCTTTAAAAATACAAAAGAGATTTTTATGGCGATGTTTCATAGTATTAACGATATGGCCGAAGTGGTGGATTTGTTGTATACCAATGATTTATCAAACCTATTTTTGTAATATATTAAAGAACGTTGTGGAGCAAAGCCTGATTCTGATGATAAGGAAGCCTATCGCACCAGCCTGATTATGGGCTTGGTGTTTGGCAGTCTTGATGAATGGATTTTGCGTGGACGCAAACAATCGTCTGATGAAATGGCAAATAAAATTGGCGAACATTTAAAACGGATTGGGGGAAATTTTAAGACTGGCTGAAAATGATTTTGCTAATAAAAAACACCGCTTGACTGTTTTAAATACAATCCAAACGGTGTTTTTTAAATCTTACAAATCAAACTCTTCTACCACTTTAATATGCAAACGCACCTCAACATTGCCA
>NZ_JAUNEC010000019.1 GCF_030525755.1 Alysiella sp.
GTTGGCTAACGTTGGCTGCAATGAGTTTGGATTTATGAGCATCTTGGCGGTAAAGTAGGCTTTGACGAGGTAGATGTTTTTCAATTACGGCTTGTTCTTGGTTGAGAATTTGTACTTGAACAAAATCACCACAAGCATAATCAGTACGTTTGCTGCGTGTCGTGGCATCATAGATATGTTGATTTTCTGTGCGTATTGTGTATCGGCGACCGTAGCTGCTAATGATTTGGGCTGTTTGTAACATGATTTAAATGGAAATTAAGATTGAGGCTGCCTGAAATTGATTTGGGGTTCCAGGCAGCCTGAAAAAGTATAATTAGATTTAGACTTCAATTTTATTTGGGGTAAAGGTTTCCCATTTATTGCAAGCTGGACAATGCCAGAAGAATACTTGTGATTTGAAATGGCAGTTGCGACAGCGATACATTTGTGATTTTTGTAATTGTCGTGCCAATACACCACGCATCATATCAGCATCAGCTTTCCATTGTGGGTGTAAATCGGACATTTGTAAGCCCAATAAGCGATACATACCATTTAAATCGGGTTTGATTCGCACAATATCCAATATGATTTGAGTAGCTTTTTCTTCGCCATATAAAAGTAGTGATTTTTCGTAAATGACATTGTGTAAATCCAGTTGTACAAAAGTTTTGGCGTAACCGATAAGTACATTTAAACCATCTTTACTGCGACCTAATGCATCGTAAGCATCGTATAATTTTTCTCCTACCATGCTTAAATAAGCATGGTTTTGTTTTTCAATGGCGGTATAGGTTTCAATGGCTGCCTGAAAGTTACCTTGTTTTTGTTTAATGTCGCCCAAAATCATGTTGGCACGGGTGCATTTTCGGTTGGCATTTAAGGCTGCTTGAATGGAGGTGCATGCGGCATCAAAATTGTTGTGAAACAGATAAGTTTGTGCTATTTCACAATGAAATTGTGCGATTTCAAATTGATAGGTTTGTTCATCGTGTGCCAATAGTTTGGCGGTTGCAATGGCTTTTTCCCAATCTCGGTCTTGTTGATAGATGTTGAGTAGAACTTCGTTGGCTTCTTTTGCTAAATTACCATTTTGTAGTTCTAAAAAAATGTGTTCGGCTCTGTCTACCAAGCCTGCGCTTTGATAGTCTAAACCCAATTCATATAATATTTTGGTGCGTTTTTCACCAACGGTATCGGGTAAATTGAGCAATGTTTTATGTAGAGAGATGGCTTTGTCGTTTTCGCCACGTTGACGATACAGTTTCCCCAAAGTCAGACTTAATTCATAAGAACTTTCTTGTTGTTCAATGATTTCGGCTAAATTGCGTGCTGCTTTACTGGTATTTTTGTCTACTAATGCATCTAAGCTGCCATAAAATCCTGTGGGTATGCTTTTAGCATTTTTTAAAACGTGTTTCATGTCCACGCGTGCTGCATACCAACCCATACCGAAAAAGACAGGCAGCAAAATAATGGGAATGAGTAATAACCAAATGGTTAGGTTTTCCATACTGGTTTCCATTTTAAGATTGGGTTTTGTTGTGTTGGTTTGCTTGAATAGGTGCACTGATGTCTTGTGTGCCAAGACGTGCTGATTTATTGACTTCGTTACGCAAACGGCTGTTTTCGTTGCGTAAACGAATCAAACGACCAAACATGGCAAAAATACCAAAGGCAGCCCCAATGATGAATGCCAAAAATAAGACCACAATCAAAGGCCATTCCACTTGTTGGCTGGGAAGATAGGAAAATGGGACACGTTGTGTGTTGATGAGTGCCAAAATCAAGAAGAAAATCAAAATGATGAATTTGATTGCTGTGTAAATGGGTTTCATGATGGATATTGCCTTTTTGTTGCATAAGTGGCTGCCTGAAAAGTTTTAGGCAGCCTTAATATGGATTATTGTTCTACAAATGCGCGTTCAATCAAATAATCGCCGCGCACACCTGTTTTGGGAGAGGCAACCAAGCCAAATTCATTCAAAATGGCGGATGTATCGGCATTCATGGGCATACTACCACAGAGCATGGCACGGTCATCTTTGGGATTGATGGGTGGTAAACCAATATCTTCAAAGATTTTTCCTGATTTGAGTAAATCAGTTAAACGACCTTGATGTTTAAAAGGTTCACGTGACACAACGGGATAGTAAATCAATTTTTCGCGCACCATTTCACCCAAAAATTCGTGATTGGGTAAGTTTTGTGTGAAATGGTCGTAGTATGCTAAATCGGTTTTATGGCGTACACCGTGAACCAAAATCACTTTTTCAAATTGCTCATAAATATCGGGGTCTTTGGTGACACTCAAAAATGGTGCGAGACCTGTTCCTGTTGAAAGCAAATAAAGGTGTTTGCCGCCTTCGTTTAAATCGCTGGCAATCAAGGTACCAGTTGGTTTTTTGCTGATTAAAATGTTATCGCCTACTTTTAGGTGTTGTAAACGGCTGGTTAAAGGTCCATTTTGTACTTTGATGCTAAAAAATTCCAAATGTTCTTCCCAGTTGGCACTGGCAACGCTGTATGCTCGCATCAGGGGTTTGCCATCTACCATTAAACCAATCATGACGAATTGACCGTTTTCAAAGCGTAAACTTTCATCGCGTGTACAGGTAAATGAAAAATAGGCATCGGTCCAGTGGTGTACCGACAGAACTTTTTGGGTATTGAATGCGGCCATTTGGCTTTCCTTGCTAATAAAAATGAAAGGGATTAGGGGCAGGCTGCCTGAAAGAGTTATTCTTTAAATTGTAAGTTATGTAAATCGGCATAACGTCCATGTTTTGAAAGTAATGTTGTGTGTGTACCTTGTTCCACAATTTTACCTTCATGCATGACCACAATTTGGTCGGCATTTTCAATGGTAGACAATCTGTGGGCAATGACAATGGTGGTGCGATTTTGCATCAGGTTTTCCAATGCTGCCTGAACCAGTCTTTCTGACTCATTGTCTAATGCGCTGGTGGCTTCGTCCAAAATCAAAATGGGGGCATTTTTCAATAGGGCCCGGGCGATGGCGATGCGTTGGCGTTGTCCGCCCGATAATTTGGCACCGTTTTCGCCGATTTGTGTGTTTAAGCCTTGAGGCAGTTTTTGTATGAACTCCCATGCGTTGGCAGCTTGTGCGGCAGCGATGATTTCGGCTTCGTTGGCTTTGGATTGTGCGCCATAGGCGATGTTTTCAGCGATGCTGCCATTGAACAATACCACATCTTGGCTGACAATAGCGATGCGTTCACGCAATGATGCCATGCGGTATTGTTGAATGTCTGTGCCACCGATGCTGATGCTGCCTGAAATGGGGCTGAAAAAACGTGGCAATAGATTAACCAATGTGGTTTTACCACAGCCTGATGCGCCGACCAATGCGTAAACTTTGCCTTGTGGTACGGTAAAGCTGATGTCATTTAAGCTGTTGCGTTCTGTGTCTTCATAACGATGTACCACATTGTGAAAAGTAATGTCGCCTGTATTTTCAGGCAGCATTTGCGTACCCCAATCGGGTTCTTCTGGTTCATCAAGAAAGTCAAAAACACTTTCAGCTGCTGCTAGACCGCGCTGCAAGGAATTGATGACACCTGTTAGGCGTTTGATGGGGTCAAACATCATAATCATGGCGGTTAAAAATGACATGAAATCGCCTGCACTGAATGTGCTGTTTTGAGCGCGATGTGCAGCTAAATACAAAATGAGAGACAGGGCGCAGGATACCAGCAATACTGTAATGGCAGAACTGGCAGAACTGGCAGCGGTTTGTTTGATGCCATTGCGACGGACTTCTTCGGAAAAACGTTTAAAACGGCTGATTTCGCGTTCTTCGCCACCGTAAATTTTGATGACACGATTGCCATTGACACTTTCAGACAGCGTTTGCAGCATATGACCACCGAGTTTTTGACTTTCGCTGGACAGTTTGCGTAAGCGTTTGCTGACCAAGCGCACACATAAGCCAACTATGGGTAAGGTTACCAAAGTAATCAGCGTTAATTTCCAATCCAAATAGAATAGGTAAATCATGAGAGCAAATACGCTGATGCCATCTTTGAATAAGACAGTGAGTACATTGAAACCTGCATCGGTAATTTGTGCGGCATCGCCTAAAATGCGGTTGATGATGCGACCACTGTTGTTGTGCAGATAATAATCATTGGGTAATCTTAAAAGTTTGTTGAACAATTCTTGGCGTAAGGTTTGCACCAAATGTCCTGCAATATAGCTGTTGGTGTAGGCATTGAGAAAATTGAACACGCCATGTACGATAAATAAACCGACAATCGCCAATGGCAACCACGTTATCATTTCAATGTTTTGCCCTGTGAAACCTTCGTCAATCAAAGGTTTAATTAAACGCGCAAATAAGGGCATGGTTATCGCCACGACAATCATGGAGATAATGGAAATGCTGAAAATGCCAAAATAACGGCGTAAATAGCCAAAAAGTCTGCGGTAAAGTATGTTGGCTGGGGTGGTTTGCATGGGATAGATGTATGGAAAATTGAGATGGGGATTGTAAGTGAAAAACGGTATTCGGGCAATGTAACCTTGTGTGTTGTAGGCTGCTTGAAAGGTGTTTATGGGTCGTCATTAAATAGGGGCAATTCTGTATTTTGTTTTGTGTAACGCATTTTAACTGCAATGGCAATGTCTTCTTTGACACGGCAGCAGCAAGGCAAAATGTCATCGGGCATCAAGAAAGCCATAGGCATTTCATCATAGCTGACGCTGCCTGAACGTAATTTAACGCGACATGAACCGCAATAACCACTGCGACATTGGTATTCAATTTCGTGTCCTGTGCGTTCCAATGCTTCCAGTAGTGTTTCATTTTCACGTAAAGGAAAGGTTTTGCTGTCGGTGGTAATGTGTGGCATGAGAAATTCAGTTATTGAGGCTGCCTGAAAGCGTGAAATCGGTTTTCAGGCAGCCTGTGTTTTTCAGATTATAACTCAAAATCACCTAAATCATCGGCATTGACTTCGGCATCAATTTGACCAATTAAATAAGATGAGATTTCAACTTCTTGGGGCGCAACTTGTACATTGTCGCTGGATAGCCATGCGTTAATCCAAGGAATTGGGTTTTGGTTGGCGTGGGGGAAAGCAGCGGGTAGTCCAACTGCAAGCATACGGTGATTGGTAATGTATTCAACGTATTGGCTTAAAATGTCTTTATTTAAACCAATCATGCTACCGTCTTTAAACAAATAAGCTGCCCATTCTTTTTCTTGTTCAGCGGCTTTTTGGAATAAAGCAAAACATTCATCGTGCAATTCTTCGGCGATTTGTTTCATTTCGGGGTCGTCTGCACCGCTGCGCATGATGTTGAGCATGTGTTGTGTGCTGGTTAAATGCAAGGCTTCATCACGCGCAATCAGTTTAATGATTTTGGCGTTGCCTTCCATTAGTTCACGTTCAGCAAAGGCAAACGAACAGGCAAAAGAAACGTAAAAACGAATGGCCTCCAACACGTTGACGCACATTAAACATAAATACAGTTTTTTCTTTAGTTCGCGCAAAGAAATGGTGACAATTTTATTGCCAATTTGATGTCGTCCCTCACCCAGAAGATTGTAGTATTGGGTATATTCAATCAGGTCGTCGTAATAACAGGCAATGTCTTCGGCGCGTGCGATGATGTACTCATTTTGTACAATGTCGTCAAATACCAAGCTGGGGTCATTTACAATATTGCGAATGATGTGAGTGTAGCTGCGTGAATGTATGGTTTCGGAGAATGACCATGTTTCAATCCATGTTTCCAATTCAGGAATAGAAACCAAAGGCAGTAGGGCAATATTGGGACTGCGACCTTGAATGGAATCCAATAAAGTTTGGTATTTTAAATTACTGATGAAAATGTGTTTTTCATGTTCAGGCAGGTTTGCGTAATCAATACGGTCTCGTGAAACATCAATTTCTTCAGGTCGCCAAAAAAATGAAAGCTGTTTTTCAATCAGCTTTTCAAAAATTTCATAGCGTTGTTGGTCGTAACGTGCCACATTAACACTTTGACCAAAAAACATGGGTTCAAGCAAGGCATTATTGGCTTTTTTTGAGAAGGTGCTGTATTGCATCTCCAAATGTTCGCAGGACATGGTTGTATTCTCTCTAAAAATGTGTTGCAGATTGTACCGCAAACACATTTTGAAATCATGGTTTAAAAACCTTTAATATTCAGTAAGTATTGTGAGTTGTTTGAAAATTTATTTTTAAACAATAGATTATCTTATTAAGAAAATTATTGTTTTCAGGCAGCTTAATTTTCAGGCACTTTTTCTTTTGTGGCATTTACGTTAAAATCACGCATTCCAACACAGGTTTTTCAATCATGACAAAATTCATTTTCGTAACTGGCGGCGTTGTCTCATCACTTGGTAAAGGCATTGCCGCCGCTTCTATTGCGGCAATTTTGGAATCGCGTGGTTTAAACGTAACCATGCTGAAACTTGACCCCTACATCAATGTTGACCCCGGTACCATGAGTCCATTTCAACACGGCGAAGTGTTTGTTACCGATGACGGTGCCGAAACCGATTTGGATTTGGGGCATTATGAGCGTTTCATCAACGCCACCTTGTCGCGCAAAAACAGCTTTTCCGCAGGGCAAGTTTACGAAAACGTGATTGCCAAAGAAAGACGTGGCGATTATTTGGGTGGTACGGTGCAAGTCATTCCGCACATCACAGATGAAATCAAACGCCGCATTCACGATGGCGCAACGGGCAAAGACGTGGCGATTGTGGAAATTGGCGGCACGGTGGGCGACATTGAATCCTTGCCATTTTTGGAAGCGATTCGCCAAATGCGTTCGCAACTGGGTCGTGCCAACACGCTGTTTGTGCATTTGAGCTATGTGCCATACATTGCGGCGGCTGGCGAAATCAAAACCAAACCCACGCAACACACCGTAAAAGAAATGTTGAGCATTGGCTTGCAACCCGATATCCTCATCTGCCGCATGGACAGATTGCTGCCTGATGATGAACGCCGCAAAATCGCCTTATTTTGCAATGTGGACGAACGCGCCGTGGTGGGCAGTTATGACGCAGGCAGCATTTATGAAATCCCCGAAATGCTGCACAATCAAGGCATTGACAACATCATTTGCGAACAATTGCAACTGAATGTGCAACAAGCCGATTTGACCGCGTGGAAAAAAATCGTTCACGCCATCAACAATCCCAAACACACCGTGAAAATTGCGATGGTCGGCAAATATGTGGATTTGACCGAATCGTACAAATCGCTTACCGAAGCCTTGAAACACGCAGGCATTCACACGCAAACCGATGTGAACATTACTTACATTGACAGCGAAAACATTGAAAAAGACGGTACAGGCTGCCTGAAAGATTTTGACGCGATTCTCGTCCCAGGTGGATTTGGTTCGCGCGGTGTGGAAGGCAAAATTGCGGCAGCCAAATTCGCGCGTGAAAACAAAGTGCCATACTTGGGCATTTGCTTGGGTATGCAAATTGCGCTGATTGAATACGCGCGCAACAAAGCCAATTTGAGCAACGCCAATTCCACCGAATTTGATGTGAAAACGCCACACCCTGTTGTTGCCCTGATTGACGAATGGCAAACGGCAGATGGCAGCGTGGAAAAACGCGATGAAAACGCCGATTTGGGCGGCACCATGCGCTTGGGCGCACAACAGGTGGAGCTGACTGAAAACAGTTTAGCCGCCAAAATTTATGCCGCAACGCAAATCCGCGAACGCCATCGCCACCGCTATGAAGTGAACAACCATTATCTGCCACAACTGGAACAGGCTGGTTTGAAAATCGGTGGTGTGTCGGTGGGGCGCGAGCGTTTGGTGGAAACGATTGAAATTCCCGACCACCCTTGGTTTTTCGCTTGCCAATTCCACCCCGAGTTCACGTCCAATCCGCGCGATGGACATCGCTTGTTTGAGGCGTTTGTGAAAGCGGCTTTGACACACAAAAAATAATTTCATTTTAGAACCTGTGTTCATAAGATTGATAGAAATCCATCTATCAATCTTATGAACACAGGTTCTTAAAAAATTCAGGCAGTCTGAAATTGCCACACGTTGGGGCTTTCAGGCTGCCTGAAAATAGTGGGCGCAAGTCTCACATTACACGATTCATTATATTTTCATGATACTGTCAATTTTTTTATTCTAGACAAACATAATTATGGTCTGATAATGGGTTTGTCGGTTTCTGTAATGATGCCTCCACCTAAACAGATTTCGCTGTCATACAACACAGCGGATTGTCCTGGCGTAACTGCCCATTGTGGCTCATCAAAAATCAACTCTGCTTCATCATTGCTTAAATAATGCAGTTCACATGCGGCATCAGCCATACGATAACGGGTTTTGCAAGTGTAACGCCCAGCAGCAGGTTTTTCAGGCAGTGTCCAGCTTAATTGTTGCATTTTTAGGCTGTGGCTGAACAAAAGTGGGTGTTCATGACCTTGCACCACAATTAGTTGATTGTTTGTCAAATCTTTACCTGCCACAAACCATGGCTCACCTGCACCGCCTATGCCTAAACCTTTGCGTTGTCCCAAAGTGTAAAACATTAAACCCAGATGTTCGCCCACAATTTTGCCTTCTGGCGTAACCATTTTGCCGTTGTTGGTGGGTAAGTATTGTTGTAAAAAAGCGCGAAAGGGGCGTTCGCCGATGAAGCAAATGCCTGTGCTGTCTTTTTTGGTGGCTGTCGGTAAAGTGGCTTGGGCTGCCAAGCGGCGTACTTCTGGTTTTTCCAAATGTCCCAATGGGAACAGGGCTTTTGCCAATTGGTGTGGTTGTAAGCGGTATAAAAAATAGCTTTGGTCTTTGTTGTTATCCAAACCTTTGAGAAGGTAATGCACGCCATTGCGTATTTCTTTACGCGCATAATGTCCTGTGGCAATCGCTTCTGCCCCTTGTGCAATTGCGTAATCCAAAAAGGCTTTGAATTTGATTTCGGCATTGCACAATACATCGGGGTTGGGTGTTCTGCCTGCTTGATATTCTTGTAAAAAATAGGAGAAAACCCTATCTTTGTATTGTGCGGCAAAGTTCACAATATCAATGTCTATGCCCAAAATATCGGCAACGGCAATGGCATCAAATGAATCTTGTTTGATGCTGCAATATTCGTCATTGTCATCGTCTTCCCAGTTTTGCATGAACACACCACGCACGTTTTTATTTTGCTGTTTCAATAAGTAAGCTGTTACGCTGGAATCCACGCCGCCAGAAAGTCCGACAATGATGTTGTTGGGTTCAGACATTTTGTTTCCTTATTTGATGAGTTGGAATAGAAATGCAGTACAGTAATGAGGCTGCCTGAAAATGGGTAATTGGTTTTCAGGCAGCCTGTGTATTTGATTGACATTAGCGTTTTTCTTGTTTGCGAATCAAATACAGAGCAAGTAAGGCAAATAAAGCAGTAGGTAATATGGCAGACAGAAAAGTAGGAAAGCCATAAAGTTGGCTGCTGAAACCAAACAATTTGCCTGTGAAGAAAAACAACAAACCCAAACAAATACCACCAAACAGTTTTAAACCCATATTGGTGTGCCTGCCTGAAATGGGGGTAAATGCCAGCGCAACCAGCGACATAACCATAGTGGCAATCGGATAAATCAGTTTGTTCCACCAAGCCACATCATACATTAGGGTTTTTTGTTGATTGTTTTTGAGATAGCTGATGTAGGTTGTCAGTGCCGTAAACGACATTTGTTCAGGCGAAACCAATAAAACTTCCAATAAATTGTTGTTTATGTGTGTGTGCCAATCACGTTGTTTGCTTTGTTGCGTGTGAATGTGGTTGCCTGAAAGGGTGCTGCTTTGAACATTGTGCATCAGCCATTTGCCTTGTTCTACTTGGGCAGTTTGGGCGGATAGGGCTTCGGTCAGTTTGAAATCAGTATCATAACGCCAAATTTTGATGCCAACCAAAGTATTATCAGGCAGCATGGATGAGACATTGATGATGTTGTTGTCTTGTTTTAACCACACGCCATAGTGTGCTGCGGCGATGTGTCCTGTTTTGGCAATGGTTTTAATGGTATCGGCACGACGACTTAATTGAGGTGCTAATCCTTCGCCTAAAAAAACGGTGGCAATGGCAAAAATCAGACTGAATTTCAGTATGATACTGATGAGTTTACGGTTGGATAAGCCGCTGGTTTTGATGACGGCTAACTCATTATTATTGGACAGTTGATTGAGTGCAATTAAACCACCAATCAAGGTCGCCAGAGGCATCAGTTGATAGGCGCGTGCAGGTGATTGCATTAGGGTAAATTGTATTGCTGTCCAGAGTGTGTAAGTGCCTTTGCCAATGTTGCCAACTTCACCGAGAAAATCAATGAAGTTGTATAAGGCAAGCAGTGCCAGTAATGTGTAACAGGACATTACGGTTAAGCGGACAATCAGATAACGGGTAATCAGGTTCATGGTTTTAGGGGGAATTGGGTTTCAGGCTAAAATAAGGTTAGCATTCTGTTGTTGATTTCACGTGTATTAAAGAGGCTGCTTGAAAATCAATGTTTTTGTTTTGCCAACCATTTCATCAAAGGCAAAATCACAGCGCAAGCCAAACCCCCAATCAATAAGCCGATGACCAATGTTGCCAGCATTTCTATTGTGCTGCTACCCCATTGAATGTGGTGTAGGGAAGGGACGTTGTGCATGAAAATGCCACCACCAACCAAAAACATTGCCAAAGTACCCACAATGCTTAATGCGCGCATAAACCAAGGCATGAAAGCGATAAGGGTTTGTCCTAATAAACGCTTGCTTAATGTATCGGCTTGCAGCAAATATAGACCAAAGTCATCGGCTTTTACAATTATTGCAACCAGACCATAAACCGCAATCGTGATGCCTATGCCTATGGCAGACAGTGAAATGATTTGTACGGTTAAAGAGGCGTTTTGAACCACGCCCAAGGCGATGATGATGATTTCAGCTGACAAAATAAAATCGGTGCGGATTGCCCCTTTGATTTTGTCTTTTTCGCTGTTTAAATGGTCGGGAAGACTGGTTTCGGTGCTGTGCTGCTCATTGCGATGTAGGATTTTGTGCAACAGTTTTTCCACGCCTTCAAAACACAAATAGGCACCACCTATCATCAATAAAGGTGTAATCCATTTGGGTGCATAAACCGCTAATAGTAAAGCCAAAGGTATCAAAATCACTTTATTGATGAACGAGCCTTTGGCAACGGCCCATACAATTGGTAATTCACGGTCGGCTTGAACGCCTGTAACCTGATTGGCATTGAGTGCCAAGTCATCGCCAACCACACCAGCTGTTTTTTTGGTTGCCATTTTGGTCATCAGGGCAACATCATCTAATACTGTGGCAATGTCGTCTAATAGGGTAAATAGGGAAGCAAAAGCCATTTGGAGCAGACCTCTTTGTGTTTTTTCAGGCAGTATTATAGCGAAAAGCAAAATAGGCTGCCTGAAAGTTATGGTCGCAGAATTGAATAGGCATTACGGCGTTGCCCATGTCCTATACTATTGTTTTATACACGGCTCTCATGGTCGCCTCTTGTATTGCTTTTTTACTTCTGCGATTGGAGCGCATTTTAAGGAATGAGTTGTGTTACCACTTGGTTTAAACCTTTATCTAAACTTTGAATCATCGCAGTATAACCATCACCTGTTTGAGGGGTGATGACGTGAAATGATTGGCGTGAAATGGGTTTTTGCTGGTGTTGATTTTGCCATATGGCATAGCCGCTGATTTCAGTATCGCCTGTGTGTCGTCCTTGAAAACGGTCTAGGTAAATCAGCAATGTGCCATTTGTGTTTAAATGATGTGTGGCTGGAGCAAAGCTGTGGTTGCCAATACGGTTGAATTTATTGGCAAAGACCGCTGCCAAACTGTGTTCCAAAGGTGCTGCCCACAAATGATTTTGGGCGAAATGCACGGTATGTACATCGGTTTGATATACCAAACCATTGTTTTTTAAGGGTTCCGCTAATATAACTTTTACGGCAATAGGCTGAACTTTGTTTTCAGGCAGCCTGAATGCACTATCGGGCAGTTGGTAATATTGGGTAGGGCGTGTGCTGCTGCAAGCGGTTAAAATCAGTATGCTTGCGAGCCATAAAATAAGGCGTTTCATCGGCTTCCTTTCGGTGTTGGATCGGGACTGCCTGAATTGAAAATCAGGGAATTGGGTTTTTCTTTTAGGGTTTGAATAAGGGGGGCAACTTCTTTCAAAGTGCGTTCTAAACTTTGCAGGGTGTTTTGTGCGTCTTGGTAAACGGGCGATTGTGGCGATATGCCATGTAATGTTTGACGCAAAGTTTGTAAAGTTTGGTTCAATTCTGTGGGCAGTTGCTGTGTTTGGCTGCCTGTAAGCAGTTTATTGGCGGATTGGAGTGTGGTTTTTAATTCTTTCAGGCTGCCATTGAGTTCGCCTACGGTTTTGTCTAATGGTAGGGCATTGAATTTATCCAGTAATTTGTTTAATTGGGTTTGCAGTTCGTCTAAACCACCACTGCGTGTGGCAATCACGATGTCGCCGTGGTATGTACCGTGTGGTTTGAGTGTGGGTGTTTGGGACGTGGTATCGGAAAGTTCAATCAGTTTGCTGCCCAAAACCAAGTTGTTGCTGGTAAGTGTGGCGGTTAAACCTTGATTTAATGCTGCCTGAATCAGGTTTTGCCAATGGGTTTTGCTGTGGCGTTGTTGGCTGTTTTCGCCTTCAATTAAGTGTGGTTCTATACGTAAGCGCACAGGTATGTAGCCATTTTGGAATAAATTTTGTTGGTCGCCATCTTGGAAGTAAGCAATATCGGCAACATTACCAATTCGTATGCCTTTGTAGATGACGGGGGCGCCAACGTCTAAACCGCGTATGGAGGTGTTGAAGAAGGCAACGTAATACAGTGTGCGTTCGTCTGCTTGGTTTTCAATTTGGGCACGGTCGTTGTAAATGGTAAATTCTGCACCATTGCTGACTTTTTCGTTTGCTGTGGGTGAATACGGTGGACTATCAAAGGAAATCGCACCCGATAACAGAGCAGAAACAGGTGCGGTTTTGAGGCTGATGCCACCACCGTCCATGCGAACATCTATGCCACTGTCCAACCAAAAACGGCTGGCGCGGTTAATCAGGCTTTCGTTTGGACTGTGAATGAAAATGCTGTAATGCACGCTTTGGTCGTCTGGGTTGAATTTTGCGGTTTCTACTGTACCCACAATATGACTTTGGAACAATACAGGGCTGCCTGCACCTAGCATTTTGCTGTTCTTGCCTTTTAAAGTGAGTCGTATGCCACTTTGACCTAATGCGGAAATCGGTGGTAATTCGGCAACGTGAAACACGCGTTCTTCTTCTGTGCTATGACCTGGTGAAAATGAAATGTATGAACCTGAAAGCAGCGTGCTTAATCCTGTTACGCCGTTTTGGTCTATGCGTGGTTTGACTACCCAAAATTGTGTGTCTTTACGCATTAAGTCCATACTTTGACGGTTCAGTTGAGCAGTAATTTCCACGCCATCACCTTTGGGATTGAGCTTGATGCTGCTGACGCGTCCCACTTCCACATTTAAAACGCGAATGGTGGTGTTGTTGGCTTCAATGCCATCGGCATTGTCCATTAGCAAAGTAATTTCGGGTCCGCGTGCACGCAGATTGTCTATTAGCAGCCATGTTCCAATTATGGTGGCAATGAGTGGTATCAGCCACACAGTTGAAAACAAGGTTTTACTGGGGCGTATGTGGGCTTTTTTTGTTTCGTTCATGTTTTTCACTTGCATGATTTATTGGGTTTCAGGCAGCCTGAAAAGGGTGGATTTTATGTTGTTGAAATGGGTTTGGTGTGTGTTTCGGTTTGGGACATATGATGTTTGTCCCATAGCAAACGTACATCAAAAAAATGTGCCGAAAGCATGGTTAAAATTACCACCAAACAAAAATAAATGGCAGCTGGCCCAGGCGTTACGCGTGCCAAAGGTGTGTAAAACGTGCTCATCAAAATGATGATGACGAAAATATCTATCATGGACCAGCGACCTACGGCTTCGGTTAAACGGTATTGCAGCGACAGTTTTTCTACCGAGATAAAAGGCTTAAATCGTGCACAATACAGCAAAATCAGCATGGAGATGATTTTCAAAGTGGGTACCAGAATGCTTGCGCTGAAAATAATCGTAGCAATCAAACGGTCGCCTTTGTGCCACATATAAATGATGCCGCTCATAATGGTGCTGATTTCCAAAGTCATGGGATTTTGGGAAATCATGATGGTCAAAAAATTTGCAGGAAAATACAAAATTATGGCTGCCAACAGAAACATGAACGACACATACAAACTGTGTGGGCGGCGGTTAAACAGTTCAGAGCCACACACACCACAAAATGTTTCGTTTTGGGGGCGAAAATACAGGCAACGTGAACAACAAACGGTATCAGAGGCTGCCTGAAACAGGGGCGTTTTGCCTCTGCGATGAATTTGGTAATAAAGCCAATGGGGCGATATGGCAACAGCAGTACGCAATAAAAGCAAAATTAAAAAAGGCATTAACCAAAAAGCGGCACCCAAAGTGATTTCTGCTACAGAACGAATTTTGATGTAGGCGACCAACATGGAGATGAAAAACACATCAATCATAATCCATTGTCGCAAACGCGTAATCAAACGTATGGCATGCAATAAGAAAGGGCGATTTTGCTGCCAGACTAAACCCGTGTACACATAAATCGTTACCCATAAAAACAAAACAGGGCTACCAAATGTCAGCGCAAACATTACCAAACCGAGAAAACCCCAGTTATCCGCCAGTAAATTATGCAACATAGCGGGTAAAGTGAGTGGCGAATAAACACTTTGCATTTGAATGTTGGCAAAAGGCTGGCTGTAAACCAAAAGCATCAAAATTAGTGCGGCAAAGGCGCAAGCCAAAACTGTTGCGTAGGCTTCGGGTTCAATGTGTACCAAGTGATGATGACAACGTGGACAAGCCGCATCTTGTCCTTGTCGCAATTTGGGCAAATGCACGCGACAAGCGCATTCAGGACAATCCACAATATGTGCAGGTAAAGTAGCACTGGGCGTATAAACGTGTTGCCAGTGTTTTTCAATTTTGCGAACAAAATGTTGGCGCAGGGACATGAAACAGCAAAAATCAACAAAAACGCCATTATAGCTGAAACACCAATAGGCTGTCTGAAAACCCCAGCGTTTTTCAGGCAGCATTCCAATACATGACAAAAATTTTTGAGCTGCCTGAAAGATACAGATTTGCCAAGTCTTCCGTAGCAGCGTATTTTTACCCAACAGAGTTAAAAATACAGTTGCTGCGGTGTCCAATTTGAAAACTGGGCAAGTTTGGGGTTTAGGGGTTGTCGTATACTGTGTAAGGCAGCATAGAACCTTTGCAAAACCCATTATTGAACCAGATATAGGGTGGATTTTATACCTGCCCTTTGGCAATTTATTGATAGAATAAAACTTCTTGCAATCGAGAACAGGGCAGATACAGTCGTAGAACTGGAAAACACTATGGTGTTGCCAAAGCCCTTATGTATTTCGTTACCGTCTTGTATTGCTTTTTCAATTCTACGACTATTAAGGAAGCCAACATCAAGATGATGAATACAGGTTTTAAGATAAGAAAGGACAATCATGATTAGCACTTGGCAAGAAGCCATAGGTATGGAAAAACAAGCACCTTATTTCCAACAACTTTTGGCACGCATACGCGATGAACGTTTACAAGGACAAACGATTTATCCACCTGCAAACGCCGTTTTTAATGCCTTTAAATTAACCGAATTTGATGCAGTGCGCGTAGTTATTCTGGGGCAAGACCCGTATCACAATGTCGGACAAGCGCATGGTTTGGCGTTTTCGGTGCAGCACGGTATTGCGCCACCACCCTCATTAATCAATATTTATAAAGAATTGGCAGAGGACATAACGGGTTTCAGGCAGCCTGCACACGGCAATTTAAGCAAATGGGCAGAGCAGGGTGTGTTATTGTTGAATACGGTTTTAACCGTACGTGCCCATCAAGCCCATTCTCATGCCGATTATGGCTGGGAAAGGTTTACCGACCGCGTGATTACCCAATTAAATGCCCATCGTGAAAATCTGGTTTTCATGCTTTGGGGCAGTCATGCACAGAAAAAAGGGGCAAGCATAGACCGTTATCGCCACTTGGTTTTGACTGCACCACACCCTTCACCTTTGTCCGCGTATCGTGGTTTTTTCGGTTGCAAACATTTTTCACAAGCCAATGCTTATTTGATGCAACATGGTTTCAAAGCGATTGATTGGCAAAATTAATCACACAATAATATCTCAAACAGGCTGCCTGAAAGTTTCAGGCAGCCTTTGGTTTTGGTGTATGATAATGATTTCCCAAATCAGACCGATACGGAAGCATCATGCCCATTATTCAATCGCTGTTGGATACCGATTTATACAAGTTCACCATGTTGCAAGTGGTGTTGCACCAATTCCCACAAACACACGGTGTTTATGAATTTCGTTGTCGCAACAACGAACAAACCGTTTATCCATTGACGCACATTAAAGATGAACTACAAGCCGAATTGGACGCATTGTGTGAACTGCGTTTTCGTCCTGATGAATTGGCGTATTTGCGTGGTTTGCGTTTCATTAAAAGCGATTTTGTTGATTATTTGGAATTGTTTCAGCTCAAACGCCGTTTTGTGCAAGTGGGCATAGATGAGGCAGGGCGTTTGGCAATCCGCATTGAAGGTCCGATGATACAAGCGATGTTTTTTGAGATTTACATTTTGGCGATGGTCAATGAGATCTATTTCCGCCGCTTGGAAAATGCCGAAGTTTTGAATGAAGGCGAACGCCGTTTACAGCAGAAAATCACTTTATTACAACATTATGCTCAAATTCAAAATCCCCAAGACCCCCCATTTCTGATTTCTGATTTTGGTACACGCCGCCGCTATACATTGGCTTGGCAAGAACACGTTGTACGCTGTTTGGCACAAGCTGCCCCCAACGTATTTCGTGGCACAAGCAATGTTTATCTTGCCAAAAAACTCGGTTTAACCCCAATCGGTACAATGGCACATGAATTTTTACAAGCCTTTCAAGCCTTAAATGTGCGATTGCGCGACTTCCAAAAAGCCGCTTTGGAAGCGTGGGTGCGCGAATATCGTGGCGATTTGGGTGTTGCCCTGACCGATGTGGTCGGTATGGACGCATTTTTGCGTGATTTTGACCTTTATTTTGCCAAGTTATTTGACGGCTTACGCCACGACAGTGGTGACCCTTATGTTTGGGGTGATAAAGCCTATGCCCACTATCGCAAACTCAAAATCAACAGCCAAACCAAAATGCTGACTTTTTCAGATGGTTTGAATTTGGAAAAAGCATGGGATTTGCACCAATATTTCAAAGACCGCTTCCAAACCAGTTTTGGTATAGGCACAAATTTCACCAATGACATGGGACACATTCCGCTCAATATCGTTCTCAAACTTGTGGAGTGCAATGGACAATCTGTCGCCAAAATTTCCGATAGTCCTGGTAAAACCATGACCGACAACGACACATTTTTGGCTTATTTACGTCAAGTGTTTGAAATTAAGTCAGAATCAACAGCATCATTATCGTGATTACTCATGTATAGTTGCAGAATTGAAAAAGCACTACGGCATTCATCGGTGTACACGGTTCTCGTTGTTACCTTGTATTATTGTATGTTCACTTCTACGACTATATTTTAAGCTGCCTGAAAAACATTTGCTTTTTTCAGGCAGCCTTTAAATTTAGGCTGCCTGAAACCCTGTTTCACGCTACAATACGCCGATTTTAATTTATTAATGATTGAATTAAGGAACAATCATGAGTATTTCCCGCATCAGTCCTAAAAAAATTTATTCGGGCAAAGTACGCGATTTGTACGAAATTGACGAGCACACCATGTTGATTGTTGCCAGCGACCGCTTGTCAGCTTTTGACGTAATTTTGGATGAACCCATTGTTGGAAAAGGTGAAATTTTGACGCAGATTTCCAATTTTTGGTTTGAAAAACTGCAACACATCATGCCCAATCATTTTACAGGGCAAACAGTATTTGACGTGCTGCCTGAACACGAAGCCACCGCGATTGCCAAACGCGCTGTTGTCGCCAAGCGCTTGAAACCCGTGAAAATTGAGGCGGTTGTGCGCGGCTATTTGAGCGGAAGCGGCTGGAAAGAATACCAAAAATCGGGTACAGTTTGCGGCATTCCCTTGCCCGAAAATTTGCGTGAAGCGGAAAAATTACCCGAAGTGATTTTTACACCGTCTACAAAAGCCGAAGTGGGCGATCACGATGAAAACATCACTTTTGAGCAAGCGACTGAAATCATTGGTAAAGATTTGGCAGAAGCAGTCCGCACCAAAGCCATTCAGCTCTACACCGAAGCCGCCGAATACGCCTTGTCTCGTGGCATCATCATTGCCGACACCAAATTTGAATTTGGCTTGGATGAAAACGGTGTGTTGACATTGATGGACGAAGTTTTGACTCCCGATTCCAGCCGTTTTTGGGCGGTGGCAACTTATGAAGTCGGCAAAAATCCGCCATCTTTTGACAAACAATTTGTGCGCGATTGGCTGGAACAATCGGGCTGGAACAAGCAGCCACCCGCTCCTGCCATACCAGCCGAAGTATTGGCAAAAACCGTTGAAAAATATCAGGAAGCTTTGGACGTTTTGACCCAATAAATATATAGGGTGCAACTTGTTGCACTAAATCAACGACAAAAATGGGGCGATAATTTGTACCCTACACAATCGGAGAAAAAACCATGTTAATCAGCAAAGTGTATTATCCCGAAGAATAAATCACACAACATTTTGATATTCCAGTTGAAAATGATGAAGTGTGGCGCAATTTTCGTACGCATTTTGCCGATAGATACCGAAATCGCCTTGCGTTGTTCGCATTTACACCTTTCCAATCCACAAAGTGGCTTTGATTTGCTGATTGTCGCTACCGTTTTGGCACACGATTTGATTGCGGTAACGCGCAATATGCGGGATTTCGCCAAAACAGGTGCGAAATTGCTAAATCCCTTTATTTAAAAAAATTTTCAGGCTGCCTGAAAGTTCATTATTTATCCATAATTTTGCTAATTTAGATTTTAAAGAAAGAACAAAACCATGCCCACACCACAATCTTCCATTATTCCAGACCACGCTACGGCGGGTATTTTTATTGAGGCTGATATTGTGTGCCGTGAACACATTCAGGCAGCCTGCAATAATGCATTGACGGCATTGGCGAACATTCAGCAGCGTTATTCTGAAGACCAAATTGGTATGACGATTGCCTTTGGTGCGGATTTTTGGCAAAGTTTAAATCACAGTCATGAAGGCAGTGAAATCAAAAATTTCCGTGCATTGGGCAATGGTTTGGCACCTGCCACACAACACGACTTATTGATTCACATTCAATCTTTCAATCACGACAGCAACTACACTTTGGCGTGGTCGGTATTGGACGGTTTTGGAGACAGTATTCGGGTTGTGAGTGAAACGCATGGTTTTCGCCGTCATGAAGAACGTGGTTTAGACGGTTTTGTTGATGGTACAGAAAATCCACAAGGTGAGGAAAAAATTACCCGTATTGGTGTAGATGAAAACGGTGGCAGCTATGTTTTATTGCAAAAATACCTGCATGATTTAAAGAAATGGGACAGTTTTTCGCTGACACAACAAGAAGAAAGCATTGGACGCAGTCGAGAAAGCAATGAAGAATTTTCGCGCGCTGAACGCCATCCGCGTTCGCATGTGTCGCGCAGCAATTTGAAAGAAAATGGTGTAGGCTTAAAAATTGTGCGCCGCAGCTTGCCTTTTGGCACGGTTTCGGGTGAGCATGGTTTGATGTTCATTGCTTTTTGTGCGCGTTTACACAATATTGAGGCACAGTTACTGAGTATGTTTGGTGAAACCGATGGGCAAACCGATTTGATTTTGGAACGTTTAAGTCGCGCGGTTTCAGGAGCCTATTACTTTGCACCCAGTATAGAAAGATTGCAAGATTTGTGATGTGGATTTTCAGGCAGCCTGATGCTGCCTGAAAATCGGCTATTCTTAAATTCATTCAAAATAATCATGAACGAAACCCCTAATTTTTTAGAGCGTCTGTTGAAGCGTGTTTCAGGCAGCCAAACGCCAGAAACACAACAGGATATGTTGGATTTATTTAAACAAGCGTGTGAACAACAGGTTTTTGATACCGATACTTTGCAGCGTTTGGAAAATGTGTTGCGTCTGAATAATACTGCTGTGCGCGATGCCATGATGACTCGCGCACAAATGGACGTGATTAAAAGCACCGACAGCATGGAACGCATTATTGCTTATGTGGTGGAAACCGCACATTCACGTTTTCCTGTGATTGCTGATGATAAAGACCATGTATTGGGCATTGTCCATGCCAAAGATTTACTCAAATACACACTCAATCCCGAACATTTTAAATTGGAACATATTTTGCGTCCTGCCGTTTTTGTACCAGAAAGTAAACCTTTGAATGTTTTGCTTAAAGAGTTTCAAAGTCAGCGCAATCACATGGCGATTGTGGTGGACGAATATGGTGGTATTTCGGGTTTGGTTACATTTGAAGATTTAATTGAGCAAATTGTGGGCAAAATTGAAGATGAATTTGATGAAGACGATAGCGCAGACAATATTTTTGCGGTTTCGGCTGAACGTTGGCGCATCAATGCTGTTACCGAGATTGAAGCCATCAATGCCCATTTGGGCACACATTTTTCCAATGAAGAAGTGGACACGATTGGTGGTTTGGTTATTCAAGAATTGGGGCATTTGCCTGTGCGTGGTGAAAAAGTGATTTTGGGTGATTGGCAGTTTACTGTTGCTCGTGCCGACAAACGCCGTTTACATACTTTGATGATGGTGCGTGTTAAAGAGGAATCATGACTTAACCCATTTGTATTGGACTTATTTGGTTTTCAGGTAGCCTGAAAACCATTTTAAATTTCACATTTTACGTCAGGAAACATTATGTCAGACGAAGCCAAACTGTTGCCACATCGCAATGCGATTGACCAAATTGACCAAGAAATTTTAACTTTGTTGAATCAACGTGCTAATCATGCGCGTGCGATTGGCGAACTGAAAGGTACAGGCGTGGTTTACCGCCCCGAGCGTGAAGCACAGGTTTTGCATCGCATTCAAGGCTTAAATCAAGGTCCGTTGCCCAATGAAAGTGTGGCACGTTTATTTCGTGAAATCATGAGTGAATGTTTGGCGGTGGAGCGTCCTTTAACCATCACTTATTTAGGACCCGAAGGCACATTCACGCAACAAGCAGCCAAAAAACATTTTGGTCACGCTGCCTACACGGTGGCGTGTGCAACCATAGATGAAAGTATGCGTATGGTAGAAGCACGTCAGGCAGATTATGTGGTTGTGCCAATTGAAAATTCTACCGAAGGGTCAGTAGGACGCACTTTGGATTTGCTGGTGTCCACGCCTTTGCGTGCTTGTGGCGAAGTGGAATTGCGGATACATCATCATTTATTGCGTCAAAGTGCCGATGTGCAAGCGGCAGATGTGGTATATGCCCATGCACAGGCGTTGGCGCAATGCCAACATTGGTTGCGTAAAAATCTGCCTGATAGTGTGCGTCGTGTGGCAGTATCCAGCAATGGCGAGGCAGCACGATTGGCAAAAGAACACGCCAATGCTTTGGCGATTGCAGGGCAAACGGCTGCTGAAATTTATGGTTTGTGTAAATTGGCGGAAAACATTGAAGATGAACCCAATAACACCACGCGTTTTTTGGTATTGGGGCATCAGGAGACCACAGCCAGTGGCAAGGATAAAACGTCATTGATTGTGGGTGCGCCGAATAAAGCAGGCACACTTAATCGCTTGATTGAGCCGTTTACCCAAGCGGGCATTTCCATGAGTAAATTTGAAAGTCGTCCCAGTAAAACGGGTTTGTGGGAATACTTGTTTTTCATTGATATTGAAGGTCATGCCGATGAAGCACACGTTCAGGCAGCCTTAAATGATTTGCGTGAACGCAGCGTGTTTGTCAAAGTTATTGGCGCATATCCTTCGGTGGTATTGTGAAATATGCTGCCTGAAAATGAATGGTGCTGTTTAGATTGGTGTCTGCCATAAAATAACTGCATTTTTGTTTTCAGGCAGCCTGATGTATTCCTAAATTTAAGCTGCCTGAAAACCTGTGATTTTAAACATGAAAAAACCTGCCATAAACACCAAACTCATTAATACATTACCTGTATTGTTCAGTTGTTTCATCGTGTGTTCAGCCGTGTATGTGTACAGTTGGCAGGCTTATTTTTCGCCCTTGATTTTGGGTATTATTGCAGGTGGTTTGGTGGATTTAGACAATGGTCTAACAGGCAAACTCAAAAATCTGTTTTTTACTTTAATGGCTTTTGCTATTGCATCGTTGGCAGTACAAATTGCCAATAACCATCCTATTCAACTGACGCTCACTTACATTACTTTAGCGTTCATTTTCACTTTTTTGGGTGCAGCAGGTAATCGTTACCGAACTATTGCATTTGGCACATTGGTGGTATCGGTTTATACCACGTTGTCATATGATGCCAAAGCACCTTTATATCTTAATTCTGCATTGATTTTGCTGGGTACTTTGTTATACAGCATTGCGGCTTTATTGACCCACATTGCATTTCCACATCGTCCAGTACAAGAAAAAATGGCAACTGCCTATGACAGTTTGGCACGTTATTTTGATGCCAAAGCCGAACTGTTTGACCCCGATGAAGCCGATTTTTTGGAACAACAGCATTTGCGTTTTGCCATGAGCAACAACCAAGTGATTGCTGCATTCAATCAATGTCGTGCTGCGCTGTTTTACCGTATGCGTGGTCAGCACCGCCATCCACGTACCACACGCATGTTGCGTTTTTACTTTATTGCCCAAGACATACACGAACGCATCAGTTCCAGTCATGTGCATTACAAAGCATTTGCCGAACAAATGCGTTATACTGATTTAATCTTTCGCATTCGCCGTTTGTTGCGCTTGCAGGCAGCGGCAGCGCGCCGTTTTGCCCACAGTTTGCGTGACCACAGCGATTATGTTGCAGATGACATTTTGTCGCGTGCCACGCAAGGAGCAGAACAATCTTTACAACGTTATGCAGCACAACACCAAAACGACACGGAAGGTATTGCTCCTTATCGCATTCAAAGATTGTTGGATAACATTACCCATGTCAGTCGTCAATTTGCCCATTTAGGTAATCCGTATACCGAAGATTGGGAGCATAATAGCAATAAAACACGCATTCAAGCCCCAGAGGTAAGTGGTTTGAAAAACGCATGGCGCAGTCTGAAAAAACACGCTACTTTACAATCAGCGGTATTTCGCCATGCTGTACGCATGGGATTGGTCGCATTGGTGTGCTGTTTATTGGTTCAAACCGTCAGCGTGTTGCATTTACAACAAACTGATGTGCATTTGGGATTTTGGACACTTTTAACCGCCATTTTTGTCTGTCAGCCTAACTATTCTGCCACACAAAAACGCCTGATACAGCGCATCATTGGTACATTTTGTGGCGTATTGGTTGGTTCCGTTTTACCTGTTTTCGCGCTGACTTTGGCACAAAAATTGGGTATTGCTGCAATCAGCACAACGTTATTTTTTCTGTTTCGCACCAGTAAACACAGTTTTTCCACTTTTTTTATCACCATTCAAGCCATTATGGGTTTTTCTATTATGGGGTATGACGTTACTGCTTTTTTCATGCCGCGAATGATGGATACGCTTATTGGTGCAGCAGTAGCAGGGGCTGCAGCTTATTTTTTATGGCCAGATTGGCGGTACGTTTCGCTGGATAAAGCCGCACGCGAAGCCGTAGAAAGCAATGGTGGTTACCTGAAAGCCGTATTGGACGAATTGCAAGAGGGGTTGAGAGATGATTTGGATTACCGCATTGCAAGGCGTAACAGTCATGACAAAGCGGCGGCTTTATCTAGTGTATTATCCGACATGTCCAGCGAAGCAGAAAAACACGGTAAGCGTGTACAAGAAGGATTTTTGATTTTAAAAATCAATTATTCATTAATCAGTTATATTGCAGCATTGGGTGCATACCGCGATAAAATGCACGCCAGCGATGATGATTTTCTCATGTCTTTTTTTGCTGCGGCACAAGGTATCGCGGCGTTGCTGCAAGTCATGAGTCAGCTCAATGAAACCGATTTTCAGGCAGCCCATTTGGATTTGCAGCAACAACTCAATCAAATGCGTGAAATTGTGTCATCATCGTCCAATGATGACCCGCAAAATCCCACTTTATGGCAACAACTGCTGATGATGCACGAATTATTGCCTGCTTGTTATCAGGCATTGGCGATTGCGACCGAAAAGAATGTTACTTAAAGACCAATATACTAAAGAAAGTTGTTGTAATGCGTGTTGTGTGTTTTATGGTCGTTTCCAATTAAAATAATGTGAACTCGGGATAAGAACATGAATTGTTTGTTTTCAATAAAACTGTGTTGTAGGGCGGGTATTTGTACCCATCGTTTACCACAGTAATTATGGATTTGAGGCTGCCTGAAAATGGTGTGTAAGCACTAATTCTATACAGGTTATTTATTTTCATGGTATTTTCAATTCTCTTATCTCAAAATCACCTTAAAATATAGCTGACACGGTTGAGAAGTTACAAGACGACAGCGTTCATTATGTACACCAAGTGCATCAGGACGTTGGTAACACTGTATGATTTTATTGTAAAAGACTGTATTTGAATTGAGACTGCCTGAAAATATGTTGTCCATTTATGCCCATCACATCTTGCCTGAATACCTGAATGATTTGCCATTTGAAGTTCATATTAACAACAGATTGCCTGAAAGTGGTGTTTATCTTTTTTGTGATGAACACGGTGTGTCTTTGTGTAAGGTGGGCAAAAAAGGGAAGGTTCAAGTGGATTTTGTTGGCGGTGCAGCTGAATATCGTCGTACAAAAGGCGGTGGTGAATTGATTGGCAAAGCCGTTAATCACAGCAGTCAGCCCATTGTTTGGGATGCAACAGGCGGTCTGGGACGCGATGCTTTTGTGTTGGCATCGTTAGGTTTGAAAGTTGATGTTTTTGAACAAGATGAACGGGTTTTTGCCTTGTTATACGATGGCATCATGCGTGCCTTATCTCATCGAGAAACGGCTGAAATTATGACACAAATCAATCTGCATTATGGCAATGCCGTTGAAAAAATGCACCAATATTGCTTACAAAAGCCCGATTGCCGTCCTGATGTGGTTTATCTTGACCCCATGTATCCCGATAAACAGAAATCGGCAGCAGTCAAAAAAGAAATGGCGTATTTTCATGAGTTATTGGGGCTGCCTGAAAACACAAATGATGCTGCATTGTTTCAGGCAGCAAGGGAAATAGCGAAAAAACGGGTTGTGGTTAAACGTCCGCGTTTGGGTAGATGTTTGTGTGATGAAAAACCTGCTTATCAATATGTGGGAAAATCCACGCGATTTGATGTTTATTTGCCCTTGTGAGTTGAATGTGTATTGAAGCTGTCTGAAAACAGCGTATTCAGACAGCTTCAATACAGGTTTTTAGGGTTTTAACAGTTCTTGCAGTTCGCCTGCTTCAAACATTTCCATCATGATGTCTGAACCGCCTACAAATTCACCGTTTACATAAAGTTGTGGAATGGTGGGCCAATCGGAATAAACTTTAATGCCTTGACGCACTTCATCGTTTTCCAAAACATTAACCGTAACATAATCTTCGCAGCCAACGGCGTTTAAAATTTGTACGGCACGCGAAGAGAAGCCACATTGCGGGAATTGGCGACTGCCTTTCATAAACAAGACTACACGGTGACTGGTAACAACTTCTTTGATTTGCTCTTGAATACTCATCATATTTTCCTTCATAACAAAATGATTCATAAAAAAACGCATTATAGCTTTAATTTAAGCCAAATTGGTAAATGACTTGATGCCATATTATGCGTGGTTAACTTAAAAAATCATGATTTTGACTTGGCGTATGATTGGAAATACAGCTACAATCTTGGTCTTTCATAAACATACTCACATACACAGGAAGAAAAATCATGTTGAAAAAAATCGCATTAAGTACCACAACAATTTTGATTTTGGCAGCGTGCAATAATCAAGCACCTGCTGCAAAAGAGACCGCAGGCTCATCAGCCGCTTCTGTTGCTGCGGCAAGTGTGGCAGACCAAAATACCACTTCTGCACCAGCGCTAACGGAGGCGACTGTTTCAGGCAGCCTGATTGAACGCATCAACAATAAAGGTACGATTACCGTTGGTACAGAAGGCACTTATGCACCGTTTACTTATCGCGATAAAGATGGCAAGCTCACAGGCTATGATGTGGAAGTAACCCGTGCGGTTGCTGCTAAATTGGGTGTACAAGTGGAGTTTAAAGAAACCCAATGGGAGGCGATGTTGACGGGTTTAAAAGCAGGACGCTTTGATTTGGTTGCCAATCAAGTGGCACTCACATCGCCTGAACGACAAGCGACTTTTGATAAATCGGAGCCGTACAGTTGGAGTGGACCTGCATTGATGGCACGTGCTGATGAAACCCGCATCAAAACGGTGGCAGACATTAAAGGTTTGAAAGCCGCACAAACATTAAGCAGTAATTATGGTGAAATGGCGGTTAAAGCCGAAGCCGAAATTGTGCCAGTAGATGGTATGGCACAAGCCTTAACTTTGGTGCAACAAAAACGGGCTGATGCTACTCTGAATGATGCTTTGTCATTCTTGGATTATTTGAAGAAAAATCCTGATTCGGGCTTAAAAATTGTTTGGACAGCAGGTGCGGAAGAGAAAAAAGGCGCAGGTTTAATTGCCAATAAAGGCAATGATGAGGCGATTGCCAAAATCAGTGAAGCCGTTAAAGCATTGCAAGCTGATGGGACACTGACCAAATTGGGCGAAGAATTTTTTGGTAAAGATGTCAGCAAACAATAAATAGGCTGCCTGAAACAAAATCAAACACACCGTCATCATGAAATGGCGGTGTGTTTTTGTGTGTTTGTATCGTCATTTAAAATAAGAATAAGGAAACCCATATGGTCGCAGAAGTGAAAATGCAATACAAGTCAAGTCGACAACGAGAGCTGTGTACATTCCTACATAAATGAGGTCGTACTTTTCCCTTCTACAACTATATGTGAGAACGTTCACTCAGTAGGGTAAACCCACATAGTTTTCTGCCAAGACTTTTGCACCGTGTTCGGTCATGAATAATTGATTGAATTCAGCACGTTGAATTTGTTCATCAAAAGCATCATTATCGGGGAATGTGTGCAGCAATTTGGTCATGTACCAAGAAAAGCGTTCTGCCGCCCAAACGCGTTTCAGGCAGCGTTCGGAATAGTTGTCTATGCCTGTGCTGCTGTTATTGCTGTAGTAATCGGCAAAGGCATCTGCTAAACATTGAACATCACCTGCTGCCAAGTTCAAGCCTTTTGCGCCTGTGGGTGGGACAATGTGGGCAGCATCGCCTGCCAAAAACAGTTTGTGATAACGCATGGGTTCGCTAACAAAACTGCGTAAAGGCGCGATGCTTTTTTCTAAACTTGTACCTGTTACCAAACGTTCTGCGGCTTCGGGATAGAGACGGTTTTTCAATTCAGCCCAAAAGCGTTCATCGCTCCAATCTTCTACTTTGTCTGTGAGTGGTACTTGCAAATAGTAGCGGCTTCGTGTTTCGGAACGTTGGCTACACAGGGCAAAACCGTTTGGGTGTTTGATGTAAATGAGTTCATCGGATACGGGTGGCGTATCTGACAGCAAGCCTAGCCAACCAAAGGGGTAAACGCGTTCAAAGGTTTTTAATACATCAGCTGGTATACTCTGGCGTGATACACCGTGAAAACCATCACAGCCCGCAATGAAATCACATTCAATTCGGTGGGTTTGACCTTCTTTTTCATAAGTGGCATAAGGAGCATCGCTATCTATGCCGAAAAGTTGCACATTATCGGCTTCGTAAATGGTTTGCCCACCTGTTTGAGTACGTACTGCCATTAAATCACGCGTAACTTCGGTTTGACCGTAAACCACAACTGAACGACCAATTTCTTTTTCAAAATCAATGCGTTTTCGTTCTTTATCAAAAACCAATTCAATACCATGATGCACCAGACCTTCTTTGTGTAAACGTTCGGCTGCACCTGCGCGTTCCAAGCCCTCTACGGTAATGCTTTCTAAAACGCCAGCACGAATGCGGCTTAAAACGTATTCACCTGTTTTGCGTTCTAAAATCACATTGTCAATGCCGTTTTGGTACAGCAGTTGCCCCAATAATAAGCCTGATGGACCTGCGCCAATAATCAAAACTTGGGTTTTCATGGTCAATATTCCTTATGAATTTTGATGTGGATTAGATTTTTAGGCAGTTTGTATCAGAATTACTTGCGACAACAATCATTTTTTGATGATAGCTGTTATGCTAATTTTGTAAGGTCTGTTGTGTGGATAGATGACATAAAATTGAGCAATAAAAATACGTATTGAAGAAGGCAGATATGGTTTATCTGCCTTCGTTTGTTTATGAGTTGTACTCATGTTCCAATGCACTGACTGCGCTTTTGAGTCGTTGTAGTGTAAGTTGGCGAAAATCATGCAAGGCATTCCAAATTGCATCTTCGCTCAATATACTGTATTCGCCTTCGGTATGGGTATTCAGTTGTATGCCTTTTTCTTGGGCTTCATACAATGTTCGGTAATGACCATTTGTGTAAAAATCTTCAATTTGTTGTATTAAATCAATGGCTTTCTGCCAACGATAGATATCGGCTTCCAATTCAGGCAGCAGTTTTGTCCACTCGCGGTATAGTGTTTGTACACGGTCAAGCTCTTGTTGGTGTGTGTCTTTTTTCATTTCCAGTTCACTTTCAAATGTTGCAGGCGGGAATGACGGTAATTTTTATTTTTCAGGCAGCATTTGAATTTTAGTCGTGTATTTTAAGGCTGCCTGAAAAATCAATTACAGCCCCAATTCGTTCAAGAAACGAATGTCGTCTGCCCAGCCCGATTTCACTTTCACCCACACTTTTAAATACACTTTGCAATCAAACAATTTTTCCATGTCCAAACGCGCTTCGGTGGAGATTTTTTTCAGCTTTTCGCCACCTTTGCCGATGACGATGGGTTTTTGGTTTTCTTTGTCCACCAGCACGGCGATGTAGATGTGGTTCATGCCGTTTTCTTGTTTGAATTGTTCCACTTCCACGTTCATGGCGTAGGGCAATTCTTCGCCCAAGTAGCGAAACAGCTTTTCGCGCACAATTTCCATCGCCAAAAAACGGCTGGATTTGTCGGTAACCATGTCTTCGGGGTAAAGGGGAATGCTTTCAGGCAGCATGGGTTTGAGCGTGGCAAGCAAATTGGCAATGCGTAAACCGTGTTTCGCACTGACCACTTCGCTGGTAATGAAATCAAATTCTTGTTTCACTTCATCAATAAATTGGTTGAGCGCGAATTTGTCTTTGGCTTTGTCTTTGTCAATTTTGTTCACAACCAACACGACTGGCGTGTTTTTGGGTAATTGTTTCAACACGGTGCGGTCGGCTTCGGTAAAACGCATGGCTTCAATCACGAATGCAATCACGTCCACGCCGCTCATGGCTTCGGTTACGTTCAAATTCAGGCGGTCGTTCAAGGCGTTGCGGTGGTCGGTTTGGAAACCAGGTGTGTCCACAAACACGAATTGGGCGGTGTCATCGGTGTAAATGCCTGTTACTTTGTGGCGTGTGGTTTGGGCTTTTTTGCTGGTAATGCTGATTTTTTGCCCGATTAAATGGTTCATCAGCGTGGATTTGCCCACATTGGGGCGACCCACTATCGCAAT
>NZ_JAUNEC010000020.1:0-24937 GCF_030525755.1 Alysiella sp.
CAGTTCAAAAATATGACTCACGAAATGGCAAACAACGTTGTCTTTAAAGAAATTAAAAAACAAAGAAGAATGAATGCAATCCCAAATAACCAGTCTTGGTACAAATACTTAATCCAAGCCCAAGTATGCTCAAGTAAATTTAATCAGGCCAGTATGGTGGCAACCACAAAATCGTATGACTCAATAAAACATAAGTTATTGAATATAATGACACTTATGAGTTGATCTTTGGGGTGTTTAAGTATCTTTTTTGGGTGATTTTCAGTTGTTTAAGTTGCCACACCAATGTCTCTTTATGAACAGTTAAAACAAACTGCTCGCTTTCTTTGAAATTCATCAGGAAATTGTTCTACGTCTTTTCGCAATAATTCACCATTGATTTTATTGGTTCTTTTGGGGTATGTATGGTTTACGTTCAATGCTTTTTCCATTGTCGAATGCTACTTTATGCCATATTCGTCTGTCAATTTACGGTGCTGTAACTTGAATTTATGGTTAATTCATTTCAAAATAGGACAAGTGTAGGATACAACCTATTTCATATTTTCCTTATAAAACATGAATTTGGTGCAACAAGTTGCATTCTGCATCGTGTTCCATTCTCTATTCGGTTCACTATACAGTCGTTTAAAATAAGAATTAAGGTAGGGATACAGCAACCCTGGTGTATTCCTGAATACATAAAGAGAGTGGGTAAAGCCTTAATTATTCTTAATTTTAACAACTAAAACAGGAGTAATGATTTGTTTCATAAGAAAAATCATTTGAAATGGCAAACTCAAAAATTACTTATTATGTATGTGTTTTGTCTCATGTTAACCGTTTTATCGGCATCATTGATGCTGGGGACATTGATTGCTTGTATTAGACCAGAACCTTTGGGTGATATCTGGTTTGCTACTTTTTGTTGGACAGCATGTGTTCTGTTTTTGTTGATGACGACATTAAGCGTCATGCGTTTACATCAATTATTTAAACAAGGTGGCAAAGTTGTTGCGCAAATGTTGGGGGGGCGGCGTTTAATGTGGAAAGAAAGCACATTTATGGAACGCCGTTTGATGAATTTGGTGGCAGAAACCGCATTAGCAGCAGGCATTGTTGCTCCAACGGTCTATGTACTGGATAAAGATAACAGCATCAATGCTTTTGTTGCTGGTTTAAAAACCAATGATGCAGTAATTGGTATCACAAATGGGGCATTGCTTTGTTTGAACCGTGATGAATTACATGCATTGGTGGCACATGAATTCAGTCATATTGTGCATGGTGATATGCATTTGAACATGAAACTCAGTGCTTATTTATGTGGTTTGCACAGCTTGGCTTCTGCGGGGCGTTATTTTTTATTTGGATATGACGAAAAAGCAGACGAATATCGTCGCAACAAGAATGTGGATAATCATTTATTTGATAATGCAGTATCGGTTATATTGCCTCTTTTGCCTTTTCAAATCATCGGTATGGTACTTTTATTAGTGGGTTCGGTAGGCAGTATAGGGGCAACTTGGATTCAGGCAGCTGTTTCGCGTAAGCGCGAATTATTGGCGGATATGGCGGCAGTGCAATACACGCGACAAAGTCAACCACTTATCAATGTTTTATGTAAAATAGCACAAGAAAACAGCCATTTACTGCATGCACATTATGCGACAGAATTTGCTCATATGTTATTTGGCGACCTTTCAGGCAGCCTGAATACCCGTTTAATTGCAACTCATCCACCATTGATTGAACGGATTGCCAATTTAGATGCTCAAGAAGCCAAACGATTGGCTGATGACATTGCAGAATGGGAGAGTGTTTTGGTTTATCAACAAGGAAAATATCGGTATCACGCTGTTTTTCAGGCAGCGTTTACCGATGTAATTGTGCAAAACAGCAGAGATGAACAAAGTTATCGTCAGCATCAAACCCAAATTGAAAACAAAATCAAGCAATACCGTTCCCCAGCAGCCCTTATTGCACCCTTACCCAAAACATGGGAAAACACACAATATGACCATGAAGCTGCCAACATTGGATTAAGCATATTGTTGCAAATTGAAGCCGATTTTCAGGCAGCATCTGGTTCAGATAAAGCCATACGTTTGCGCCAAAGTCCGCCCAAACAAGCCCTTTATGCTTTGGAAGCCTTATTGCCTGCTTTCGTGATGCAGCCACAAAGTGATTGGCAAAATCTCTGTCAAACATGGTTCATGCAAATCAAAGACCATCATGCGGCTTTATTGTGGCGTGTTATGGCAGCTTATCTTGATTTAACGCTGCCTGAAAGCCAGCCAATAGACAAAGAAAGTGCGTGGCAGATTTTAAGCCAGCCTGAAATGGTTAGCTTGCAACAACTTGATGCTGCACTTGCTAATGCACAAAATTGGGACGAACGCAGCAAAACAGAATGTCTGCGTATCCAATCAGCAAAACTTTCAGGCAACCACATGGTTTTGTGGCGTTACTTGTGCCTGCGTTTACAGCGTCCACATTGGGCGGTAGGTGGCGTGGCATAAAGTCCATTGCTGCGCGAGACTGTGTCTGAATGTGTTCAACCCGATAGGCAGCCTGAAATCTTTGCTAAACTCGGTTCACGGGACAAATTTCATATTTGTTCTATTGGGGACTGTATGGTCGTTTCAGATAAAAATCGTTAAGTATAGTTGCAGAAGTGAAAAAGCAGTACGTTGTCGCCTTGTACTGCATTTTTCACTTCTGCAACTATACCGTTTTTATCTGCAAATGAGAAAAAGGGCGGATAGGAAATCCGCCCTTATGCGCCTTTGAAAATGGGGTTGGCAAAAATTTCAGTCTATTATCGGGGTGAGTGCATCACAATGGTGCTTATTTGGGTTTACGGTAACTGTCGTGGCACGATTGGCAACTGTTTGCTGCCTCGCCGAATGCCACTTTAATGTCGTCTAATTTACCACCTTGTGCTGCGGTGTTCAATTTATCTACAGCTGCCAAGAATTTGTCTTGTTCTGATTTAAATTCAACAGGTTTTAACCAAATTGCAGGCATAGCATCGCCATTGCCGTTGGGGTCGTTTTGGAATGAATCAAACGGTGCGCGTGCTTCTTGGGTAAAACGCTCGGCGGCAGCTTTGAATTTTTCGGGTTCAAAAGCAGTGTCGCCATTTGCCATTTTACGCATTTCGGAAAAAGTGGGCATGAAGGATTTGAATGCTGCGCTGCGGTCTTCGGAGATGCTTCCTTTGCCATGTGCAAAAGTCATGCCGTTAGATGCTGCAATGGGTGCGGTATTGTCGGTGTTATTGGGAGATTGTTGCCCACATGCAGCCAAACTTGCGCTGAAAATGAGGGCAATAAAAGGGTATTTCATGGTGTGTTTCCTGTTGATGATGTTATGATGATAAAAGGCTGCCTGAAAGGCAGCAAAATGGCGGTATCTTACCTGATTTTATGTAAAGAAAGGCTAATTATGGCAATTTTGATTACGGGTGCATCGGCTGGTTTTGGTGCGGCAATGTGTAGAACCTTTGTTCAGGCAGGCTATTGTGTGATTGGTGCGGCAAGACGAAGTGATAAACTGGCAAATTTGCAGCAGGAATTGGGCGTGCGTTTTCAATTTGTTACGATGGATGTGGGCGACCAACATTCGGTTCAGCAAGCTTTGGACAACATCAAAAGCTTGCCTGAAAGTTTTTGTGAAATCGATTGTTTGATTAACAATGCGGGCTTGGCGTTGGGTCTGGAGAAGGCGCAAGAAGCCGATTTTGCTGATTGGGCAACTATGTTGCAAACCAATGTATTGGGTTTAGTGTATTTAACGCATCAGTTGCTGCCTGAAATGGTGGCGCGTGGTCGTGGCTATGTCATCAATTTAGGTTCAATCGCAGGCACTTACCCTTATCCAGGTGGCAATGTTTATGGTGCAAGCAAAGCCTTTGTGAGACAGTTTAGTTTGAATTTGCGTGCTGATTTGCATGGAACAGGTGTGCGCGTGAGCAATATTGAACCTGGTTTGTGTGGCGGTTCGGAATTTTCCCATGTGCGTTTTCGTGGCGATGAGAAACGTGCCGCTGCTTTGTATGAAAACGCACAGCCTTTATTGCCCGAAGACATCGCACAAACTGCTTTGTGGTTATATCAAACGCCACCGCATATGAATGTAAACAGCATAGAAATCATGCCTGTATCCCAAAGTTTTGCAGCTTTAAATGTGCATAGACAGGGATAAATTCAGGCTGCCTTAAACTTTCAGGCAGCCTAAAATCTTTGCAAAACTTGGTTTGTAGGGGCAGATTTCATATCTGCCTAGTGGCTATTGACCAGTGAAGCGGAGTCGTTTCGCGCTTGTTTTTGTGCTTAATTTGCCCCATTCTGCGTTGAAAATATGCGCCAATGGCGTGCATTCGCTTGTATTTCGGCTTCGCAAGTTTGCTACGCTAACCTGCCTTGAATTAACCCCATTTGTCTGTAAGACCAACTTCGTGTCCGAATTGTCAAATGCAACCCGCTTTGTATGGTTCTGGCAATGAAAAAGCAATACAAGGCGACAATGTCTGCCGCGTACACATGGTACATAAGGGCGTTGGCAACGCCGTAGTGCCTTTTCAATTCTGCGACTGTATGGCTGTTTCAAATTAGAAAGCAGCAATAAACAATGCCAAAATTGCCACCATGCCCACGCTCCAAAGCAGCGAACGCCATTTGGCTTTGTTTTGTGCATAAGCCCAAATAAAACCTATGCGCGACAGGATAAATACCGCTGCCCAAAAATTAAGGGTAAATTGGCTGGCTTCTCCCGTGAAATGTGCGATGATGACAGCTGCTGCATAAGGCGCAAAAATCTCGTAACCATTTTGTTGTGCGGCATTCAAACGGGCGGCTTTGCCTGTGGTTTGGGCAAGAAAATCGCGTGGATTGGCATTGTGTTGATGAAAGTTGAAACCGCCTGATTTTTTGGCGTAAGCGGCGCAAAACCAGTTTAAACACATCACAATCACAATGCTGAAATAGGCAAAAGTCATTCGGTTTTCCTTGATGATGGACAGTACGCGACAATGTGCTGATTTCTATTCTCTTTCCTTGATTAAAGGCGGATATGCAGATTTTCTTCGATAGCTGAAAGATTTTTGTCGTGTATTGTATTTAATGATGAAAAATGGCTTGACGGTTTGGGATTTTCAGGCAGCCTTTGGTGTGTGTAAAGGCTGCCTGAAAACCGTTTTGCCCCAGTTATGCTGTTGTTTAAACCTGCTCAAAAGTTGCCGCTACACCCATGCCACCGCCGATGCACAAAGTTGCCGCGCCTTTTTGGGCATTACGGCGTTGCATTTCGTGCAAGAGTGTAACCACAATGCGGCAGCCTGATGCACCAATCGGGTGTCCAATTGCAATCGCACCGCCGTTTACATTGGTTTTTTCGCTGTCCAAACCCAACTCACGACATACGCCCAAAGCCTGTGCGGCAAAAGCTTCGTTGGCTTCCATCAAGTCCAAATCATCTACTGACCAAGCACTTTGTGCCAACACTTTTTGCATGGCGGGAACAGGTCCTAGCCCCATGATTTCGGGTGCAATACCCGCAACAGCGGTGGCTTTGACCGCAGCAAGTGGTTTTAAACCCAAAGATTGTGCTTTTGCCAAAGTCATCAGCATCACAGCGGCCGCACCGTCATTTAGACCCGAAGCGTTGGCTGCGGTAACTGTGCCATCGGCTTTAAAAGCAGGTCGCAATTTGGCGATGTCATCGGCGTTGGCATCGGTTTTGATGTATTCATCTTGGGCAAAAATTACAGGGTCGCCTTTGCGTTGCGGTATGGCAACAGGCACGATTTCATTGGCAAAACGTCCACTTTGTTGCGCAGCGGTGGCGCGTTGTTGCGATTGCAGCGCGTAAGCATCTTGGTCGGCGCGGCTGATGCCCAATTTTTCGGCGATGTTTTCGGCAGTGATGCCCATGTGGTAGCCGTGATACACATCGGTCAAACCATCGGCGACCATGCTGTCGGTCAGCGTGGCATCGCCCATTTTTTTGCCTTGACGCACATTCATAAAATGTGGTGCTTGCGACATGGATTCCTGACCGCCTGCGATGACAATTTCATTGTCGCCGCTCAAAATGCTTTGTACGGCTTGGCGTATGGCATACAAGCCTGAACCGCAGACCACATTTACGGTTGCAGCAGGTACACTTTGTGGTATGCCTGCGCTAATGGCGGCTTGACGGGCGGGATTTTGTCCCACGCCAGTAGTCAAAACATTGCCCATAATTACTTCGCTAATTTGCTCGGGTGCGACACCTGTTTCATCAAGCAAAGCACGAATTACGATGCTGCCCAGTTGTGGTGCAGACAGAGAAGCCAAGCTACCCAAAAAACTGCCAACGGGTGTGCGTTTGGCGGCAACAATGACAACGGTGGAAGACATGGTAACCTCCTTTAATAAAACGGTTGGAAAAAAGATTGTGGGCTTTTCAGGTAGCCTAAAAGATTTTTTATCGTTTTACTGTGAGGCTGCCTGAAAGCAGAGACTACATTGCCGATTTCATGCCACTTGCCCAAATTTCTTGTTCTTGCTCGGTCAGAAAACGGCGGAATGTATCGGCGGTGGCAGACAAGCTGCGATTTTGGCGATGATAAATGAAAAAGCGGCGTTCAATTTGAGGCTCGGTCAGAAGTCGCATGACCAAGCCGTGATTTTGCACCCAGTCGGCGGCATAAGGCAGGCAAAATGTGATGCCTGTGCCATTTTTGACCAAGCCCAATGCGGTGGACAAAAAATTGACCGAATAATTGTGTTCCTGAAAAATCTGCGCCAAGTTTTCAGGCAGCGAAGCCAACAGTTTTTCGGTAAATGAACCATTGAGTGTAATCAATTTTTCGTTTTGTAAATCCGCCCAACTGACGGTTTGGTGATTGGCCAAAGGGTGTTGCGGTGGCAAAACCGCGTAAAATGGTAAGGTAAACAATAAGGCTGCCTGAATGTCTTCGGGTGTGGTACGTTCAGGTCCAATACCAAAATCGGCATCGCCGCTGTGAACCTGTGCAATCACTTGCTCTACGGAACAATCCACCAACTGCACGCCAATATCGGGAAATTGTTGCCGAAATGCGGCAATCAATTTGGGCATGGCAGAAGCGGCAAGTTGTTGTGAAATCGCGGTTTTTACTTGTCCACTGTTACCATTGCGTAAACGTCGTGCTTCGTCAGATAAAATGGCGGTTTCATTCAAAACACGTTTGGCATAGGGCAACAGAGCCAAACCTGCATTGGAAAGATGCAGTTGGCGTGTGGTGCGGTCAAACAGACGGATATCCAGTCGCGTTTCCAATTCTTTGATGAGACCACTTAATGCCGATTGGGTTAAGTGCAATTTTTGCGCCGCTGCGCTGAAACTGCCTTGTTCGGCGACAGCGGTAAAAGCATGAAGTTGACGCAGACTGATATTCATCATTTTTCTCAATGAATGTTTAATAAAAAACTGTTTGTGTGATAATTATTCCTTATTTTATGATGTACTGCAAGCATCGGTGGCAGCACTGCCAAAGCAACCGATTTTGACAACCGTAAATGAAGGAGTTTGAAAATGGCTGATTTATTTGATAATCCAATGGGTTTGTGTGGTTTTGAGTTTGTGGAATTTGCCTCGCCCACGCCTAATGTTTTGGAACCGATTTTTGAAAAAATGGGCTTCACTTTGGTGGCAAAGCACCGTTCTAAAGATGTGTTGTTGTACCGTCAAGGTGGCATCAATTTTATTGTGAACCGTGAACCCAAAAGTCATGCAGCGTATTTTGCGGCTGAACACGGCGCGTCAGCTTGTGGTATGGCATTTCGTGTGCGCGATGCCCACAAGGCTTATGAACGTGCTTTGGAATTGGGTGCACAACCGATTGATATTCCCACTTCGGTTATGGAGTTGCGTTTACCTGCAATTAAAGGTATTGGTGGCGCACCTTTGTATTTGATTGACCGTTTTGAAGACGGCAAATCCATTTACGATATTGATTTTGAATTTTTGCCCGATGTAGACCCCAATCCAGTAGGCTACGGTTTGAAAATTGTGGACCACTTAACCCATAATGTGTATCGCGGTCGCATGGATTATTGGGCAGGTTTTTATGAAAAATTGTTTAATTTCCAAGAAATCCGTTATTTTGATATCAAAGGTGAATACACAGGTTTGACCAGTCGTGCCATGACCGCACCAGATGGTTTAATCCGCATTCCGCTTAACGAAGAGTCCAAACAAGGCGGCGGGCAAATTGAAGAATACTTGATGCAATTTGGCGGCGAGGGCATTCAACACATCGCCCTTTTGAGCGACAATTTATTGGAAACCATTGACCAACTGCGTGCTGCAGGCATTCCTTTGATGACTGCACCAAAAGACACTTATTACGAAATGTTGGAAGAGCGTTTGCCGGGACACGGTGAACCCGTTGCTGAATTGCAAAAACGCGGTATTTTGTTGGACGGCACCACAGAAGGCGGACAACCCCGTTTGTTATTGCAAATTTTCTCTGAAACCATGCTAGGACCTGTGTTCTTTGAATTCATTCAACGCAAAGGCGACTACAAAGACGGCTTTGGTGAAGGCAATTTCAAAGCCTTGTTTGAATCTTTGGAACGCGACCAAATCCGCCGTGGTGCATTGAATGTAGAAGCATAATTGTGTTTTCAGGCAGTCTTAGATATGTACACGCATCACAAGGGTAAAGGCTGCCTGAAAGCCCTTAAATCTCACTCTATTAAGGAGAACATCATGTCCTTAACTCAAGGCGTGCATCATGTGGCATATCGCTGCAAAGATGCCAAAGAAACTGTGGAATGGTATCAAAAACATTTGGATATGCGTTTTGTACTGGCGATTGCCGAAAACAAAGTGCCATCAACGGGCGAAGATGACCCCTATATGCACATTTTCTTGGACGCAGGCGGTGGCAATATTTTGGCGTTTTTTGAATTGCCCACGCGCCCCGAAATGGGACGCGACCCCAATACCCCAATTTGGACACAGCATTTGGCTTTGAAAGTCAAAGACATGGACACTTTGCTTGCCACCAAAGAGAAATTGCAGAAAGACGGTATTGATGTATTGGGTCCTACTAATCACACTTTATTCCATTCCATCTATTTCTTTGACCCCAATGGTCATCGCATTGAATTGGCCTGCGAAGTTGCGACCGAAAAAATGTATCGCGCCCTTGACCGTGTCAAATGGGATATGCTCAATGAATGGGCGCAAACCAAACGCGCACCACAGCACGCACGTTGGATACACGATGGCACAGAGCCGCCAGAAGTATAAAAAATCGTTTTCAGGCAGCCTGTAAGCCGCCAACATCAATCACTCATCACTAAACAACGGGATTTTTTATGAAACTTGCCACTTTAAAACAAGGCGGACGCGATGGGCGTTTGGCGGTAGTTAGCCGCGATTTAAGCCGTTACACGCTGCCTGAAATTGAAACTTTACAAGCTGCTTTGGACGATTGGGACAATGTTTCAGGCAGCCTGAAAAAAATCTACGATGAACTCAATGCCAACCCCAATCAAGGCGAATCATTTGACCCTGAACAATGCCATTCGCCCTTGCCACGCGCTTATCAATGGGCAGACGGTTCGGCGTATTTAAACCACGTTGAATTGGTACGCAAAGCACGCAATTCCGAAGTGCCAGCGTCTTTTTACGAAGACCCCTTGATGTATCAAGGCGGTTCAGACAGTTTTATCGCACCGCGTGATGACATCTTGGCAAAGCCTGAATGGGGTATTGATTTTGAAGCCGAAGTAGTGGTGGTAAGTGGCGATTTAAAACAAGGTGCAACATCCGAAGAAGCAGCCCAAGCCGTGCGTTTGCTCATGTTGGTCAATGATGTTTCATTGCGTAACCTGATTCCTGCTGAATTGGCAAAAGGTTTTGGCTTTTTTCAGAGTAAGCCTGCCAGTGCATTCAGCCCTGTTGCCGTTACGCCTGATGAATTGGGTGATGCGTGGCGTGATGCCAAAGTGCATTTGCCTTTGCGTGTGAAATTGAACAATGAATTGTTTGGTTATCCCAATGCAGGGCAGGACATGACCTTCAATTTTGGGCAACTTTTGGCACACATTACCAAAACACGCGATGCAGAAGCAGGTACGATTGTCGGTTCGGGAACGGTGTCCAATAAACAAGGTGATTTACACGGTTCATCGGTTGCCAACGGTGGCGTGGGTTACTGCTGTTTGGCAGAAATCCGCATGTATGAAACCATTGAAACAGGCGCACCACAAACCCCCTATATGCAACATGGCGATGTGGTGGAAATTGAAATGTTGGACAAAGATGGCAACAACATTTTTGGCACAATCCGTAATCGTGTGAACACGCAATATTGAACTGGACATTCATTATTATAAAAAAAGCAACTGATTAAACTCATGATTACGGTTGGCACATTTTCAGGCAGCCTTGATGCGCGTGTCAGGCTGCCTGAAAATTTAAAACAAGAGTTAAGGTTTTGACAAAACGAAATAGAAGCAAAGGAAACGCATGATGAAAGAATCATTAATTCAGCTTAAACCCGTGCAAGCTGTACCGATTGCGGGTTTAATTGTTGCCATACTGGGCATCACCATGATTGGTTTAGGTTGGGTGCCACACATTTCCATCATCATTGTGATGTGTGGTTTGTTGGCGTATGGCAAATTTTGCGGTCTTACTTTTGATGCCATGCAGGAGAAAATGGCCGAAGGCGTGGTATCGGGCATTGGTGCGATTTATCTGTTCTTTTTCATTGGTCTGCTCGTTTCCGCGCTGATGATGTCAGGTGCCATTCCCACGCTGATGTATTACGGTTTCAACCTGATTTCGCCACAAATGTTTTATTTATCGGCGTTTATTTTGTGTTCCATCATCGGCATTGCGTTGGGTAGCGGTTTTACCACTTGTGCCACCGCTGGCGTGGCGTTTTTGGGTATGGCAGAAGCCTTTGATGCCAATCCTGCGATTGTGGCAGGTGCCGCTGTTTCAGGAGCTTTATTTGGCGACAAAATGTCGCCCTTGTCGGATACCACAGGCATTGCCGCGTCCATAGTTGGCATTGATTTGTTTGACCATATTCGCAATATGCTCTACACCACTGTACCCGCGTGGTTGCTGACCGCCGCATGCTTCTGGTTTTTAACGGGTAATGTTGCCAACGCCGATTTGAACGATGTAACCACCATGCAAAAACAACTGACCGACAGCGGTTTGGTACACGGCATCGCACTGTTGCCCTTTGTGGTGCTGATTGTGTTGGCGGTGCTGAAAGTGAACGCGATTTACACGATTATTGCGACTGTAATTGTATCACTCATCATCACTTACACCCACAGCAGTCCGACTTTGGCACAACTGGGTGGCTGGTTTTTCAGTGGTTACAAACCTGCCGAAGGCGTGGATTTGGGTGCGGTGGGTAAACTGGTTTCACGTGGCGGCATGGAAAGCATGTTTTTCACACAAACCATAGTATTTTTGGCATTGAGTTTGGGTGGTTTACTTAATGGATTGGGCATTTTGCCTGCTCTGTTGCAAGGCATTGCCCACCTACTGACCAATATCGGACGAGCAACCGCCACAGCAGCAGCCACCGCTTTCGGCATCAATGTATTGGTTGGCGAACAATATTTAAGTTTGCTTTTAACAGGCAACACCTTTAGACCTTTGTACGACAAACTGAATTTACATCCACGCAATTTATCACGCACTATTGAAGATGCTGGCACGGTCATCAATCCGCTTGTGCCTTGGGGCGTGTATGGCGTGTTCTTGGCAGGGATTTTGGGTGTGCCTGTAATCAGCTATGTGCCGTATGCCTTCTTCTGTTGGTTCAGCTTATTCTTAACGCTGATTTATGGCTTCACGGGGTTCACCATTAGTAAAAAAGATGCAGAAGCCTGATTGCGTGGCTGCCTGAACAGTAAAGCGACTGATTAAAAGACGGGCTTTTCAGGCAGCCAGAAAACCCAATATGCCAGAAAGCACACATGAAACTCTATTCCTATTTTCGCAGCTCTGCTGCCTACCGCGTTCGCATCGCGTTGGCATTGAAAAATCTGCCATTTGAGACTGAATACGTTTCTTTGCTGAAAAACGGTGGCGAACACAAACAAGTGGCGTATGCTGCACGCAATCCACAAAAACTTGTTCCCACTTTGGAAGATCAAGGCGCATTCTTGACTCAATCGCTCGCCATTGTGGAATATTTAGACGAAATCTATCCCGAAAATCCGCTTTTGCCTGCTGATGCACTTGGTCGTGCTCGCGTTCGTGCGCTGGCACAACTGATTGCCTGCGATACGCATCCACTCAATAATTTGCGTGTATTGCAATATTTGCAAAACCAGCTTGGTGCAGATGAAACCGCCAAAAATGCATGGTATGCCCATTGGATACATGAAAATTTTGTGGCTTTGGAAACATTACTGCAAAACCCACAAACAGGGCGTTTTTGTCATGGCAATGTGCCTACTTTGGCAGATTGTTGTTTGGTGCCTCAAGTTTACAACGCACGCCGTTTCAATATTGATTTGGGTGCATATCCCACAATCGTACGGATTGCCGATGAGTGCGACACATTGCCCGCATTCATTGCGGCCGCTCCCGAAAATCAAGCCGATGCTGCCTGAAACTTTTTATCATCACACTTTCAAATAAGGAAATGACCATGCAAACCAAAATCCTGCTTACTGCTGTTTTTGCTGCTTTGAGTTTGGCAGCTTGTTCCGATAAATCTGCCAATCAAACAGGTGGCGCATCTCAATCGGCTACTTCTGCTGCGGGCGAAAAAATCGTGCTGAAAATCGCCCACCCTTGGCCTGCAACCGCGATGGTACAAAAGCAAATTTTGGAACCTTGGTGCGAGAAACTGGGTGTGGATTCCAATCAAGCGCTTTCTTGTCAATTCTATCCTGCCATGCAGTTGGGCGGTACGCCGCAACAACTGATTGACCAAGTGCAAGATGGCGTGGCAGACATTGTGTGGACTTTGCCAGGTTACACTCCAGGGCGTTTCCCCAGCATGGAAGTGATGGAAATTCCATTTTTGACACAAGGTGCGTCCAACAGTAGCCGTGTGGCGTGGAAAATGTACCAAGAATTTGGTCAGAAAGATTTTGAAGCTGTAAAGCCCTTGTCGTTTAATGTGCATGACCGCGGACACATTCACAACAATGTTCGCCCCATTACGCAACTTTCCGATATTCGTGGTTTAAAACTGCGTGCGCCCACGCGTTTAACCAACAAAATGGTGGAAGCATTGGGTGGTATTCCCGTGAGTGTACCCATGCCAGGATTGGCAGATGCGGTGTCCAAAGGCGTGGTGGACGGCTACATTTTGCCTTGGGAAATTGTGCCAACCTTGAAACTGCACGAAATGACAAAATACCATTCAGAAATCAATTCGCCTGAATTGTACAGCGCTTTATTTGTGGTGGCGATGAACAAGCAGCGTTATGAGAGCCTGCCTGAAAATCTGCGTCAAGTGATAGACAAACACTCGGGCGAAGAATTTGCCGCCAGCATTGGTAAAGCATGGGACGAGTCGGTTCAGGCTGCGCGTGAACAAGCGGTTAAACGTGGTAATGCCATCAATGAAATCACAGGCGAACAGTTGGCTGAAATTCAAAAAGTAGCTGGCAAAGTGGAAAGCGATTGGATTGCCGAAATGAAAACCAAAGGTTATGACGGCGAAGCGATGGTCAAGCGTGCGCGTGAATTGGTGGCGCAAGGTAAATAAAATTTTGGTTTAAGACAAAATGAAATGACAGGCTGCCTGAAATGTTCAGGCAGCCTGCACTAATCCAAAGGAACTCAACCATGTCCGATTTAAACTCTACTCAAACCGAAACCCTGCCACCCGATAAAGTAGGGCGGTTTCTTTATGCTTGGTCCAAATGGTCGGCTTATGGTGGTGTGGTATTGCTGGTGGTAATTTGCATTTTGTGTACCGTAAGCGTATTGGGACGCTGGCTGTTTAATACACCCATCAAAGGCGATGTGGAAATCGTGCAAATTGCTTGTGCCATGGCGGTTGCGGCGTTTTTACCTTATGCACAAATGAAAAATGCTCATGTGATTGTGGACTTTTTTACACTCAAAGCCCCTAAAATTGTGCGCCGTGTACTGGACATTTTGGCGAACGTATTGCTCTCTGGCGTGGGTTTTTTTCTTGCTTGGCGCAGTTTACTGGGTATGTTGAGTACCAAAAATTCAAACAGCACCACCATGATTTTGGCATTGCCTGAATGGTGGGCACATTTGACCATTGCACCAGGCTTGTTTTTATTGGGATTGACCGCGTTTTATACCGCGTGGCAACACATTCGTTCATATGGATGTTAAGGGGGAAGCATGGAACCTGTAACTGTCGGTTTGTTTATCGGTTTATTGACCATTGTTTTACTGATGTTGCGTGTCCACATTGGTGTTGCCATGTTGTTTGCAGGTGGTGTGGGCTATGTTTGGCTCTCGGGTTGGTTGCCTTTGGTATCGTATTTGAAAACCTTTGTTTATGCCCGTTTTTCGGTTTACGACCTTTCGGTTGTGCCGCTGTTTCTGTTAATGGGCAATTTGGCTTCACGAGGTGGTTTATCGCGTCGATTGTTTCAGGCAGCCAATGCCTTTTTGGGGCATTATCGTGGTGGTGCGGCAATCAGCGCAGTAGGTGCGTGTGCAGGATTTGGGGCGATTTGCGGTTCATCGTTGGCAACGGCGGCGACAATGGGACAAGTTGCACTGCCTGAACTCAAACGTGCAGGTTATTCTGATGCACTTTCCACAGGTGCATTGGCAGCAGGTGGTACTTTGGGTATTTTGATACCACCGTCTGTGGTGTTGGTCATTTACGCGGTGTTGGCGGAGCAAAACGTCTCGTCCATGTTTATGGCAGCGTTGTTGCCTGGCTTGATTGCCATGTTGGGCTATATGTTGGCTGTGGCGATTTATGTGCGCCTTGTGCCCAACAGCGGACCTGCGATGCCACGCATGGCATGGCGCGAACGCATTCAAATGCTCAAAAGCGTTTGGCCTGTGGTAGCTGTGTTTGTTACTGTCATTGGCGGCATTTATGGTGGCATTTTCACGCCCACAGAAGCCGCAGCAATCGGTGTAGTGGCGGTAGGCTTATTGGCGTGGCTGACCAAAGAATTGACGCTGGATGGCATGATTCAGGCAGTCTTGGACACCGCAGCTTCTACGGCCATGATTTTTCTGATTTTGCTGGGTGCAGATGTTTTGAATGCCTTTTTTGCTTTGTCGCAAATGCCCGCTGGTGTGGCGGAGTGGGTACTCAATAGCGGTATGCAGCCTTTAATCGTGTTGTTCGCCATCATTTTGATTTACCTGATTTTGGGTTGTGTGATGGACAGCTTGTCCATGATTTTGCTCACCATTCCCGTGTTTCTCCCTGTGATTATGGGCATGGACTTTTGGGGATTAAACCCAACCGACAAAGCCATTTGGTTCGGCGTGTTGGCGTTGATGGTGGTGGAAGTGGGCTTGATTACACCGCCAGTTGGCATGAACATTTTTGTGATAAACAGCTTGGCAAAAAATGTGCCAATGAAAGAAACCTATAAAGGTGTGTTACCGTTTTTGTGTTTTGATTTATTGCGGATTATGTTGCTGGTGTTTGTGCCGTCTTTAACTTTAGGCTTGGTGCATTGGCTCACATAATGTTTCAGGCAGCCTTTGAATCAAACATAAGCAGTCTGAAAACTGCATCATTATCCACACTTATTGAAAAAACATCAGGAGATGAACCATGTTGCGCGTTTTAACCGAATTAAGTGTTAAATTGGTACAAAAATATCTGCCTTCGCCCTTTGTATTCTGCATTTTGCTCACACTTATGGCTTATGCAGCAGCAATGTTGGTGGCAGGTCAAACACCTTTACAAGCCGCAGGTTTTTGGAGTAATGGCTTATGGTCATTGCTCGGTTTTTCCATGCAAATGGCATTGATTTTGATGACGGGACACGTTTTGGCAAAAGCCCCATTTGTCAGCCGTGTATTGGACGGATTGGCAAGTCAAATCAAAACACCACGCATGGCGATTGCAGCAGTTACCATTGTGGCATTATTGGGCTGCTGGCTGAACTGGGGTTTTGGACTGATTGTGGGAGCGGTATTTGCCAAAGCTCTGGCGCGGCAAGTAAAGGGAGTGGATTATCCGCTGTTGGTGGCATCGGCTTATTCGGGTTTCTTGATTTGGCATGGTGGCTTGTCTGGCTCAATTCCATTGGCATTGGCAACCGAAGGGGCGGATTTGGTCAAAATTTCGGGACAAACCATTCAGGCAGCCATACCTGTTTCACAAACCCTGTTTGCACCATTTAACTTGGTCATTGTATTCGGTTTATTGATTGGTTTGCCGCTTTTGAATATGGCAATGCTGCCGAAAACCCCTTTGATTGCTGACCCTGCCAAACTCAAAGAAGACACACCTGCGCTGCCTGAACGCAACACATTTGCACAAAAATTGGACGACAGCCGTTTATTGGCGTTGGCATTGGTGATAATGGGCGCAATTTATTTGTACGGTCATTTTAGTGGCAAAGGATTCAATTTGGCGTTGAATGTGGTGATAGCTTTATTTCTGTTTTTGGGTATTTTGGCACACAGTACGCCCGAGCGTTACAGTCGTGCTATGGAAGACAGTGCGCGCGGCATCAGCGGCATTGTGTTGCTGTTCCCCTTTTACGGTGGCATCATGGGTTTGATGATGGGCGCAAACGAAGGCGGTACATCATTGGCAGCCATGATTACCCAAGCATTTATTGCTATTTCCAACAGTGAAACTTTTCCCATTCTGGCGTTTTGGAGTGCAGGTTTAGTCAATATTTTTGTACCATCTGGTGGTGGACAATGGGCAGTGCAAGGTCCCATTATGCTGCCTGCTGGCGTGGCGTTAGGGGTTGAGCCTGTTCACACGGCAATGGCGATTGCATGGGGTGATGCTTGGACGAACATGATTCAGCCATTTTGGGCATTGCCTTTATTGGGTATTGTGGGTTTGGACGCACGCGCAGTAATGGGTTATTGCTTGATGGCATTGCTGTATTCAGGAATTTTGATTTCTGTTGCATTTGCGGTTTTCATTTAAAGCAGCAAGCTGACTGAAATTCGCTATTTTTTCAGGCAGCCTATCTCATATTTTCCATCTCATTTTAATGATTTATTCCAGTTGAAGGAGTCATATTATGAACAAACTTTACCCCAATGCGGCGGTTGCGTTGCAAGACATTGTGGCAGACGGTCAAACCATTGCCGTAGGCGGTTTTGGCTTATGTGGCATTCCCGAAGCCCTGATTGCCGCTTTGCGCGACAGTGGTGTGAAAAATTTAACTTGCATCAGTAACAACGCTGGCGTAGATGATTTTGGTTTAGGGCTGTTGTTGGCAACGCGTCAAGTAAAAAAAATGATTGCTTCTTATGTAGGCGAAAACAAGGAGTTTGAACGTCAATTTTTGTCGGGCGAGCTGGAAGTGGAACTCACGCCGCAAGGCACATTAGCCGAAAAACTGCGTTCAGGCGGAGCAGGTATTCCCGCTTTTTTTACCAAAACAGGTGTGGGCACACAAGTTGCACAAGGTAAAGAAATCCGCGAATTTGATGGACAAGAATATGTGTTGGAACGTTCGCTGACCGCTGATGTGGCTTTGGTTAAAGCATGGAAAGCTGATACATCAGGCAATTTGGTTTTCCGTAAAACTGCACGCAACTTCAATCCCGATGTGGCAACAGCAGGACGCATCACGGTTGTGGAAGCTGAAGAAATCGTGGAAACAGGCAGTTTGGACCCAGACCAAATCCATCTGAGTGGGATTTATGTACACCGCATCATCTGCAATCCCAACCCCGAAAAACGCATTGAACAACGCACAATCAGAGAGGCATAATATGGCTTGGACACGCGAACAAATGGCGCAACGCGCCGCCCAAGAATTGCAAGACGGTTTTTATGTGAATTTGGGCATTGGCTTACCAACTTTGGTTGCCAACTACATTCCGCAGGGTGTAAACGTGATGTTGCAATCGGAAAATGGTTTATTGGGCATTGGCGCATTCCCAACCGAAGCCGAAATTGACCCAGATTTGATTAATGCAGGCAAACAAACTGTTACCACAGCAACGGGTGCAAGTTTCTTTTCCAGTTCACAATCGTTTGCCATGATACGTGGCGGCAAAGTCAATTTGGCGATTTTGGGTGCGATGGAAGTGTCCGAACATGGCGATTTGGCGAACTGGATGATTCCTGGAAAAATGGTCAAAGGCATGGGTGGTGCAATGGACTTGGTAGCTGGTGTGCAACGCGTGATTGTATTGATGGAACACACTGCTAAAGGTGGTGCTTTCAAAATCAAACCCCAATGTGATTTGCCACTTACAGGTAAAAAAGTGGTACACCGCATCATCAGCGATTTGGGTGTTTTGGACATCACACCAAACGGTTTAAAATTGGTAGAATTGGCAGAGGGCGTGGATTTTGAACAAATTCAGGCAGCAACAGGCGCATCCATTGAGCCGTAGTACTTTTCAGGCAGCCTATTGATGAACCACAACATCATGTGTTTGCAGACTGCCTGAAATTTGTTACCATCATATTTTCATTCTTGCAAAGGAAACTGCCGTGAGCCGAATGGTAAACTGCATCAAGCTGGGTAAAGAAGCACCCGCCATGAAATTCCCACCCTTGCCCAACGAATTGGGGAAACGCATTTTTGATAATGTTTCCCAAGAGGCATGGGAAGCATGGACGCGCCATCAAACCATGTTGATTAACGAAAATCGTTTAAGCCTTGCCGACCCGCGTGCGCGTCAATACTTGGCACAACAAATGGAAAACTATTTTTTTGGTGATGGTGCCGATGCGGTACAAGGCTATGTGCCGCAAGATTAAAGCTGCCTGAAAACCAATTCAAACGTTCTTAACAATATTTTGCAGCAAAAGCTACCAAATTCTGTGAAAAACGTTTAAAATCCCTTTCAACTTCCATTAGGGATTGTACTCTAAAACATTCTCTTTCCTGCCGCAAGGCATCATTTTTTAAGGACTACCAAAAATGTCAATTGAACAAAAAGTAAAAAGCATCGTTGCTGAACAACTGGGCGTTGCCGAAGACCAAGTAAAAAACGAATCTTCATTCCAAGATGATTTAGGTGCAGACTCTTTGGATACCGTAGAATTAGTTATGGCTTTGGAAGAAGCTTTCGGCTGCGAAATTCCTGATGAAGATGCCGAAAAAATCACGACTGTACAAGCAGCCATTGATTATGTGAACGCCAAACAAGCGTAATACCCAAACAGCAAACAGCCTCTGATTACGGCACGCGACCGAAAATTGGGGGCTGTTTCATCATCATGATGATGCAGTGGATTCAATTTAAATCAGGACAAGGCGACCGTAGCCACCGAGTACATAAGGATACTGGTAACGCTGTACTGGTTTAAATTGAATTCAATATAAATTATCGTTTCAGGCAGTCTGAGCGTTAGACACAATCTCAATGTGCTGCGGTCAATTAACAAAACGGAAAATCCTATGAAGCAAAGAAGAGTTGTCATCACGGGTTTGGGACAAATTTCCCCTGTGGGCAATGACGTAGAAAGTGCGTGGCAAAACCTATTGGCAGGTAAAAGCGGTATTGGCAAAATTACCCGTTTTGATGCCTCTGATTTGACCTGTCAAGTCGCAGGCGAAGTGAAAGATTTTGATATTGGGCAATATTTGCCACCCAAAGAAGCCCGCCGTATGGACGCTTTCATTCATTATGGCATCGCAGGGGCATTGCAAGCGATTGCCGATGCCAAACTAGACGATTTTACCGAATTGGATAAAGACCGTGTTGGTGTGAACATTGGTTCAGGCATTGGTGGCTTACCTTTGATTGATGAAACCGCTAAAGCTGTTTTTGAAGGTGGGGTGCGTAAAATCAACCCATTTTTCATTCCAGGTAGTTTGATTAACCTGATTTCGGGACACATTACCATCTTAAAGGGTTATCGTGGACACAATTATGGCATTGTTTCCGCTTGTGCTTCGGGTTCACACGCGATTGGTGAATCAGCTCGTTTGATTCAATATGGCGATGTAGATGTGATGATTGCAGGCGGTGCGGAAGGTGCGATTTGTACTTTGGGTATTGGTGGTTTTGCTGCCATGAAAGCCTTATCTACGCGTAACGATGACCCTGAAACCGCTTCTCGTCCTTGGGATAAAGGACGTGATGGATTTGTGATGGGTGAAGGTTCGGGTATTTTGGTATTGGAAGAATTGGAACATGCCAAAAGACGTGGTGCAACGATTTACGCTGAGCTGGTGGGTTTTGGTTCAAGTTCAGATGCCTATCACATTACTGCCCCCAATGCCGAAGGTCCTGCCTTGGCATTATCGCGTGCCATTAAAGATGCAGGCATTGATGTAAGCGAAATTGCTTATGTGAATGCACATGGTACGTCCACTCCATTGGGTGATGCCAATGAAACCAATGCCATTAAAGCGGTATTTGGCGAGCATGCACAAAAATTGTTAATCAGCTCAACCAAATCCATGACAGGACATTTATTGGGAGCAGCAGGCGGTGTAGAAGCTGTGTACAGTATTTTGGCATTGCGCGACCAAATTGTGCCGCCTACCATTAATTTGCATGACCAAGATTACGAAGCAGGTTGTGATTTAGATTATTGTGCCAATGAAGCACGCAAAGCTGAAATTCGGGTTGTGGCTTCCAACTCCTTTGGTTTTGGTGGTACAAACGGAACATTGATATTCAAGCGTTTTGAAGATTAACAATACATGGTTTATTAAAGACAATAGGCTGCCTGAAACAACATTTGTGGGTTTCAGGCAGCCTTGTATATTCTATATTGTATTGCCATTTGATAGTCGTTTCACATGCAAATAGCACAGTGTTACCAACACCCTTATGTATTTAGGTGTACGCAACTTTCATTGTCGTCTTATCTGTGTTAATTTAAATGGGATAAGGCAATAATGCCTGCCATGCGTTCGCATCATTTCAGGCAGCCAAATTCACAAAAGGCTGCCTGAAAACCCATTTTACCAAATATCTGACTTGATTTTTCGTTTTAAAACAGGGTGTTCATTCAATTTGAATTCGGGTTCAACTTTACCCATTTTCAATTTAACCGAGTAATCTTTAAGCATCAGCAACACCAGTTTGTACAATAAAGCAATCGCAATCAGGTTAATTAAAGCCATAATTGCCATGCTCAAATCGCCCATGTCCCACACGATTGCCACTTTTGCCACTGAGCCAAAATACACAAAGCCCAGCACCATCATACGGAAAACCGTTAAGACCACATGATTGCTGTGTAAATACTGGATATTGGTTTCGGCATAAGCGTAGTTGCCGATGATGGATGAGAAAGCAAACATGAACAAAACCACTGCCAAGAATTGTTGTGCCCATGCGCCGATGTGTGTTTCCAGAGCGGCTTGGGTAACTTGAATGCCACTTAAATCAGGATTTGCAGGCAAATCAGCAAGTAAAACGATGAATGCAGTTGCTGAACACACAATCAAAGTATCCACAAAAACGCCTAGCATCTGTATCAGACCTTGCGACACAGGGTGTTTCACATCAGCTGCAGCCGCAGCATTGGGTGCAGAACCTTGACCTGCCTCATTGGAATATAAACCGCGTTTGATGCCCAACATCATGGCTTGTGAGACCAAACCACCCAATAAACCACCACCTGCTGCCTGAAAATTAAATGCTTCATTGAAAATCAAGGCAAACATTTCAGGCAGTTGATTGATATTGGTAAGCAAAACAAACAAGGCAACCAGCAAATACAATAAAGCCATAATAGGCACAATCGCTTCCGATGCACGTGCCACGCGTTTGATGCCACCAAAAATAATCGGTGCAGTCATGATGACCAAAATTGCTGCTAAACCATGTTTATATGGTAACCATGTCTCTTCCGAAATGCCATGAGCTTGTGTCATGCCTACCGCTGATTGTACCGCTTGCACAATCGTATTGGCTTGAATGGCGTTGTAAACCAAGCCAAAACAGAAAATCAGGCTAATAGAAAACAGTACCGAAAGCCAACGTTGGTTTAAACCATGTGCAATATAATAAGCAGGGCCACCGCGAAACAAGCCCGTTTTTTTATCGCGTATTTTGAACAATTGTGCCAAAGACGATTCGGCAAAGGCAGAACTCATGCCAATTAAGGCTGTGAGCCACATCCAAAATACCGCACCAGGTCCGCCAGCAGTAATCGCAATCGCCACGCCAGCAATATTGCCCGTACCCACTCGGCTTGCCAAACCTGTTACAAAAGCCTGAAAAGCCGTGATACCGTGAGGTTCATTGGGATTTTGACGACTACCGCGAATTTCCTTAATACTGCGTCCCAAGAAACGCAGTTGCACAAAACCTGTGCTGAATGTGAAAAAAAGTCCCACACCAATCAAAATCCAAATCAGCCAATCCCATAGTGGTCCGCTGATTGCATTGATGAATTGATGCAGTTGTTCAAGCCAATGTGTTGGGTTTTCAGTCATTTTTTCAATCCTTTCAAAATTACGATTTAGGTTGCCTGAAACTGTTTGTGTCGATTTGACACTAAACCAATGCAAAAGTGCGTTATTCTAATTCATCTTGCGACATTGTGCAGAATTAAGCACCATTCATCATCATTGTTTCAGGCAGCCTAATCAATTTTCCATTATCATATGCCGCCTAAATCTACTAAGAGAGAACGTTTGATGAACTTGTTGTACCGATTGTTGTGGTTGATTGCGACCCCGCTTATTCGTGTCTATTTACACAAACGCGCCCAAAAAAATCCCGAATATTTAAAACATTGGCCTGAACGTTTTGGGCAGCCCTATCCCAATCCTATGCAAAAAGCCATTTGGATACACGCTGTTTCGGTTGGAGAAACCCGTGCAGCAGAACCTTTAATTGCTGCTTTGCGTGTCCATTTTCCCAATGCCCCTTTGCTTATCACGCAAATGACCCCAACAGGTCGTGCCATAGCTGAACAACTCTATCCCCAAGCACAATGTCGTTACTTGCCTTATGACCGTGCTGACTGGGTACAACAATTCTTGCGTGAGCATCAACCTTTATTGGGTATATTGATGGAAACCGAAATTTGGCCCAATTTAATGCAAGGCTGCCTGAAAAACGAAGTTCCCCTCTTTTTGGCAAACGCCCGTTTATCTGAAAAATCACTTAATGGCTACCAAAAAATTTTACCGCTCATTCAACCTGCCATGAACAGTTTATCAGCCTGTTTTGCTCAAAATGAAGAAGATGCACGGCGTTTGCAACAAATCGGCACAATTAATCCACAAATTTGCGGCAACACCAAATTTGATATTGCACCACCACCGCAATCTGCAGCACAAGCAGAAACATTCAAACAACGCATTGGTCATCGTCGCGTATTTTTGGCAGCCAGCACACGCGTACACCGTGATACAGATGAAGCCGAACTGATTTTGCAGGCATGGCAGCGACACAAACTGCCTGATGCTTTATTGGTCATTGTGCCACGCCACCCCGAACATTTTCAGGCAGCCTTTGATACCGCACAGCGTTTCGGTTTCAAAGTACAAAAACGCAGTGATGAACAACCTGTGCTGCCTGAAACCCAAGTTTGGATAGGCGACAGCATGGGTGAAATGTTTGCTTATTATCAGGCAGCCGATGCTGTATTTGTGGGTGGCAGCTTGGTGGATACGGGTTGCCAAAACATCATTGAGCCTCTGTCTTGTGGTAAAGCTGTGGCATTTGGTTTTTCCACCTACAATTTTCAGGCAGCCTGTACAGGTGCATTGGCATCGGGTGCTGCTGTACAAGTACAAACTGCATCGGAATTGGTACACATCGTTTCACAGTGGTTTACCTTGCCCGAAAGTACAAAAATACAACAAAATAAGGCAATTGAATTTGTACAAAAGCATCGTGGTTCAGGACAAAAAATGGCAGATTTGATTGCTAATAAAATGAAAGAAAAGAAAAAATCATAATAATTGCTATTCAAGAATAGCCCGAAGGCTACCTGAACAACATGTTTTCAGGCAGCCTTATTTTGTGCTCTAGAATCTAAATAATAATAAATATCATTATATCATTGAAAATCTTAAACTTTTTTAAATACGATACTGTAAGAAAAATTTAAATACTGATAAAATACCGCGTTGCATTAAATTTACATTGCTTTTACTTGAAAGCAATAAACATTGGGGTATTACCATGTTGGCAAACTATTTTCCCGTTTTGATTTTTTTGATTATTGGCTTGGTGGCAGGCATAGCGTTTATTGTGTTGGGCAATTTGCTCGGGCCCAAACGCCACTACCACGAAAAAGACACCCCCTTTGAATGCGGCTTTGAAGCCTTTGAAAACGCGCGCATGAAATTTGATGTGCGCTATTATTTGGTGGCGATTTTGTTCATTTTGTTTGATTTGGAAGTCGCTTTTATGATTCCGTGGGCGGTGGTATTTAAAGATTTGATGGCGGAAACGGGCGCGTATGCGTTTTGGTCTATGTTGGTGTTCATTGTCGTTTTGACGGTGGGCTTTGTTTATGAATGGAAAAAAGGTGCGCTGGAATGGGAATAGAAGGCGTTTTAAATAAAGGTTTCGTTACCGCCAGCGCGGACACCGTTTTGAATTATGTGCGTACAGGCTCTTTGTGGCCTGTTACCTTTGGTTTGGCGTGCTGCGCGGTGGAAATGATGCATGCGGGCATGGCACGTTATGACCTTGACCGATTTGGGATTATTTTCCGCCCATCGCCACGACAATCCGATTTGATGATTGTCGCAGGCACTTTGTGCAACAAAATGGCACCCGCCCTGCGCCGCGTTTACGACCAAATGGCAGAACCGCGTTGGGTGTTGTCTATGGGTTCGTGCGCCAATGGGGGTGGCTATTATCACTATTCCTATTCGGTGGTGCG
>NZ_JAUNEC010000020.1:25037-29522 GCF_030525755.1 Alysiella sp.
TGGGTTCGTGCGCCAATGGGGGTGGCTATTATCACTATTCCTATTCGGTGGTGCGCGGTTGCGACCGCATTGTGCCTGTGGACGTGTATGTACCAGGGTGTCCGCCAACTGCGGAGGCTTTGTTGTATGGTTTGATTCAGTTGCAGGGCAAAATTAAACGCACTTATACGATTGCGCGGCATTGAGATTTTTTCAGGCAGCCTGAAAATATTAAGGATAAATTCATGATAAGTGAAAAACGCCAAAATGAATTAAGAGAACTTTGTGAACTTTGGTCTATCGCCTTTGACGATTATTATTGTGAAATGGATGATGATGAGTTTGAAGACGAGGTATCTGATTGGGAAGAGGGCGAAGACGACCCACTTTATCAAGCCTGTTCTCGCCAAAGACAAATGGGTTTTGAAGCTTATCAGCAAGAAATCATAGCTGAAATTGCCGCGCTTGATGTCGCAGAAGAATTGCATTTCATCGCCCAAAATTACAATTGGGACGATGGCATGGGCGTGCTGCAACAAATCGCACAGCACCCTAAATGTAGTTTCCAAACTGCAAAACTCATTTATTGGTATTCGCAGCCTGATTATATTTATGAAAATTATGGCGCACCGACCAATCCGTTGGGCAAGCCATTTGAACTGGATAATGCGGAACACGCTCAATTGTTAATCATCATAGAACAGCGTATGCAAAACAGTAACTATACGGAAACGCTTGATGTTGAATTGAATTTTTCTGGTTTTAATGCGCCTGATTACAATAAAGCGCCATTTGACCGCATACCTGAAATATTGAGAATTTGAAATCTTTCAGGCTGCCTGAAAAAGTAGGGTGCATCTTGATGCACCATATTAACACATTGATTTAATTGATTTGGTGCAATAAATTGCACCCTACGAAAAAGATAAACTGGGAACGAAAAATGCACGTTATTGATTTACAGGCAGCCTGCACCGAAATTTTGGGCGAAAAAGCCAGCAAAATCACATTGGCATTTGACGAAATCACCGTTGAATGCCAGCCTGAACACTATTTGGACATCATGACCACCTTGCGCGACCACCCCGAATTGCATTTTGAAAGTTTGGTGGATTTGTGCGGCGTGGATTACAGCACCTACAAAAACCAAGTGTGGCACGGCAAACGCTTTGCGGTGGTCAGCAACTTGGTTTCGGTGAAAAACAATCAGCGCATTCGCGTGCGCGTGTGGGCGCAAGACGACCATCTGCCCATGGTGGAAACCGTTACCCCCATTTACAACAGCGCAGATTGGTATGAGCGTGAAGCCTTTGATATGTATGGCATTATTTTCAATCATCACCCCGATTTGCGCCGCATTTTGACGGATTATGGTTTTGTCGGACACCCATTCCGCAAAGATTTCCCCATTTCAGGTCATGTGGAAATGCGTTACGATGAAAATGAAAAGCGCGTGGTTTATCAACCTGTTACCATTGAGCCGCGTGAAATCACACCGCGCATAGTACGCGAGGAGAACTACGGTGGCTAAATTACGCAATTACACGATTAACTTCGGCCCTCAACACCCAGCCGCGCATGGCGTATTGCGCCTGATTTTGGAATTGGAGGGCGAAACCATCGTCCGTGCCGACCCGCACATCGGTTTATTGCATCGTGGCACGGAAAAGTTGGCTGAAACCAAAACCTATCTGCAAGCCCTGCCATATATGGACAGGCTGGACTACGTTTCCATGATGGTAAACGAGCAAGCGTATTGCATGGCGATTGAAAAACTGATGGGCATTGAAGTCCCCATTCGCGCCAAATACATACGCACCATGTTTGCCGAAGTAACGCGCATTCTCAATCACTTAATGGGCGTGGGTTCGCACGCGCTGGATATTGGCGCAATGACCGCGATTTTGTACGCTTTCCGCGACCGTGAAGAGTTGATGGATTTGTACGAAGCCGTATCGGGGGCGCGTATGCATGCGGCTTATTTCCGTCCAGGGGGCGTGTATCGTGATTTGCCCGATTTCATGCCCAAATACGAATCCAGCAAATACCGCAACGCCAAAGTGTTGAAAGAATTGAATAAATCGCGCGAAGGCACGATGTTGGATTTTATTGACGCATTTTGCGAACGTTTCCCCAAAAACATTGATACATTAGAAACACTTTTGACCGACAACCGCATTTGGAAACAACGCACGGTGGGCATAGGCGTGGTGTCGCCTGAACGTGCCTTGCAAAAAGGTTTTACAGGCGTGATGTTGCGCGGTTCGGGCGTGGAGTGGGACATTCGCAAGAAAACCCCTTACGAAGTGTACGACCAAGTGGATTTTGACATTCCTGTGGGCGTGAATGGCGATTGCTACGACCGTTATTTGTGCCGTGTCAATGAGATGCGCCAATCGGTACGGATTATCAAACAGTGTGCCGACTGGTTACGCGCCAATCCGAATTTGCCCGTGATTGTGAAAGACCAAAAAGTCGCGCCACCCAAACGCACCGACATGAAAACAGGCATGGAAGATTTGATTCATCATTTCAAACTGTTTACCGAAGGCATGCACGTTCCCGAAGGCGAAACCTACACGGCGGTGGAACACCCCAAAGGCGAGTTTGGCATTTACATGATTTCCGATGGCGCAAACAAGCCGTATCGCTTGAAAATCCGCGCCCCAGGTTTTGCCCATTTGCAGGGCATGGACGAAATGGCGCGTGGGCATATGCTGGCAGACGTGGTGGCGATTATCGGTACGCAAGATATTGTGTTTGGGGAAGTGGACAGATGATTTTTCAGGCAGCCTGAAAACAGGAAATGGAAATGATGGAAGAATTATTTAGAAAATGGTTTGAAGTTGTTTATCGTGATGACCCTGAACAAGTAGATGAAATTGTCTCTATTTGGCAAGATGTGGTTGATGACGATGATGAAGAAGAAGCGACTTGGAACGGTGATGAAATTTTTACAAGTTTCTTGTTGCACAATGAATTAGGCGATGGTACACATTTTTTTGCGATTGATTGGAAAGATGCTGATTCGTTCATTGCTTATTTGGACGATGATGTGGCTGAACGATTTGAATTGCGTTTTGATTGGTCGGAACAAAATCGTGAAGAAGATGATGTGGAAACATTGTTACAGTTGGCAGCGCAGAAATTGGCGCAACACGATGTTGCATTGTATTCATTGGATACACAAAGTGATTTGTATTATTTTGTTTTCATTCCCAATGTGGATAAGCCAGATTTTGAACGTGTTTCGCAAGAGTGGGGCATTGGTTACCAGTTAATTCAGGCATAAAACGATTTTTCAGGCAGCCTGAAAATCAAATTATTATTTTATTAGGATTACAAAATGTTATCCGCACAATCATTAAAAGAAATTGACATTGAATTGGCAAAATACCCCGCCGACCAACGCCGCAGCGCAGTGATGGGCGCGTTGCGGATTGCCCAAGTGGAATTGGGCTGGCTGAAACCCGAAACCATTGAATTTGTGGCAAATTACATCGGCATACCTGCCATTGCCGCTTATGAAGTGGCAACGTTCTACAATATGTACGATTTGCAACCTGTGGGCAAATACAAGCTCACGGTTTGCACCAATTTGCCGTGCGCCTTGCGCGGTGGCGTGGATGCAGGCGAATACCTGAAACAAAAACTGGGCATAGGCTATGGCGAAACCACCGCAGACGGCAAATTCACGCTGGTTGAAGGCGAGTGCATGGGCGCGTGTGGCGATGCCCCCGTTATGCTGTTGAACAACCACAAAATGTGCAGCTTTATGGATGCGGCTGCGATTGACGCGAAATTGGCGGAATTGCAGTAAGGCTTTTTCAGGCTGCTTTGCTTGCCCCCACCCTAACCCTCCCCCGTTTGGGACGGGGGAGGGGACAGATTGCAGTAGCGACAAAATAATGTTGGTATAAATTGAAAATGGCAGAAAAAAGTCTTTCAGGCAGCCTGAAACAGTAGAATAAGCAGTAACCTGTTCCCTCCCCCGTCCCAAACGGGGGAGGGTTAGGGTGGGGGCAAAACAGCATGCCAGAAACAACCCGTAACCGAGTTTTAAAACCTTATGCACAAAATTTACGCAAGAACATGACGTTGGCAGAGCAACATTTATGGTATTTTTTGCGAAAGAAACAGTTAAACGGCATCAAATTCCGCCGACAACAGACAATAGGCAGTTACATCGCTGATTTTGTCAGCATGGAACACAAATTAATTATTGAATTAGACGGTGGACAACACGCCGAACAAATCGCTTACGATAATGCGCGAACCGAATTTTTAAACAGTCAGGGTTATCGTGTTGTGCGATTTTGGAATAATGAAGTTTTACAGAATACCGAAGCAGTTTTAGAACAGATTTTGAAATATTGTGGCAGCGATTGCCCCCGCCCTAACCCTCCCCAGTTGGAGACGGGGGAGGGGACAAATGAGTGGAAGATTGACTATTTCAGGCTGCCTGAAAATAAAATAAATAGGTAGAAAACATGGCAATTTATCAAT
>NZ_JAUNEC010000021.1 GCF_030525755.1 Alysiella sp.
AAAGCGTGGGCGAATATTCAAAAACATCTGCGAAAAGTGCTGCCTGAAATGGGCAGTTTTATGGATGTATTAGTGAGTGGCTTTTATTTTAATTAACTATATTTATTAGCCAAGCGCACCACAAAACGGTAAGACTGGGAGCAGTTGGCTACCCCCATCATTGTTGCCAAGACATCGTGGATGTGATGCGGTGCGCTGGGCGGTTCACATGAGCGAGAAAATCACAGGTGCTACGCTGTATTATAGTAAATGGACGATAGCGCAGATACAGGGGCAATTTTGTTGCAAGATTGGTGTCATATCCAACCTGATGATACAGCACAAACCTTGTGGCAACGTGAACTTGCACCGTTGGGTTTGCGGTTATTTCAGCAGTATTTGCGCGATTGGCAAAGCATTCAGCCCAAAGTACAAGATGAAACATTGGCAATATTTGAACCTGCGTTTACTTTGAAAAAGTTGTTGGGTTAGATTGGATCAATCAAAAAAACAGCAAAAACGGCGGCAATGTCGCTTTTGCTGTTTTGTTTTTGCAAAGCTGCTTCACAGAGTGAAAGAATTTTAGGGGGTATCTTGGTTAGGTCGACTGGGTTTTCGCGCGTGGGATCACATAATTACACGCTTTTTTGACTTGATTAAAACGCCTCGCCCACTTTCACACCATTTTGCACATCTTTGGGCGTGGACAAACACATACACAAGGCTTGCGCTGCCTGAAATTCGGGCGTTTGCATGATTTTTTCGGCGGCTTCGGGCGAAATCACGCAAACCATATTTTGCCAACGTTTTGCCAAATTTTCGTTTACTGGGTATTTGAAATCATGGCGTAATTCATCCACTAAATCGGGGCGATTGCATACCAACACGATGTCGCAACCTGCTTCCAGTGCGGCGGCGGCGCGTTCACGAATGCCACCTACGCTGCCTGCGCCTTCCATCGTTAAATCATCGGAAAAAATCACGCCGTCAAATTGTAATTCATCACGCAAAATCTGTTTGAGCCAAATGCTTGAAAAACCAGCCGTTTTATCATCAACTTGTGTGTAAACAATGTGAGCAGGCATAACCGCGGCCATGCCTTGTTTTGCCAAAGCCGCAAATGGCAGTATATCTTCTTGTTTTAATTCAGATAATGAACGATTGTCCGCAGGCAAAACCAAATGACTGTCGCCCGATACAAAGCCGTGTCCAGGAAAATGTTTGCCGCACGATTTCATGCCGCCGCGATTCAAACCACGCTGCAGCGCTAAAGCCAGCGCAATCACGGTTTCAGGCTGCCTGTGAAAACTGCGGTTGCCAATCACGGCGCATTGCCTCCAATCTAAATCCAGTACGGGCGCAAACGACAAATCCACACCACAGGCTGCCAATTCGGTTGCCAGTACCCAACCGACTTGTTCAGCAACGGATTGGGCGAGTTCTGCGCCATCTGTGTCCCACATTTCTCCCAAAACGCGCATGGCAGGAAGCCGTGTGAAGCCATTGATGAAACGTTGGACGCGTCCACCTTCGTGGTCTACGGCGATGATGAGTTCAGGGTTTCTTAGTAATTTGATTTCTTGGCATAATTTTTTCAGTTGTGCCACATTTTCAAAATTGCGGCGAAACAAAATCACACCGCCAATGTTCGGGTCAAGTAAGCGTTGTTTGTCGGCTTCGGACAAGGTGCAAGCGACCACATCTGCCATGATTGCGCCGCGTGGTAAGTATTTGGGATACATGGTTTTCCTTATGGAATGGCACACGCTCAATGCCTTATAACCATCAAGCATTTCAACAATGTGCGGCGTGAAAATAAAAAGAGCATATTCCAGAATATTATTTATAATGACATTTGTACATTTTTTCAGGTAGCCATAATATTTATGAAATTTAGAATGCTGCCTGAAAATGTCAATAATTATAATCAAATTGAATGTCATTGGGTTACAATATTGGCTGAAAAATGGATTGTTTTGATAATTCAATTTACTTTCAAGCTATGCCACTTGAAATTATCTAACTTTCCCCCCATTTGTAAGCTACTTAAAATTTGATAGACCGAAAGAAACATCATGGCAAGAAAAAAATCCAAGAATCAGTCTAATACAACGCTGCCTACTTTGCCTTTACGCGATATGGTTGTTTATCCACATATGGTTTTACCTTTGTTTGTTGGACGACAAAAATCAGTTTATGCACTAAATCAAGCACTTGAAAATGATGGTGCTGTTTTTCTTTTGGCGCAACAAAATGGTAATGATGAAGAACCTGATGTAAATAAGTTACACGAAATAGGAACTATTGCTCGCATCTTGCAGGTTTTAAAATTGCCTGATGGTACAGTTAAAGTTTTGGTGGAAGGTATTCAACGTGCTCGGGCTTTATCTGTATCCGACAATGGTAATTATTTTGAAAGCATAACAGAAACTTTAGAAGATGTTTCAGGCAGTCATGCCAATATTGATGCACTGCGCCGTACGTTGTTGTCTCAATTTGACCAATATGCCAAAACCAACAAAAAAATCCCTCATGAAGTTTTGCAAGGTATTCATGAAATTGATGAAAATGGTCGTTTGTCAGATAGCATTGCCGCTCATTTGCCATTGAAATTGGCGCAACGGCAAACCATATTGGATTTAACTGATATCAATGAGCGCATGGAATATTTGCTCGCCCAAATTGAAAGCGAATTGGAAATTGCCCAGCTTGAAAAACGCATTCGCGGCAAAGTCAAACGCCAAATGGAAAAAAATCAACGCGATTACTATTTGAATGAACAAATCAAAGTCATTCAAAAAGAATTGGGCGAAGAAGACGAAAAAGGCGAAATCCTGCGTTTGGAGCAAGAAATCAAAAATGCAGGCATGAGCAAAGAAGGCGAAGAAAAAGCCCTGTCTGAATTGCGTAAACTCAAATTGATGCCGCCCATGTCGTCCGAAGCCACCGTGGTTCGCAATTACATTGAAACGCTGATTGAGTTGCCTTGGAAGAAAAAAACACGCATTTCCAAAGATTTAACCAAAGCCGATTTGGTGCTGAACGAAGACCACTACGGCTTGGAAAAAGTCAAAGAGCGCATTTTGGAATATTTAGCCGTGCAAAAACGCACCGATAAACTCAAAAGCCCGATTTTGTGTCTCGTAGGCCCCCCAGGTGTGGGCAAAACTTCCTTGGGCGAATCCATCGCCAAAGCCACAGGACGCAAATACATTCGCATGGCTTTGGGTGGCGTGAAAGACGAAAGTGAAATTCGCGGACATCGCCGCACCTACATCGGTTCCATGCCAGGTAAAATCATGCAGAATATGGTTAAGGCTGGCGTGAAAAATCCGCTTTTCTTGTTGGACGAGATTGATAAATTGGGCAACGATTTCCGTGGCGACCCTGCTGCTGCCTTGTTGGAAGTGCTTGACCCTGAACAAAATACCGCTTTTGCCGACCATTTTGTTGAAGTGGATTTTGATTTGAGCGAAGTGATGTTTATTGCGACTTCCAACAGTTTCAATATTCCACCTGCGCTGCTTGACCGCATGGAGATTATCCGCCTGTCGGGTTACACGGAAGATGAGAAAATCAACATCGCCATGCAATATTTGGTGCCCAAACAAATGCAACGCAATGGCGTAAAAGAAGGCGAATTGACCATTGATGAATCTGCCGTGCGCGATATTGTGCGCTACTACACGCGCGAAGCGGGTGTGCGTTCGCTTGACCGTGAAATCGCCAAAATTTGCCGCAAAGCCGTGATTCAAAATGAGCTTTCAGGCAGCCCCAAAACCACGAAATCACGCAAAAAATCGCCAACTTTGCACGTTGATGAGCAAAATTTGGGCGAATTTTTGGGCGTACGCCGTTTTGATTATGGCGTAACGGCTGGCGAAAACCGTGTGGGTCAAGTAACAGGCTTGGCATGGACGGAAGTGGGCGGCGAATTGCTGACGATTGAAGCAGTTGCACTCAAAGGCAAGGGCAATATTGTCCGCACAGGCAAATTGGGTGATGTGATGCAGGAATCCATTACGGCGGCTTGGTCGGTGGTGCGTTCACGCGCGGAAAGTTTGGGCATTGCACCCGATTTTTACGAGAAAAACGACATGCACGTTCACGTTCCCGAAGGCGCAACGCCAAAAGATGGCCCAAGCGCGGGCATTGCCATGACTTTGGCTATGGTGTCGGCTTTGACGGGCATTCCTGTTCGCGCTGATGTGGCGATGACGGGCGAAATCACTTTGCGTGGCGAAGTGTTGCCGATTGGCGGTTTGAAAGAAAAACTGTTGGCGGCATTGCGCGGTGGCATCAAACACGTTTTAATCCCCAAAGACAATGTGAAAGATTTGGAGGAAATTCCGCAAAACGTGAAAGATGGCTTGACCATTCACGCGGTGCAATGGATTGATGAGGTGTTCGCACACGGTTTGCAGTATCAGCCACAGCCGTATTCCGCAGTGGAAATGCTGCCTGAAAATCCAACACAAACCGTTACTAAAACAAAATCAAGAAGACAAACAGCCAAACATTAAGTTTGTGGAAAAAATGTTGCATAAATTAACGAGTGGTTTGTAATGCAGTAAAAATACAAGCTGCTTGTTGGTTTATGCTTGACACCGTTATTTGAGAATTGATATAAATTCATTCGTATTTTAAAACGATGCAACATTTCGCAATTTTTACCCATCTCTAATATGAAAGGGACAAACATGAATAAGTCTGAATTGATTGATGCGATTGCTGAAAAATCAGGTTTGAGTAAAACTGATTCAGGTAAAGCATTAGATGCCTTTACTGCTGTGGTTAAAGAAACCTTGCAAAATGGTGGAGACATCACTTTGGTTGGTTTTGGTTCATTTGTTGTTGGCGAACGTGCAGAACGTCAAGGTTTGAATCCACGCACCAAAGAAGCCATTACCATTCCAGCTGCAAAAGTACCTAAATTTAAACCTGGTAAGGCATTGAAAGATGCATTGTTGCCTGTTGAAAAACCTGCTACAAAAGCAGTTGCCAAAAAAGGCAAAAAATAATTGTTTTGAAAAAAGAAACGAACCCATGGGGTTCGTTTCTTTTTTCAAATGTCTCAAATATTGTTTTTCAGGCAGCTCAAAATATGGTTGATTATGGGTGTGTAAGTTCATTTTAAACGATTATTGGGAGATATTGACAATTCGTTTCGTGGTTGTTTTAGCTACGCAAGTTCGCTTCGCTTTCCCTTAAATTTGGTAATTTTGCCTGAGAAACTAACTCCGCACCCAAATTGTCAATATCCACTAACCCAAATTTTACACATCGTCCCAATCCATTTTTAATACTTTTTGTACAGTATCCATGTTGAAACCGCGATAGAGTAAAAAACGAATTTGCTTTTGTTTTTCTTGCAAATCCTGTGCGGGCTGCCTGAATTTTTTGTGTAAAACTTTACGGGCATTGGCAATTTCTTGTTCGGTATCGGGCATGAATTGTGCGGCAGTTTGGCGGTCTACGCCTTTGGCGAGTAATTCTTGTTGCAAACGCAATTTACCGTGTTTTGGGCTTTTGCTGTTGATGAAGGTTTCGGCGAAACGTTCATCGGATTGCCATTTTTGCTCATGCAATTCGTTTAAGACACGGTCAATTTCATCTTCGGTTTCTGCGTAAGGTGCGAGTTTGCGTTTGAGTTCCCAACGGCTGTATTCACGGCGCGACAGTAAATCTACTGCACGAACTTTCAAGGATTTTTCAAATTTCATGGGATTAAGGCTGCCTGAAAATAGGGGTTATGCTTCATCTTGTTTGGTTTGTACACGCTGTGCATGCAAATGTTCGTAGATTTCAGGCAGCTTCCCAATCAGCCAGTCGGGGCGTGTGGTTGGGTTTTGGGATAGGGTAATCATGTCGCCGTAACCAAAAGTAACGCCAACACTGGGGCAAGCGGCGGCTTTGGCTGCCAAAATGTCGTTTTCTGAATCACCTACCATTAACATATTTTGGGTTGATACGCCCAATACTTCGGCAGCATAGCGTAAAGGTTCGGGGTGGGGCTTGCGTTCAGGCAGTGTGTCACCACCAACAATCAAACTGAAATAATGGTCTAAATTCAAATCTTTTAAAAGCTTAACCGCCAATATTTCACTTTTATTGGTAATCACCGCCAAAGGAATGCCCAAGGTTTTTAGTAATTGTAAACCTGCTTCGGTTTCGGGATAGGGACGTGTGGCATTAGCAATATTGGCAGCATAATGGCGGGCAAAAATAGGAAACGCCAGTTCCCATAAAGTGGTATCTGCTTGACCGTGCCGATTGGAAGTTAAAGTACGATGCACCAATACACCGATGCCATCGCCAACATAACTTTGTACGGTTTTGAGTGGTAACTCACTCATGCCCATTTCTATGCGCATGGCGTTGGCAGAAGCGGCTAAATCGGGAATGGAGTCCACCAGTGTACCGTCTAAATCAAAGGCAATAGCTTGAACGTGCTGTATGTTTATCATAGCTTATCCTGTGTTGGTAAATGGTTTGGGCTTGGCTGAACTTTGTTTCAGGCAGCCTGAAATTATTTCAATTTCAAATGAGGCAAGGTTAAATAATCTTCTGATTGCATTTCCACCAAACGGCTTACGGTACGTACAAATTCGTGGGCAAAATCGCCTTCGGTATAGAGTTTGTCCATCGGCACTTGTGCGGTTAAACACAGTTTTACGCGATAATCGTAGAAAACGTCTGCCAACAAAGTCAAACGCCGCGCTTCATTTTTTTCATTGGGCGACATTTTTTCCACGCCCGAAATCAAAACATGGGTGTAATGTTCTGCCAGCCACAAATAATCGGCTTGTGAGCGCGTACCAAAACATAAAGTGCGAAAATCAAACCAAATTACGCGATTGGTGCGTGCCTTGCATTTGAGTTCACGTTCGTGAATGATCATGTTTTCAGGCAGCTTTGTGTCGTTTCCTGCTAATTTATGGAACAAGACAGCCAGTTTGGCTTCATTGTCGGCATTATTGGGAACAAAAAACACATCAGCAGGTGTGAGCATACGCATGCGGTAGTCTTCGCCACCATCTACATTCAATACCGTAAGCCTTTGCTCAATCAGTTTAATGGTAGGCAGAAAGCTGCTGCGATTTTGTCCTTGTGGATAAAGTTCCGATGGGGCGTAATTGGACGTGGCAACCAAAACCACACCGTGTTCAAACAGGTTTTCCAATAAACGCCCTAAAATCATGGCATCGGCAATGTCGCTGACATGAAACTCATCAAAACACAGCACTCGTGTTTCTTGAGCGATGTCGGTAGCAACGGCTTTTAAAGGGTCGGCTTCGCTGCGTTTATCGCGCATGCGTTTGTGGATTTCTGCCATAAAGGCATGAAAATGTACGCGGCGTTTGCGTGTGTAAGGCAAGCAGCCAAAAAAAGCATCCATCAAAAAACTTTTGCCACGTCCTACACCACCATAAAAATACAAACCCGTTGGCACTTGTGGTGAACGCAAACTGCGTCCCAAAAAGCGGTTGCGTTTGCGTTTGAACATCATTAGTTCGTCCCATAAGCGGTCTAAATGTTCAATTGCCCGAGCTTGGGCTGAATCTTTGATGAAAGCGGGTTGCTGCGATGCAGCTTGATACCACGTTTTGGGGCTGTGGTTGGCAAAAGGCGGGGGCGTAAATTTGGTTTCAGTGTTCATAAGATGATTTTTGATTGTGTTGTTGGTCATCACGAAATTCAGGTTGTCTGGATAATCAGGATTATAGTGGATAAATGTGTTTCAGGCAGCCTGAAACCTTTGTGTAGTTGTTTCAAATACAATACAGTAAGGGAGGCGATGTAGGGGAAAACTTGTTGCACCAAAATCATGTTGGATAAGCAAAATGATGCAACAAGTTACACCTTACGCCTGTATTGTTTTTTCTTTCTACGACTATATCAATAAAATTGGAAAAAGGGCGGATATAAAATCCGCCATTTATGAATTTCCCTCATTATCCAGCCCTGTTTAAACTGGTTTCTCTTCGTTCAAAATCGAACTCATCATTTTGTTTTAACTGATTTTTATTTGATTTTCCCAGTTCGCAACCGTATCATAATGTTCATGTTCATACAGCCAAAATGCGTACATCAAACGTACACGGCTGTTGTTTTCCAGTTTCGGATTATCCATTTATTTAGGAGACATTTCAATTATGATTAACCTTAATTCACTTGACACAGGCAAACGGGTTCGCATTCAAAAAATCATGCCATTGGGTTGTTTGGAAGCCCGTAAAAATAAAGCAGGTCAAATCATGTTCTCATGGCGCGGTTCGGTTGGACATCAAACGCAACGGGTTAATATTGGTTTTTATGACAGCAGACGACCACCCAAAAGTTTGGAAGCAGGGACACAGGGTTATTCCATTGCCGCTGCAATTAAAAAAGCCGAAACCATCGCCACAATCCATCAAGCAAATTTGGTTATTGGTGGCTATCGTGAAATTGAAAAACAAAAAATGGTAGCCCAAAAAATGGCACACCATGACGCTATCCAACGCAGTCAAGGTACTTTGGCCCATTTGCTCAATGTTTATGTGGCTTATTTACAAGAACAAGAACGCCCATCATGGCGCGATGCACAATCCATTTTCAAAAATCATGTGTTGAACAAATTTCCAGCCTTGGCAAATCAATCCGCCAATCAGATTGAACCCGAAGATGTGGCCATGATGATGCGCGAAGTGTTTCAGGCAGGCAAAGGTAGGACGGGTAATAAACTGCGTGCTTATTTGCGAGCGGCATTTGAGTTGGCCAAACAAGCCAAAATCAATCCTGCTTTACCTGCTGCTTTTTTGGCTTTTCACATTCGCCACAATCCTGCGGCAGACACCTTACCCGACCAAAAACAAAATCGCTCGGCTAAACACCCATTGAGTAAATTGGATTTATTGCGCTACTGGCAATCCATTCAAGAGGACAATCCCAAATGTGCTTTATTGCGTTTTCATTTTCTCACAGGTGGGCAAAGAATTAGCCAATTGTTGCGCTTAAAGAAGGCAGACATTCATGATGAATATTGCATCATTTACGATGGCAAAGGTCGCCCAAGTCAAGGCATCCGCAAACACATTGTACCGTTGCCCCTGCATTGTTTGAAGGATTTGCAGGCAGCCCTTAATCGCAATCAGGATTGTGCATTGGCATTCAGTACCGATGATGTGTGTCCAATAACGGCCAATACATTGAGTAATTGGGCAAAGGCATGTGTTGGCGATGCGATTGTGGATTTTCAACTGAAACGCGTGCGCTCAGGCATGGAAACTTTGTTGGCAAGCATGGGCATCAGCCAAGAGATTCGTGGTCATTTGCAAAGCCATGGCATTACGGGGATTCAATCACGGCATTACAATGACTATGATTACTTGGCGGAGAAGATGGCGGCATTGAGTAAGATTTGGGCTTTTGTACAAGAACAAGGATAAAAACTTGCAGGCTGCCTGAAATGCCAAATGGATGTTTTCAGGTAGCCTGAAAATGACAAATGATAAACCATGTAAAAACAATTGAAAAATCATGGATTAATGATGTATTATGCAGCTATAATTGGAAGTGTTTTGCAGCGAAAAATCATCAACACGGTCTTTGCAGAAAGCTTCACACATTGTTTGGCTTCCCATCAATCAACCTGATGTTTGCGGGTTGATTTTTTGTTTGTGAATGGCTCGGTTATGTCGCTGTTTGTCCTTGTTTCTGTCAATACCGTGAATTTCATATTGTGTTGTTTTTGGTTACCTTGCCCTTGCGCCGCTGTGCGGCACAAAAACCCGATGACCAGCTCGCCTATGCTCGCTGGGTCTGAAATGAAAGGGCTTTGCCCTCGCGCTGATGCGCTTCACCCACTTGGGGGCGAGTGCCCTCAAGACCCCAAAAATGCAGCGCGATGAGCGCGCTGCGATAAGAAAAACAGGCCTATGCCTGTTTTTCTTGTAAGCCCTCACACATTACGAACCTGCCATTTTGTGCCATTCTCATTGAGTTGAAATCCAGTATGCAGACAAGTTACCACCTTTGTACTTCAATCTTGCAATCCATCAAAATACGCGCCAAAAAGTGGACAAGCCAGGTTGGCGTTGCGTATCATTTTTCTGTGTAACCCTTCACATTTGTGCCGAAACAGGTAACACGTTATCCGTAACAAAATCAGCTGAACAGGTAACAAAATGGGTTGCACCCGTAACAAAATACCGTTTATGGATGCGCGATGATGTTACCAGTTTATGTGCTTTTGTTACCAGTTTGGCTTATTTTGTGACGGGTTTAAGTGATCACATACAGCAAAGATGCAGAAAGGTACAGAAACATGAACAATTCAACCAAACCGAAATTAAGCAATCAACAACGCCAGGCGGCTTATCGTGCCAAACAAGTGGCAGAAGGTAAAAAACAGGTGTCTTTTTTTGCCGATAAAGAAGCATTGCAAAGCAAACCACCCTTATCTGAACTGGTGGTATTTTGGCATGACACACAACCGAATTTGCATGTGGCGGCACAGAGTTTGGCCCGACATGTCAGAACCATGTATGAAACCGACAGTTATGTCCGAGAGGAAAAGGCTTTTATGCTGAAAGTGAACAGTTTGGTACAATTGGTGGTAGCCTTGTCCAAATTGCTGCACGACCCAGAAATTGCGGCAATCGTTAAACCAGCACAGGAATGATGACCATTCATTTTGTGATGGATTTGGGATTGAAATAACCCATTTATGCATTAAAACAGCCACTAACACCCAAACTGAAATGTGCATCAGATATTCAATCTGATGCACATTTTTTTGCCTTAAAGCTGTGCATTTCTCCCTAGAACGGCGCAAAATCAGCATCATCATACCCATTCATGTGGTGGCTGATGGCAGGAACATAGGTTATGGGTTCTGGCACAAACCGTGTTTGTGCGGCATGCAATTGCTTTTTCAAAAAGTCCATTTGTGTTTCAAAGCGTTGTTCGGCTGTCGCATCGGCAAGCTGCAATACACCTGATGCATATACGTTGTTTTCGTATTTCATTACCTCTGCATTCAGTTGCGTGATTTGCTCGGCATCGGCACACTCAATGGCTGCCTGCATACGCTTCAGGTAGCCATTGATGGCAATCCATTCTTGGTCCCAAGCCATTTTGCGTTTCACTTGTTCTATAACGGATTGGGCTTTATCGCATTCACTTTGCATGTGTGCACATAAATCATCCATTTGATTGAGTTCGGACGCACGCTTGTTGATGCTTGTATGAAATGGGTTAAAAGTGGGGCTTTGAAATAATTGTTGATAATGGTGCAATTGCTTTGCAGGCTGCCTGTTGTGCCATGTGGTTAATGTTGCGCTCAATGCTTGGCGCAAAGGGGCAAATGGTGGGGTGCTGGGCATTTGCGTTAAAGTCGCATGGATGTTGTGCTGCATTGTTGTGATGCGGTTTGCCATGTTTGCTGCGGTATTGGCATAACGCTGTTTCAGGCTGCTGGCTTGGTGCAAATAATGCTTGGCTTCTTCTGTGATTAATTTTATGAAGTGCTGCTCCGATGCTTGTAATAAGGTTAATGCACTTTGATGGTTTTCGTGTTGCATCGCCATTTGCAAACTGCTGCTGGCAGATGTGGCTGGGGTTTGGGCAATGACATCAAACAGGTAATTCAATCTGCCTTCGCTTTTGGCATTTTGGTAATCGGCCCATCGCTGTTGCCATTCGGTGTAGCTTTGTATTTGCTGGATTTGTGTTGCACTGAAATGGTCAAATGGGCTTGTTGTTTCATGGACAAGGTCGGCGGTTAAGCGGATTTTCAGTTGCGTTAAATGGGTGGTGTAAACCTGTAAACTGTATTTGGCACGGGAGGCTTGTGCATAAAAGCCATCGCAAGTGCTGTGTTTGGGGTCGGCAAGCACATAAACGTGGTCGCAAGAGCTGGCAGGCAAAAGCCCATCGGCAATCGCATAGGCATAATCCCAATAGCCGTATTCCTGTAAATTGAAAGCAAGGGTTTCTTTGCCCATTTGCATCAACGCATCGCCATTGTCATGGATTTGTAATACCGTGGCTTGTACCCCACTGCGGATGGTTTTGCGTTTGCGCTTGCCTGTGGTAGGGTCTTTTTGATTGAGTGTCATGTTGTGGGTAAAGATGATGTGTTCACCGACACAAATGCCAACGGGTTGGATGGTCAAAAATGAATGGGTTTGCAAGAAATGATCGTCCAATTGATGGGTTTTACCTTTGATGGTCAGGGTGTGTTGTGTGGCATCAAAGTGGGCAATCGGTATGGGCTTGCCTTTGCTTGCCACATACACCTTTACACCATCACGCAACATGGTCAGCAGTTTTTCAGGCAGCACGGGTATGTGTTGGGACAGCGTGGTTTCAGAGGCTGCCTGAAACAATTGAGCGCGTATTTGTTGATTGAGCGTTTGGCGCACTTGATGGTTGTGGGTCAAAACCATGACTTCATCACCTTGCTGTTTGTGCTGCACATATTGTTGGGCAATGTGTGCCACCATTTCGGTTAAATCAGCAATTTCGTGCAAGGTGTTGTGCCATTTGCCGCCATTGAACGAGGTGCTTGGACGATGAGGCTGCCTGAAAGCATGGGCTATGCCGCCATTTTGCCATTGCCAACCCTTTTTCTGTCCTGCCGATTGGCATGCATTGACATCATGCATCAATATTGCTCGGGTTTTGGGATGGTGTTCAAGGTAGGTCAATAATTGGGCAACATCATCGGTACGCAACATGGATGCGTCAGGCATCATCAATAAGGTCCATGTTTCGCTGCTGGGTTGGCTCGCTGCTTGCCATTGGATGAAGAAATGATTGAGCGTTTGTGCTGCCATGCCTGTGGCTGCCTGCACTGCTTGTGTGTTCTGTTCAGTCAAAGTCAAAACCAGCACTTGCCAATGTTGCGCCGCATATGAAGCGGCAATGGCTTTGACCTGTTTAATCACATGGTTTTTTTCTGCCTCATCAACTGGCAACCAGAGCAGTTTCTCGGTGCCATGTACAATGGCATCCAGCCATGCCAGTTGTGCCATGGTGCAATGCGTCTGCCTGATGCAATCCAATGACATCAGGCTTTGGTTTTCAGGCAGCAAACTGTGGGCAAGGCGTTGTTCTGTGCGTTGTTGGATTTGCTGTTGCAACGTCCTTTTTTTGTGCGCCACCTGTTTGGCAAGGTAATGATTTTTACCGCATGCGACGCAATGCTGCGTCAAAAATGTGGTGAGCATGGTTGTGGCAATATCCCAAGTAAAGCCTGCTTTTAAAATGGACACCATTAAATTGGGATGGGACAAGGCTTGATTCATGGCGATGGATTGCTGCAATTGAGTCAACAGGTATTGTTCAATTTTGTGTTTGGCAACCATTTCATTTTGAATGGCTTGTTCGTGTTTGGCTTTTGCGTTGAACTTGGCTTTGATTTGCTGCAAGAAACTGGGGTGCAATTTGTTGTTTGCACCATTCAACACCGCTTGCAATTGAGGTGCAGGCTGCACCCCAAAGTGAGCCGCATAACGCTGGGATAAGCTTTGCAGCCACATGGCACGATTGGGTTTGACCTTTTTGGCTTTGCGGTATTGGGTGTTGATTTCGTTTTTAAGTTGCGCTGCGCTTTTGTTTTGGTTTGCAGGCAGCGTTTTAACCGCTTGGTAGCGTTTTTCAATTTCACCACTGCGTCCACTGAACAAAGCCAATAAGGCAGCTTGCTGTTGTTGATTGGGCATAATCAGCACTTCAAATGCCGCAATGCCACCTTTTTCAACGCGATAAGTGGTAAATCCCAGTTTTTCCAGTTCGGCATTCAGTGCCAGATTGTATGCCTGCCCCAATGCACGCTGATAACGCATGATTTGCCGATTATCCATGCTGCGTAAGCCCATTTTGCCTGTTTCGTCCACTTCCACACAGGCATTCATCAACACATTGTGAATGTGCAACTGTGGGTCAATGTGTCCCATCTGCGTTTCGCGCGTATCGTCATGCAAAAATTGGGCAAAGATGAGATTTTGTGTTGGATGATGTTCGGTTTTGCCCTTGATTTTGATGTTGTTCTCTGCCAGTTGCTGCACCCTTGCCATAACCTGATTGTTGGCGCGGCGCACCGCTTGTTTGATGGAGGCTGCCATTTGCCGTGCTTGTGGCGTACCCATTGCCGCCAATAAACCAAACAACACCGAAACCGATTTGGGTGCAGAGGTGGTCAAATCATAAGCACCCACTTTGCGATAAGCACGATTGGGCAAATAATCCATGATGTTGCCATGTTCATCAAACACAGGCATTTGCGCACGCAATAAAGCCGTGAACAAACTGTTGTGCCTATTTGCATTTTGGGCATCAAAAATCAGCTTGCCGTGTTGCTTTAACCCACCATGTTGGGCAAACAACAATTGGGCACCTTTGCCCCAGAAATGACCCAGTATCTGTCCGTCATCGGTGTCGTAATGAGCGGATTTTTGTGAAGTGTAATAATTTTGCGCTTGGGCAATGCTGACTTTTGCCATGGATAACATGTTATTTTGCCTTGATTTTTGATTTATCATGACAAAAGCATACGGCATGGCAATTGGGGATTTCAACTTTGAGACGGGGTTTGCAGCAATGAGGTTGAGAGACACAGCAAAACCACTTATTTTGCCTGTTTCATTGTGGTTCAGATGGGTTCAAGATAAGTAAAAAATGACCCCATTGGTGGCAATGGGGGGTGTGGTTTTAAAGCAACGGATGGATTTCAGGCTGCCTGAACAGCATTGTCATAGGCTTATCACACCCATCAAAAACAATACCCAAACAGTGTGTATTTGACCAACCATATTGAATACTTAAATGATTTAATGGGTATAGATAATATATCAATCATATCAAGTCCGCATTTTGCACAAAAAAGTCAAATTCCGTTTCGGTACATAACTCCACTTTTTTGCACTGCTCATCAATCATTACAGGCATTGGCATGTTGTAAAAAAATGCTGTGTCTATTCTCAAAACATGTCATTTTGGCTGTGATGGGCTGTCATGTGTACACAAAAAATTTCAGGCAGCCTGCATTGGGATTGAGTGCAGGCTGCCTGAAATAAATGGCGATAGGAATACGATGATGTTGTGATTTTTAAAATGGATCGGGCAAATATGCGTACACGAATTGTCCATCAACAACATCAATGTTCACGGTGTGGATTTTTTGTTCTTGCACAGTGCGGCTCAATAAAGTTTGGCTGACTTCGGGCAAGATGGTGTTGGTTAAAATGGCATCAATCATGCGACCGCCTGATTCAATTTCGGTGCAACGTGAAATAATCAACCGCAATACGGCAGGTGTGTGATTCATGGTGATGCCATGATTTTGCATCATGCGTTTGGCGATGCGGTTCAGTTGCAATGCGACAATTTGACCGAGCATTTCATCAGAAAGTGGATAATAGGGTACGATTTGTATCCGACCGAGCAATGCCGCAGGAAAGACTTTAAGCAGGGGTTCGCGTAAAGCTTGGGTCAGTGCTTCTGGGGTGGGTAACAGCTCAGGGTCTTCACACAAATTCATCATCAGGTCTGTGCCAACATTGCTGGTTAAAATGATGATGGTGTTTTTAAAATCAATGTAACGTCCTTCACCATCTTCCATCCAGCCTTTGTCAAAGACTTGGAAAAAAATTTCATGCACATCAGGGTGGGCTTTTTCTACTTCGTCTAATAAAACCACGCTGTATGGTTTGCGGCGGACAGCTTCAGTTAATACGCCACCTTCGCCGTATCCGACATAACCTGGTGGTGCGCCTTTGAGCGTGGAAACAGTATGGGCTTCTTGGTATTCGCTCATGTTGATGGTAATCACATTGTGTTCACCACCATATAATGCATCTGCCAATGCCAAGGCAGTTTCTGTCTTGCCTACGCCTGATGGACCTGCCAACATGAATACGCCTATCGGTTTGTTGGGGTCGTCCAAACGAGCGCGAGCAGTTTGAATGCGACGGGCAATGGCATGTAAACCATGATTTTGTCCAATGACACGCTGATTTAAGGTTTCTGCTAATTTCAATACTGCGTGCAGTTCATCTTTAAGCATTTTGCCCACAGGGATACCTGTCCAATCGGCAACCACATCGGCAACAGCGGCTTCATCCACACACGCATGCACCAATGCACCTTCTACTTGAAAGTCGTGCAATTGTTGCAATAAGGTTTTTTGTTGGTTTTGTAATTCTTGCTGTTCACTTTCATTCAGGCTGCCTGCATCATGTGTTTGCATAATGCGTTGTCGTACCGCCAAGAGCGCCTGAACGGTTTGCATTTCAGCCTGCCATTGGTTTTGTAAAGTGGTTAATTTGTCATTCAGTGTTTGTAATTGGGTGGCAATTTGTGTTGCACGTTCATGGTTGTCTAAATTAAATTGGCTTTCGCGTGTTAAATGGTTTTGTTCCAATTGCAAAGCGATGATTTGCTTGTTGATGAACTCAATTTCACTTGGTGCTGTATGCTGGCTAATGGCAACACGGGCACAAGCAGTATCCATCAATCCCACAGCTTTATCGGGCAGCTGACGAGCAGGAATATAACGATGCGACAATTTAACAGCAGCCTGCACAGCTTCATCCAAAACAGTTACACCATGGTGTTGTTCTAACGCTGGAATTAACGCACGCAACATATTGATGGCAGCTTCTTCACTGGGTTCATCAATTTGCACCACTTGGAAACGGCGGGTTAATGCAGGATCTTTTTCAAAGTATTTTTTGTATTCTGCCCATGTGGTTGCACCTATGGTACGCAGTTGTCCACGTGCCAAAGCAGGTTTAAGCAAATTGGCAGCATCACCAGTTCCTGCTGCACCACCTGCACCGATTAAAGTATGAATTTCATCAATAAACAGCACAATTGGTGTAGGACTGGATTCAACTTCATCCATAACGGCACGCAATCGTGCTTCAAATTCGCCACTCATGCTGGCACCAGCTTTTAATAATCCGATGTCTAAATTAATCAGTTGTACATCTTTAAGACTGGGAGGAACATCACCTGCGGCCAAACGTAAAGCAAATGCTTCTACCACAGCACTTTTACCTACACCTGCTTCACCCGTCAAAATGGGATTGTTTTGACGGCGACGCATGAGAATGTCAATAATCTGACGGATTTGAGCATCACGTCCTGTAATCGGGTCAATTTCACCATTTTTGGCTTTTTGGGTTAAATTGCTGCCGTATTGCGCCAAGGCACTCTTGTTTGGCTGACTGGTATTTTCAGGCAGCATATTGCTGTTTACTGCATGGGCATTTTCTGATGATGTGGATGTGATGGTTAAAATCTCATCAGCCAAAACTTCGGCTTTCAATTTTCGCCATTCAGATGAAATTTGAAAAAGCAAATGGTTGAGCTGATTGTTTTTTAATAAAGTGTAAAATAAATGCGCCCCGCGAATATGTTGTGCATTGAATTTTAAAGAAGCGTATGTCCATGCTTGTTCCACTAAAGTTTGGATGTGTTCCGAAAAATCAGCAACCGCCGTTGAGCCAGTGGGCAGTTGCTCTGTGGCAGCAAGAATGTCTTGGCGCAATTTGGCTTCATCTATTTTAAAATAGCGCATCAATGCAAAAACATCGGTTTGTTCCATTTGTAACAACGCATGCAACCAATGAACCAATTCCACATAACTATTTTCTCGCATGCGGCTGAATGTATAGGCATTCTCCAAGGCTTTGTAAAGTTGCTGATTCAGTTTACCAAATAAGACACTGCGGCTGATTTCAGGCATAATGTTCTCCTAATAATATTGTCGTTTAAAATTGAAACAAGATGATGATAAGACGACAACGACCGCTGTTTTTACCCAGCATAGAGGGAAACTGGGGCAATGTTGTGTTCTTCCCATTCCAATGGACGATAAAACTTTGTGTATTTGCAGGATGCCTGAATAAATACAGCCTGCATTTATCATTCATCTCTAATGATTCTGTATTATGATTAAATCATCGGCATCGTGTTTGACTTGCCCCAACCAAGTGGTTAAACCCAATTGATTTTGTCCACCCAGTTGAAAAGCAGGGACAGCATCTTGTGCCAAAATAGGTTGAATTTCCCATTCATATTCGTCACCCACAAAAATACGAACCCATTGAGCCAAACGATTGACATTGTTTTCTTTTTTAAAGAAAGAACGGTAGCCTGATAAATCCAATGGTCCCAAAACAATACGAAACCGACTGGCAACATCATACAATTTACTGCCCAATAACACACCTTCACCTAAAGATACACCACACTGACCGATGGCAGTTTGTTCAGTTTGTGGCATGTCTAACCAATGTCCAATATTGCTTTCTATGGATACCGAAATACCAAAATAACGATGCAGTAAATCTTGTAAATTTTGCGCTGAACGACTTTGTGGCATCAGAATACCTGAAAAATAACGCAATGCATACGGATGAATCTTTTCAGGCAGCCTGCACGTTTCATCAAAATCCACACCATTAAGAGAGGCAACAAAACCACCAAAACCATCATGTGCATTTTTATCCAAAGCAATGATACTTTGGGCATTGGCCCATGCACGGTAAAACAAAATGGCCAAACGATTTTGAAAAATATTGGCAAAGCCGACCCAGGTGCTGTCGCCATGTTGATGTTTGCGTTCATAGGCGTATTCGGTGAGATGCAAAGGCAATGGTGCATTGGTACCGAATAAACCAAAACCATTCAGCGCAATTTCAATGTGATGGGGATAAACCTGTACACTTTGAATTTGGCGCGACTGAAATATCAGCAAAGGTTCTTGAACAATGCGGATTTTTTCTTGTTTGGGACTACTGGATTTACCGAAGGCTCCATGTTCTGCAAGATGCACCGATTCCAATTGGCGCATCAGAGAAAAATAGTCAAACCGATGAATTTGCTCGTTTAAACGTGGTAACGAGGCATTAACTTGGGTATGCCAAACAGCAGAAGGGTCATTTGCCACATGGTTCATATCAATTTCCTTGCACCCAACTGCACTGCCCAACAAGCAATTTGTCCTTGTTGTATGGTTTCCAATTGCAATTGAACAAAAGCGTTTAAGGATACCAAGCGATTAAAATAATGATTCAACAGGCTGCCAAATAAAAATGGATGAATGCCACCCAATAAAATTTCATCCAAAACGACCGTTAATTTAATGCCACGTACTGATGCAGCACCACCTTGATGACGAACCAACTTTCGTATGGATTCAGTACGAACTTGCACAATGGCATCAATTTGTTTCTGTAAAAAATCATCGTTCGCAGGCACAAAAACCGATAACAATTTTTTGAGTTGCAAAACCGATGTTTGTCTTTCTTGTGTGGACAATGACAAATAATTCAGCCCCAATTGATTGAGAAAAGACCACAGGTTATCGTCTTCATCAGGTGCAGCTTGAGGGCGTGATGGTTTGGAAATGAATTTAATGGATTGAATTGGTAAGGCACCTTCTAACAAGAAATCACTCACACCTTCACGCGGTATCAAAAGCGGCAAATCTCGGCTCGTACACCATGCTTCTACCGCTAAATGGTGGATTTCTGAATTAAGAGCATAATCTTGTGGGGTTGCCAAAGACACAAAAACTTCACTACCCAAATACGATGAACGAAAACCACTGCGTTTGATTTCTGTAGATGGCAATCGATTTTCTCGCCGTGCTGAAAAATAGGCTTTATCGTGATGTGTATTTGGGAAAAGTCCAGTATCAGGGGAATGATACATGGGTACAAAAGTTGTAACAGGGCGATTGTGTTGATCAAATCCTTTGAGTTGTTCTATGGTATGGACTTCATAATTTAAGGGTTGTGTGCGATCAATCACAACATGGTGTTCATTATTTTGTGTATTAATCGGAAAACGCACACCTTTTTGTTTGAAGAGATTGACCACTGTCAGCGCATTGAGCGAAAAATCGGCAGCCTGCACCAAACCAATCCATTCAGATTGTGTTGTATTAAACAAAAAAGAAAGGCTAAAACGGCGCTTTTGGTATGTAATGATTTTTTTATTGCTGCCTTTATCATCAACAATGGCTTCTGTTTGTTGTGCCTGTTTGGGCAAATGACCTTCATGTTCAGCACGCATTAAAGCTTGTTTTATGCCTTTTTGAGCAATGAATAAAAATTTCTCAGGCAACTGTGCATATTCTTGTAACAAACGAAATGCACTGACTGTTTTATTTAAATGGAAAGTCAAAGCTTCATCATCTGAAAACCCTTGTTGCTCTGGTTGATTGGACAAGGGATAGCACCATGCTTTGGGATTATCGGAAGCATGGCAAACCACAGCTTCGCAGGCAAAGGCAAGCAAATACAGTAAAGCAGAGGATTTAGATAGTTCACCACTCAAATGCAAACGCAAGTTTTCAGGCAACATATCCGAGCAAGCTGTTGGTACAGTTAAAGAAAAATCCAAACGTAAGGCAGATTGAATTGGTTTTCCTTGCTTTGGAGTCAATTGATTTAAATTGGGTAAATAAGACAAAACATCAGTATATTGGGCTTTTTCCAAATATAACGGTGTGATTTCTGCATTTTGACAAACGCTAAAAGGGCAGCTCATTTGATATTCATCAATGGGCATGGAACGCAATACATGACCCCTGTTAATTTGATAGAGTGTATCAGCATGATAATGTTGTATGGGTTGGACACGGACAACTGCTGCAGTTGGTTTGGGTGTCAAAAAATCAGGATAAACAACTTCAAGAATTCTTTGAACAAAACGAGGATACTCGGCATTCAGCTTCAATTGTGTTCTTGCCGTTAAAAACGCCACACCTTCCAGTAAACGTTCAATATAAGGATCGGGTATGTCACTGGCATTCAATGCTAAACGTGAGCCCACTTTTGGGTATTTTTGGGCGAATTCTTGCCCCATTTCTTTTAAAAAACTGAGTTCTTTACTGTAATAAGATAAAAATTTGCTATTCATGAATGACCTGCCAAATCAAACATACCCGTTTCTATGTCCATTTGGGTACGCAGTAAAAATGCTTGGGAGTAGGGATTAAGTTTTAAATACCCTTTAATTTCAATAACCAATTTATTGTGTGCCATATCATTCATTTCATTGATTTTGGCTTCAACTTGCAACGTTTCTTTATCCAATCGCGGTTCGAAATGCATAATGGCATTTTTAATATTTTGTTCAACTTGCACCCATTCTATGTCAGAGAAATTGACCCCTGAAAAAGGAATTACACCGTAATTCAATACAGATGATTCAACATTTTCAGGTAGCCTGTCAACCAATCCATGGGACTGCAAATTGCCTGTATTCAATAAAAACAGAATATCTCGCAATACCGCTTGGCGATAGTGTTCCAGATTCATGATTCTGTCTCGTGTTGCTTCTTTATTTTTACGAGGCTCATCATCAGTTAAGCGATCAAATAAAGAAGGCAGTAATTGGTCTTTAAAGTGCGACATGGCAAATGGTTTAATTGACAATTGAAGAAAACATTAAATTTTCAATATCCAAATAGGGATATTCATTTTGTTCGCCATAAAGCATTTTTTGTCCTTGTCCCATAAAACAGGAGGATAAAATGGTTTGCGTCCAAGTGGTTTGAGCAACAGAAGACAATAAGGCATCTTCATGATGCTCATCATATTCAAAATAATAACGTGCAGGTATAACAGCATGAAAAGTTTTACCATCTTTTAATGTAATTTGAGCAGAACGCCAAATGACATCCAATTGATTTTGAGGTGGGATAAAACTGATTTGGCTGAATGTGTACCATGGTTGCCAATAGTATTGACCATTAACAAACAATTCACAAACAGTGGCAATACGCGCATCACCATCAATGAGCCATTTTTCTTGCACTTGAACAATCTCTGTTGCTGTTGAACGATATTGGATTGTGCAGGCTGCATCAGGTATGTTGTTTAATAATTCCGTATGCATCTCCGTCAGTAAAGATGGATTGGGTTGTTTTTCTTGGAATAAGGCCAATAATGACAGTTGTTGTTCTAAAATACCATTGTAATCCACATTCTGTTGAAAAGTTAAAGGTTTATGATTGGCTTGAAAGACACCTGTGCGTCTTAATTCACTCTCCACTTGATTAAATAAGTAAATAAGTAAGTTATTATTCAGGTCAGGGAAAATTTTTTTAAATTGATCAATTTGTTTTAAAGCACGCGACCAATCACCACACATACAAAGACATTGAATCAGTGTGATTCTTAAATCAGCATCATGTGGCTTATGGCGAATTAATTCAGTTATTTCTCTTCGTTTATGTTGCCAATTCATGCTTATTCCTAATCAGGTGTCAAATAAAATTAGGTGCAATAAAAAGCCCAACTTTGATACATCTCTCCAAGCTGGGCTTTAATTATGATGGGACGTAACCCAGTAATCGCAATTATGCAGATTTATTTTCTTTGATATTGAATGCCATCTGCACTTCAGCACCTTTGGAACCTTTATCGGTTTGTTCCCAGTACTGAGTTTTAACTTTGGCTGCTTGGAATGAATATTTGATTTTCAAAGTATCATTACCTTGTACACCCATAAATTGAACTGCTGTAACCAAAACATCTTCCAAAGTGGTACGAGAATACTCAACTTGCTCTCCACCTGCTTTACATACAGATACTTCCACTTTACCCAAATGTTGACCAGTCGCACAATTTTTCAAAATGGTTGGAGCTGCTTTATCAATTGCTGCAATAACCGTCAAATCATTAAAATTGACTTTTCCAGCACCACCGCCACCGCCACTTGTCATTGCGCCAGGTTGCACCGCACCCCAATCAAAACTCTCGATGTTGGTCCAATCTTTATGATTGGCATCTTTAGACTCACCATTTACACCTTCAATTTTCATAAACATATCAATGGCCATAGTAAAACTCCTTGATTGAAATCAAAAAACAAACTACTTACAAAATATACCTTTGATAAAGTTATGAAAGAGAAACCGATCTAAAAATGTCGAATGATGATAAATCATTTTACGATTGATTTCAGTTACAGTTCACCTGAAAAGTGACAGTAACCTAAATCACAACTTTAATTCTTGGGTATGGCTAAAAACTATTCTTTCTTAACAGAAGGCAATTTTGACACTAAACGCAATGATACTGTTAAACCTTCTAATTGATAATGTGGCCGCAAAAAGAATTTAGAAGTGTAATAACCAGGATTATCTTCTATCTCTTCAACAATAACTTCCGCAGCAGCCAAAGGTTTACGCGCTTTGGTTTCTTGTGTGGAATTGATGGGATCGCCATCCACATAATTCATAATCCATTCATTCAACCATCTTTCCATGTCCTCTCGTTCTCTAAATGAACCGACTTTGTCACGTACAATACATTTTAAATAGTGAGCAAAGCGACAACAAGCAAACAAATATGGCAAACGAGCAGATAATCTTGCATTTGCAGTTGCATCAGGATCGTGATATTCAGCAGGTTTGTGCAAAGATTGAGCACCAATAAATGCAGCCAAATCAGAATTTTTACGATGTACCAAAGGCATAAAACCCAATGAAGCAAGTTCTGCTTCTCGTCTATCACTGATGGCAATTTCTGTTGGGCATTTCATGTCTACACCCCCATCATCAGTTGGGAATGTATGGCAAGGTAGGTTTTCAACCAAGCCACCAGATTCTACACCGCGAATCGATGTGCCCCAGCCATAATATTTGAATGAACGATTGATATTGACTGCCATGGTATATGCAGCATTCGCCCATGTGTATTTATTATGATCTGAACCATCCGTTTCTTCTTCAAAATCAAATTCATCAACAGGATTGGTTTTCGCACCATAAGGTAAACGAGAAAGAAATCTGGGTAATGCTAAACCAATATAACGAGAATCTTCTGATTCGCGTAAACTTCTCCAAGGTGCATACTCAGCTGTTTGGAATATTTTGCCCAAATCTCTTGGATTGGCCAATTCTTGCCAAGATTCCATTTGCATTAATTGCGGTGATGCACCAGCAATAAATGGACAATGTGAAGCAGCTGCAATTTTTTCTAAACCATTTAGCACTTCAACATCAGGGGCTGAATGATCAAAATAATAGTCACCAACTAAACAGCCAAATGGCTCCCCACCAAATTGCCCATATTCTTCTTCATAGATGCGCTTAAATAGAGAACTTTGATCCCACGCAATACCTTTAAAACGTTTTAAATTACGTGAAATTTCTTTTTTGGAAATTGGCAACACCTTAATTTTCAATAAGTGATCGGTTTCAGTATTACTTACCAAATGATGAAGTCCACGCCACGCACCTTCCAATTTTTGAAATTCTTCATGATGAAGAATCAAATTAACTTGTTGGGACAGTTTACGGTCTATCTCGGCAATCATTGCTTCTATCGTTTGATAGGTATCATCCGAAATGGTTACTGCCTTTTGTAGAGCCTGTTGTGCCAAAGTCACAACAGCATGCGTAATTGCATTTTGGGTTTCTTCTGTTTTAGGCTTAAATTCTTTTTGCAACAATTGTTCAAATTCACTATTGGAAAAAGTATGTGCAGCATGAATGCCTTGATTTTGCAATTCTTGTTGAGCCATATTTTGTATCTCTGTTGATTTTTTGAAGATTACTCTGCCGAATTTTTGGCAGTAGCTGCGATGGTTTTTAAAAGCTCATCATCACCTAAGACTTTACTAATTAAATCTTCTGCACCACTTTTACCATCCATATAGGATAACAAATTGGATAATTCGGTTCTCGCTTGTAATAGTTCATTTAACGGCGCAACCTGTTTGGCGATTGATGCAGGTGAAAAATCATTCATACTTTCAAATTTCAATTCCACTTGTAAGTTACCTTGTCCTGTTAAAGTATTGGGTACATCCAATACCAAACGAGGTTTTAATGCTTTCATGCGGTCATCAAAATTATCAACATCAATTTCCAAAAATTTTCGTTCAGATATTTCAGGCAAAGGTTCAATAGGTTTACCTACTAAATCAGCCATAACGCCCATTACAAATGGCAGTTCAATTTTCTTTTCCGAGCCATATAACTCAACATCATATTCAATCTGAACACGTGGAGAACGGTTTCGGGCAATAAATTTCTGACCAGAATTGTTCTTTGACATTTGATTTTCCTTTAATATCCAATATTAATGACTGATTCTAATTCGTTACATCATAATGTGCCAATACAATTTAAGTAAGTACCATGATCATGCTTCACGTTCAGACTTCCCAATTAATACTTCTAAATTTGGAATGCTCTCGGGACTAATATCCATCATAATGTCGTAAAAATTCATATTCATGAATTTTTGTACACGGCGAATCAAAAGTGGTGCAGGATGACTCGGTTCAAAATTTTCAAAATAAACACAAATTTTTTCCAAAACCAAATCAACATCAGCACGATTCTGAATATTTAAATGACGCCAAGCATCAACATCAAGACATTTGTTGACTTTTTCAGATTTGATTGATATCGCGTTATTTACTTCTTGAGTTATTGTTTCTTTTATGGAATCTGTATCATATTGAGAAGCTGAAACTTGTTCAATTGCCATCAATCCTTTTAACACAGGTGAAAAATCCAAAACCCCATCATCACCTAAATGCTTAATAAAAATTTGCTGTATTGCTTGTAGATGCTGTATAGATAGGCGTATTGCTTGTAACTCTGGCTTTCCTGTATCAACACCAACACGAATATCCAAAATTAAACGTTCACGTCCTCCTAGATAGTTTGAATTATCTTGCCCTTGCAAAACTGCCAATGCTTCACGTACAGTAATTGCCTGTTGAGCCAAACCATTGACCAATAATGGGCAAGACAACAGTTCTTTGGCAATACCATCCGCAACAGAAAACAGGCTTAATGCATTAATACGATAAAATGGATCATATTCTCCGTCTTCATCTTCAAGCAAGGGATACACGGTATCCCAAAAGCTTTCCAAATTGATTTTCAGTGCTTCGCATGCAGCAGCAAATCCCTGTAAACCATATTTTGCCGTTAAAGCTTGTGTATAATAGGCAAACAGACGCAAATCTTTTGATTCTGCTAATAGCTGATAACACAGTTTTTCAACGGTACGCCATTCTGGATCTTGTGCAGGAATAATCGTATCGCCATACTGCTGCTCAGCTTTACCTTCTGCGGCATTTTGCAGTTCTAAAAAACGACTGTCATATTCAATATTCACACCTGAAGGTGCATCTGCTGAAATAGCGGTTTCCCAAAGTGGAAATGTTTTCATGGTTACATCCCATCAAACACCAAATTATCCAAATAATTTATTGAATAAAAAACAACTTAATACATTTGCTGATTCTATCGCCTGTTTATTATTGCATTCAAACCAGAGACTGCCATTTTGAGAAATGCGTTCTAGAGAAAACGTTTCAGGCAAAACAATGTCATTCTGATTTTTTGGATGAGAATCACATTCGTTTATTAGATTGCTTATCAAAAATACCCCTTGTTTTACATATTTTGCAAAATCAAAAGCAATCTGAAAAAAACGTTGCAGCCCTAACCTTAAACAATCTGGTGAGTGTGTCTTGGCACAAACAACAAAAGGACAAAAACGACCTTGCATATCTTGGCTAGGCGATATCAATCCATACATAAAACCATTTTCTGTTGCAATAACAAATAACCAAACAGAATGATTGTTCTTTACTTTACCAGTAAAATGCAATTGTGTATTGGCGCATTTTTGAAACCATGTTTGCCAAAAATTTTTGTCTTCAAGTGATAAATCTGTGGATTGAATAAAATCTCGGTGTGTTTTTAATTTACCAAAAAATAAACACTTTCTGTGTGGCTCATCACATTCTCCCTGATGATTCGGTGTATCTGCAAATTGCCCTATAACAGATATGTCCCGAAAATAATTAAGCCTGATAAATACTTTACTTCATTTCAACTGAATAGGCAACTTGAAAAATAAAGCAGAGAACTGAAAATTTTTAGCATATTGATTAAAAATCATTTTTAAATAGAGCTTTTTTGGATTGATTTTTCTTTCAATTTGAAACACAATATCATCCCAATAATCCATACTTTCTGGAATTAAGTTAGTTTCAATCAATTCAACTAATTAGATTAGAAAGTTAATCGATGGCCTTACAAAAAATCGCCCGCCGCGACAGCGGTTATACTGTTGTCTTTACTGTTCCCGATTTTTGCTTTGTACCAGGGGTTGTGCCACCTGTTCCTTTCCCCCTGTTTACCAATCTTGGTCAGGCCAAGCAGACCGCCAAAAATGTCCGCATCAATGGTAAACCTGCTTTTGTTCACAATGCTTCTGCCGCTCCGCAAACCTTTGGTGACCAACCCGGTGTGCGTAAGGGCGTAATTTCGCGTACCGTAGGTGCAAAAGCATGGTCCAAAATGCACAGTTCCTCCGTTCGCATTCACAAATACAAAATTGTCCGAACAGGCGATATTTTCATGATGAACGGCAAGTTTAAGAAAAAATTCAAGAAATCCAATACTTGTCTTTCATGCAAAGCAGCCACAGCCATCGGACGTCCCATCAACCCCATACTCGGCATCAAATTCCTAACCGAAGCCCCAGACTTCACCTACGGCGGTATCCTCCCGTTGGTGTGGCAACGCAGCTACTACTCCGACCAACAAGGTACAGGCTGGCTCGGGCAAGGGTGGGCGACCCCTTTCTCACAACAACTGCACCGTTCTGAACACGGCTTTGTCTATATTGACGAGCAAGGTCGTGCATTTCCTTTGCCCGATATGCAAGCAGACGAAGAACCCATTTTCCACGAAAGTGAACAAATCTGGTTTTCCTGCGATGAAGCAGGACATTGTTTTATCGCCAATCTCGATGGTTCACTAATATTGCGCTTTGCTCCTTTAACCGTCTCCAACGATGACCCAAGCGGTCAAATGTGCAGCCAATGGGCATTGGTTGCCATTGAAGATGCCAACGGCAATCATCAACGCATCATTTACCATCATCTCACTGGATTGCCGCAATATGTTATTGACGGTAACGGGCGGGTGTTCTACCTGCATTTCGGCAATGTGGCAGAACACAAAACACATTCCCCATTATGGCGTTTGACTGCCATTTATCAGTTGCCCCATTTACCTGAGTTCAACACCGACCTTGCAGGCAGCCTTCATCATCAGCGTGCTTTGGTGCGTTATGATTATGCACCCGATGGCGATTTACTCGCCGTTTACGACCAAAGCGGTGCATTAACCCGTTCGTTTGCCTACCGCAATCACATCATAGTTGCCCACACCGATGCGGCTGGACTGGTTTCCGAATACGAATACGACCAATACAACATCCATGGCAAGGTTGTACGCAACTGGACTTCGCTGGGCGAAGAATGGCGTTTGATTTATCATGACACCTACACCGAAGTAACCGACATTCTGGGGCGTACCGAACAATACCATTACGATGACAACAACGAACTGACCAAACGCGTCTTCGCCGACGGCAGCGAAGAATTGATGGAACGCGACCACCTCGGCCGTCTGCTCAGCCACACCGATGCCATGGGTCGCATTACCCGCTACCGCTACAGCAGCGAAGGTCAAATCGAGACCATCGTCCGCCCCGACGGTGCCATGCTGCATTTCGACTACGACGACACTTACCGCCTTATCCGCAAAAGCGATGCCGAAGGTCGTTACGACAGCTATACCTATGACGAAGCTGGCAATCTGCTCACCCACACCGACCCGCTCAAACACACCACCCGTTTCGAATATGCCCGCAACGGTTTGCTGATGTCGGTAACCGACCCCAAAGGCAGCACCACCGAGTATCACTACGACCATAACCACCAGCCCGAACTGATTACCGACTGCTCTGGCCACCAAACCAAACTGGCCTACACCCCCGAAGGACAGTTGGCACACATCACCGATGCCTTAGGTCAACACACCGAATACCACTACGATGCCAATCGAAACCTTACCCTCGCCCTCTATCCCGACGGCAGCAGGGAAAGCTTCAGCTACGACACCGCCGGCCGTCTGAAAGCCCATACTGACGCAGAAGGGCATACCACCGCCTACGAATACGGCCAAGACGGTTTGCCGACACAACGCACCAATGCACTCGGCCACACCTTTGGCTACCACTACGACCGGGCAAGAAGGCTCATCGGACTTACCAACGAAAACGGTGCCCGCTACCGCTTCGCCTACGACGCGCTCGACCGTTTGGTGGCCGAAAGCGGCTTTGACCACAAACTCACCACCTATCATTACAACCAAAGCGGCGAACTCGTTCAACAGAGCGAATACGGCAACGATGCCAGTATTGCCACCAAACTGATGGCACAATACGGCGAGCAAACCATAAAAAGCAAAGACAGAACACCACTGATTGACAGTTTCAAAGACAAAACCCCGCTCAGAACCACCGAATTCCGACGCGACATCCTAGGCCATCTGAAACACACCCTTGCCCACGACAGCAAAGGCAACATTCAAGAAACCGCCTAT
>NZ_JAUNEC010000022.1 GCF_030525755.1 Alysiella sp.
ATCATTTGGTTGTATGCCCAGTCGGGCATTTTCTTGGGGGCATTCATCGGCGTAGTCCTTGTAGTTGCATGGCAGCGGACAGGGTTTGGCTGGCTTCGGCTTGTTTACCATTTATTCCCTCCCCTGCTTGTGGGGGAGGGCTAGGGTGGGGGCTTCGCAAACCTTGCCCTTGCCAACTGGCGATGATTTCGTACAAGTAGCCGTGTGATTTGAGCGGCAGTTTCAGGCTGCCTGAAGACCGTTTGGCGAGCATTTCGCGGAAACCGTACACCCATGCTTCTAACGGTGCTGGATATTCCACACGGTCGCGTGTGATGGCTTGGCGTTGCATATCGGGCAGGATTTCGTTGAGCAGTTTTGCCATGCGGTCAAATGTGAGCGCGGTTTTGGTCGGGCGAAACAGGGCAATGTACTGCACCGCCAAGCGTCCCAATTCGCCGCCAACTTGTGCCACCGCCCACACTGCTTCACGCGCTTCATCGTGGGCGAGCAGGGCATCAAGGCTGTTTTCTGCTCCGCAACAGGGGCATCGGGTTTTCATGATGCTGTCCTTTTCTTTTCTTGATTTGCACGAAGCAATACCAGCCAATGACGGCGCAGCCACAGTATTTCTTTGACGACAAACCGCGTTTGCTCGTCTTGGGCTTGATGCAGTTCTTGTTGCCAACGCTGGATTTCTTTTAAAAGCCATTGTTCGGTGGTCATTTCAGGCAGCCTTTCACGCTTCTTCCAAGAATGCGTTGGGGTAGATTTGCTTGATGCCGTTTAAGGCAGCAGCTACGCTGGCATAGCGGATTTCGGATTTGCCGTCAGCATGGAAAATGGCGGTGTTGGTGGTGGCTTGGTAGGTCAGTTTGCCAACTGGTACAGGCTCGTAAACGTGGGCTGGGAGATAGACGGTGTAGCTTTGCATGGTGTTTTTTCCTTGTGGTTTAGGACTTCAGGTAGCCTGATGATTATTCGGGGACAGGTTCATCAACGACACCTGCCAGTGGGTCGCTTTCCCAAATCTGCATCAGGGCAAGCGTGGCTTGGTTTTGGGTGCAGGCAAATTGCAACCGTTGAAAGGCGTAATAGGCGGGGTGTTCGGGATTGTGTTGCATATCCATTGGGGCGTGGGTGTAGTTGTCGCAGTCCCAAACTTCTACACGCATTTCGCGTTCGGGCGTGGGCGTGGGCAAAATCACGGGTGGGTTTGCGGGTTCAGTCAGGGCAGTAAAAACCGCCATCATCAAGCCGCCTGCAAGCATGGGTTGCCACAACCGCGCCATTTCATTGCGCCGTTCTAGATTGGTGTTCATTTTTTCATTTCCTTTATTTTCAATGACTTATTAAAATCATAAGGCAAAAAAATTATTGCCGTATTAAGGGCTTGGGGCTTTTAGGTAGCCTAATGAATCAGCATTTGGGCATATTGACGCACCATCTCGATATTGGCTTTTTCTTGGTTGATTTGTTCCATATTGTGTACGCCGCGCATCAGTTTGCACAAAACCCGTGTGTTGCCTTTGACCGCTGCCACCATTTCGCCTGCGGCATCATCGGGCAGATGGGGTAAAACGGTTTGTACAATCTGGCGCAAATCGGTTGCCGATAAAGCCTCGCCCAAATTCATGGCAAAACCGATGCGGCTGTACAGTTGCACCAACTCGCCGCGTTTTCCTTTGAGATTAACCAGCAATCGGGGCATACCTGCCAAAACCAAACCGCAACCTGTTTTGTCGTGAATGCGGCGCAGGCATTCCAAAGCACGCAGTGGCAACAGTTCGGCTTCATCTATCATTAATAAGCGAGAGCTGTTTTTCAGTTTATCCACAATGCCTTGCATCACTTCATGTAGGCTACCTGAAGCAGAGCTGCCTATGGTTTGGGCGATGTTTTGCAATAACACTTTTGCGGTGAAACTGGGGTCGGTTTCAATGAAGATGGCATCGGGATTGCGCTTGTGATAGGTTAAAAGCGCACTGGTTTTGCCCAATCCTGCTTGACCATACAGCACCACTGCTTCGCCATTGATGTGTGCCATTTTCAAGAGATTACCGATGCGGCGGGCAGTTTCGGTTTGCACATAGCCCCATGTGAGTTTTTGCTCATTTTGGCGGTCGGTTTGGCGTATGAGCCATGCTTGGAGTTTGTGTTCCAATGCCGCCACATCGCCCGCATACTCGCTCTTGAGATATTGACTGATGGCTGCCGATGACACGCCCACTGCCCTTGCCAAAGCCGCTTGGGTGATGCCGCGTTCGCTTATAAAGTCTTTTAAATCTTGTTGCAAATCCATGTTGAAACTCCTTTAAATCACAGCGTAAATTTTTTGGGGTGGTTCATTGTCCTGCTCGTTTTGCCACAACACATATTCTGTTTCGCGTTTGGGCGACTCGGTGGGTATCAGTTGCCCAAAGTCGGGCTGATGTTCCAGTGCAGGTCGGGCTTCGGCTTGTGCCAGCGCAATTTGTTGCATGGCTTTTTTGACTTTGCGCTGCTTGCGTTGCTCGGCAAGTTGTTCAATGCGGGTTTGGGCAAAGGCAGCGACTTTATTGCCGTCAAATTGGGCTTTGCAGATGAAACAGCCTGCTTTGTCCTTAATCCACACTTGTTCGGCATTGTGCAAATCGTAACCCACCCGAACTTGTTCGCCATGATGTAAGGCCAAATTGATGTGGAAATAACTGTTGTTGAACAATTGCACCATGCCGCGCTGTACCGTTCTGATTTCTTCAGGTAGCCAGAGATAATCCAATTCCAATTCGGTCAATCGCTCAATGGCAACCGCATCTTGTTCAATGCGATGGCGGTAGTAAGCAGCAGGGGTGTAGTGGCGACCTGTGTTCGGGTCTTTGGGCAGTTTGCTGTGTTCGTGCCGTTCGTTGTAGTCTTCTACCATCGCGCCCAAATCCGCCCAAAATTGCGCCCATGTCGGCAAGGCGTTTTTGGCTTTTTGCTGGGGCACGGTCAATTCACGTCCCGCATCAATCGCCCGAAATGCCGATGTCAAAGCCACCGTGTTTTTACGGACGGTTTCGCGGTCGGCACTTTTGCCTTGATAAGTGGCGTACTCTTGTGCCAGCGCGATGGCGGTGTGTTGCCACAAACGTTCGATGCGGGCGCGACCTTGCGGATTGCCTGCAATGCCTGTGGCGTGCTCAATCCCCAAACGCGGCAAAATGCCTGTGATGTCGTGGTCAAGCAGTTTGGCGGTTTGCCCTGCACCGTTGTCGGAGTAATACATCAAGGGTATGCCGTGTTGTGCCATGCCGTTGCGTAAGGCTTCGGCAACTGCCACCGTGTTCTCTGCCAAAGACACCGTCCAGCCGACTATCATCGCCGTGCAACCGTCAATAATCGCGGTAAATTCAGGCACAAAGGGTTTGCCGTGTATCGGGTGTTGTACTTTGGCTTTAAAACTGTGTCCATCGCCTATCCACACATCATTCGGGTTGAGTGCCAGCCAATCGCGTTGCACATAAGGCAGCAGGTTTCGGTAAGCCGAACCTGTCTTGCGGCCGCGTTCTTTCACGATTTTGGGGACTTGTCGCATGACGTACTCCACTTGGTCTAAACTGGGCAGCGCGTCCAGCCGCTCTGATTGCTCATACAGTCGCGCAAACCGCCGATAGGCTTCAATCATGGAAATGCCACGCCAATCTTGGTAAATGCCCAAAAATTCAGGTAGCCAAGCAATGGTCAATAAATCGCGCTTGGGTTTGGTTTGTTGTGGTGCCAGTGCCAATAATCGCTTATTGCGGTCATCGCCTGCTGCCTGCCAAGAGCGTACCCAGTTGTATAATGTGCTGCCTGAAAGCAATCTGTTGTCATTGTTTCGGGCATTGGCAAGGGGCAATAAACGCGCCAAATCATCGGCAAGATGCCCTGTTTGTGCTTCTTGTACCACCATCGCCACCGCTTGTTTCACAGGCAAACCAATCACGGTGTGCAGATGTTGTACATGGGCCACCAGTGCGGCGCGTGCATGGGCTACCTGAAGCTGTTTGTCGTTTAAGCTTTTGAGTTGGGCTTCAATCGGCAGCAGGTTCAGTTGGCGCATCTTCTTATTCAGCACGACAGGTTTGTGTGCGGCTTGCTTCGCTTGCGCTGTGGGCAAAGCTGCCGAGCCTGCCTGTAACAGGGCTTGGGCTTGTTTGTGTTGAATGGCTTCACGGATGGGGGGTGGGAGTGAGGATATGGCGTATTCCAACCCTCCCCCACGTCCTGCCCTTTTACGAGAGACCCAACCATTTTTCTGTGCCATTTCTCTTAATGTGGCAAGTCTGGATGAAACATTAGGTAGTTTTAGAGCCAGAATGCCTTGTAAATCAATATAAGCGTCTTGCATATCGACACCCTGTCAAACGTTGAGTGCACGCAGCTTCTCTTTTAAATTCAAAACCTGATTTTTTCGATTCATTAGTTTTTCGGCTTTTTCACCGTAAAACGGAAAAACCTCCTCAATCGGACGCTCTAACACAGCAGCAATTGCGGCGGCAATGCGTCTGCTGCCCTTACCTTTACGGATAACAACAGCAACAGATTGAGGGAGCACCTCAATAGCTTCTGCAATCATCGACGCATCAAAACCCTTACGATTTAGTTCTTGATAGATTTTCTCTGCATTCATAAAATACACTCAATGATTAGGCTAATAATCAACCCACAGTAGCGCACTAGGTTTACGCGCTCAACCAATGAGCGAATAATAGTAAATAAATTTGCACACGTCAAATTTATTTACAAAGGAATTTTTATGTCTATTGATATTAAAGAAGAAATTGAATTAGAAACTGCAACAGAAGCAGAAGAAGTCGCTGACCGTCTGATTGCGGAGCGTGTTCGTTTGGGGTATTCACAAGCGGATTTCGCCAGACAAATTGATGTTTCTCGAAATACTTTGCGCACCTACGAACTGGGACACAGCAACATTCCATCCAACATCCTGATTCGCATGGGTAGCATTGGTGTGGATGTACTGTATGTTCTTTTTAATATTAAAAACGAACAGATAGCCAGTAATCTGGCTGAAAAAGTACGTGATGAAGGTAAGAGCCGTGCTGATGTTTTCATCAACAACTCATCCTTAAGTCATTCTGTGTTAGCAGGAAAAGGTGCAACAGTTAATCAAATCCATACCACACATCACACAACCAAAACCATTGCCGAAGTCAAACCTGGTCAAGAGCATATTACCGACCAACAGGCTTCTGAAATTCAGAAATTGGTTGATGACATCGTAACCATTGAAGCCAATGTCAAGCAGAAACCGAGAAACCATCGTGCGGTATGGACTGCGCTAAACCGAAGGATGAAGGTGCCATCTTACCGTCTCATCAAGCTAGAACAATTTGATGATGCCTTAAAATATTTGAGGTCATCTATTGGTCGTTTGATGGCCAGTGCTACCGCAAGAAAAAAGATGCCTGAAAATGAATGGCGAAATCGAAAATATCGTTTCATTCATGCTAGTTTTAAGGAATTTCCTGAATTAGAAGAATGGTTTAAGAAACACATTGCAGGTAAATTTAAAGTACAAAGTAAAGCAGATTTACAGGATGAGGAGTTGGAAAAAGCTTATGCTTCTCTTTCAAACAAGAAGCGTGAACTGATGAAGAAACGTAGTTAAACTTGTACACCAATGTATAAGTTTCAATTTTTTCAAAAACCGTTGAAATGGTATTGGTATAGTATTCAATTGTTTTATAATGTTTTTATAACTTGTACGTCATATTGATACTGTATAAGTAAAGTGTACAAGTTCAGCTTGGAAGTTATACACTGGTAGTAGCATCAACGGCATGTTAAACGATGACGACACCATCTTGGTCAACCATACTGATACCGCACCCAAAGACGATATTTACGTTATCCGCATTGACAACGACATTTTTGTCAAACGCATTCAACGCCAACCCAATAAACTGTTGGTTATCAGTGAAAATAACAACTATGAAACCTTTACCATTGATTTGACACAGGAACAGCAAAATTTTGCCATCATCGGTCGTGTGGTTTGGCTGGGGCGGATGCTGTAAACATTAAGATACAAAAAACGGCGTTTAACACAGGTTTAAACGCCGTTTTAAATTCAATCAATCTGTAACCAAAATGTGTTTGAAATCTACTCAAAAAAGTGCAAAAGCTGACCAAAATTTGACCATTTTGGTGCAAAAGCTGAACCTAGTTTTTTGCCTCCTGTTTTTGGTATAAATTTTTGTTTATTTTTATTTTTTTTGCACATTTTTCAGTCTAAATCATAGGGTATAAAATAAACTACACCCCCATAAGTAGCATTCAGATAGTTAAAATTTATAATTAACAATTAGTTAAATTAATTAAGAAGTTTTGAAAAACTTTGTCTTTATTTGGAGAAATGTCATGAAATTACACCATTTGTTTGTTTCTGCTGTGTTGTCCGTTGCTTTAAGCGCGTGTGACGGTTCAGAGTCTCAAAAAACTACAGAGGTCAAGCCACAATCCAGTCAAACTGCATCAGCCAGTTCAGCACAAGCAGCAAGCAATTTATCTTTGGTTCAGGTGGGTACCGATGCCAAATATCCGCCATTTCAATACCGCGATGAAAAGAGCAAGATTTTAGGTATTGAAATGGATATTTTGAATGCGATTGGTAAAAGTCAGGGTTTGGGCATGGAATTTAACCACTTTGCGCGTGAAGAATGGCACAAATCATTGCAAAATGGGACTTTTGATATGTGGGCTTCTGCTTTTTATGGCAATGCCGAATACCCCGATGATGTGTTGGTTTCCAAACCCTTTATGGATGCGTACATTGTAGTGGGTTTGTGTGATGACAAAGAGGGCAATGCAAACATTCAAAACATAGAGCAATTAAAAGGTAAAAAATTGGCTGTCAGCAAATATTATGGTCAGAAAATGATTGATTTGGCGGCCAAATTAACGGGTTCGCCTGAAAATGTTATGGTAACCGACACATTCTATTTGTCTGCGCGTGAATTGTACAACAAGCAGGTGGATGGTGTTTTGGGTGCGAATTATGTTTTGGCATATTTTGCACAAGAAATGAAAAAAGAACAAAGTACGCGTTTATTGCGTGTTCATGATGAAGAGCCACGTCATTTGGTTTTTTTGGTTAAAAAAGATAAGCCTGAACTTTTGGAAAAATTGAATAAAGGCATTGATGTGGCATTGGCAGATGGCACAATCAAAGCCGTACAAGACAAATGGTTAAAAGGTTTGAATGCAGTTCAATAATCAAAATATTAGATAGTGGATTCAATTTAAATTGGGACAAGGCGACAGCGACCGTGTCGAGTACATAAGGGAGCTGGCAACGCTGTACTGGTTTAAATTGAATTCACGATATCTGCAAACAGCACACTTGTCTTCAGGCAGCCTGAAAAAGTTGCCGCCCCAATAAAGAAATATGGTAAACCAAATAGGACACAATACAGGTGCGACTTGTTACACCAAATCCCTGTTTGATTAGAAAAATGGTGCAATAAGCTGTATCCTGCGCTTGTACTGTTTTTAAATGAATTGACTATAATATCCTTATCAGGCACATCAGAGCTTTCAGGCTACCTGAAGTGCTTGACACACAGACAAATGCCCAATCGCAAAACCTTTGTGCAGCAGCATTTGTGGGCATTGGGATTCCGAACCTGTACACGCGGTATTTTTGATTACTCAAAATGAACCGCAGACAGAATACCGATTTGTCCAAACAACAAAATTGTGATTGCCAACACTGCGGAATACAAACCGATAAACCGTTTATTTGATTAATCCAAATTGAAGAATTTTTTCAGGCTGCCGAATAAGCCTGTTGGCTTGCTGTCTTCTTCCCTTTGGGCTTTTTTGCGTGGGCGGTCGTATTCTTCTACATTGAGTTTCAGTTGTAAAAGTCTTTCGTGCAATACTTCGCCAGCGGTGTTGTACATCACAAGGATGACATCTTCCATTTCTTGGGCTTCATCAATGACAAAATCAATGTAGCCCCAAGTCCGATTGGGGTCGGCAAGGGTGTTGGATTGCAGTAGTTGTTCTGAAATTTCATTATTTTTCACCGAATAAAGTTTGAAATAAATGCCGTGCTGGGAGGCGTTTTTGTATTCGTAATGAAGTTCCAAATCGGTTTCGGTGTTAATGGTCGCCTTGCCGTCTAACCAATCCTCCTCTCCTGCCAAGCGAATCCCCACGGCGGTAATTTCACTGCCTTGTCCATCGCCTTCGGTTTCAATAAATTCAATATTGATGGGGATATTTTTTGAAAATATCTGCCAACCACCTGTAAGATTTTGGGCATATACTTGTAAATAAGGCGGTTTGCAAGGTGCATAGGCGGAAAAAGTCGCCGTTGCCACACCCCAAGGCCCGTAATATTCATCACTGCCATTAAAGCCAATCGGATAATTACTGCCACATTGCTCCATTCCTTCCACAGGCATTGAAAAGAGATTGATGCCGTATTTAGACCCTGTTTTATAAGGGATAATCACATCTACATCTGCCCCCACAGGAATTTGGTGGGCTTCATTCAATAAAAGTGTATTGCCACCGACTACCAGCGTTACCTCGCCGTTAAGCTCGGTGGTGCTTTCGCCATCGTATAAAGTATCGGTATCCGAAGGCGGGGTGATTTGGCAGTCAAAAGGGATTTTGGCTTCCAATTCTTGTCCATTGACAAAAGCAATATGCAAATTCAAATGGTCAATCCGTTCATTTTCAGGTACTTGATGAAAATTCAAAAAATTATATGTTTTCGTTTCGCCCACAGAATAAACCTTGGAAGCGGAATAAGTGCCGTTGTATCCATCAGCTTGTAACAACCAAACCTGACAAGGCACATTGGTTTTGAAACGCAAATCCACCCAAAGTCTTTCATATTGTTCTAATTTGTAAGGCTCTGGCAATCGTGGCAGAAATTCAATCAACTCAAATTCGGCTTCTATTTCGGAAAAATCTTCGCCATCGTAATCGCCGCCATACTCGTATTCTTTCTCTTCCCACGCTTGTGGGTATTTGTCGCCATTGATGTTGTAATGTTTTGGGGCTTTTTCCTGCACCAGTTGTGGCGGTAATGAGGCTACCTGAAGGGTTTCATCTGGTGTGTTTTCCGAAGTTTCTATGCCAAACCTGCCTAGCCATTCGTTGAATTTCTGCTGATGGTTGGCTTGGGCATCTGCCAGAATTGCAGCGGCGTGTTCATTGCTTTCCACAGTCGGCAGATAACCCTGATATTCGCTGAACCACTGGCGGAATTTCTCGGCATCGGGGTTCTCTTCGTAACCCTCTTCATCTTTGTAAAAGAAGCAAGAATTCCAATCCACCGAAATTTCGGTATCAAAGGTCAAAAGTTGCAAAAACGCACCAAAATGATTGGCGACCACCCACTGACCGCCCTCATCGCCAAAGACCACCACAGGCATATCGCCCATTGGGTAACCCTCGCCATCGTCCCAAATGGCATAAGTCGAACCCGAGCCGTTGGCTTGGGCAAAGGGATACAATTTGCCCAAAAATTCGGGATTGTCTGACCAACCTTCTTTCAGTCCGCCGTAAAAATCAGCTTCCCAAATGCCAAAACCTTGTGAAAACTGTTCAAAATCGGATTCATCGGCTTGAAATTCAACCAGTCTTCTTAATTCCACAGGAATGGGTCTGCCCCATTCTTTTTCTAGATTATCAATAATAATCAAGGCAGCTTCACTGCTTAATTCGCGTCTCAAATCGGCGATTTTTTGCTCTGCTTTTTTGATTTTTTTGCTCATTTTGCTGTCCTTTTTAGGAAATAAAGTAAATAAATTATTTCGTTGGTGAATATTTTTTACGGAAAATTTCCTTTTATTTTTTCTTGTTGATAATACAATTTTTTAACGAATTTCAGGCTGCCATTTATTTTAATAAATTGCCTGTTGTGGCTCACAACCAACCAGAGTAAGTGATACGCCCACTATCGCTATGGGCTATCATATTGAACATACCATATTTTCACTTGGTCGCCTGTATTGAGACCTGCATCAAGATACTTTTCTGCTTCTTCATCAGATATGGGGGTTACTTCATTTAATAAATTGATTTTTTTCCAAAACCCTTTTCCAATACCATAGATAAAATAGATGGTATTTAAGTCCTCTTCTTTGATTTTAAAATCGTTTTCTCTGCCGATAATCCGCCATTCGCCATTGTTAATGTGTTTCTTTCTATCCAATGTTGAATAGACATCTAAAACACAAGGTTTGCCCAATGTATCTGAATGCACGATTTCTTCAACCGTAATATCATTTGGACTTTGATGTATGATATTCATTGCTTTAAAAACAAAACCGCCCGTTTCCAATTGAGCAATCAGCTGACCATAACCAAATGATTTCCCTGTATGGTCTGTTTCAAAACAAACAATATCGCCAATTTTGATGTATCGGAGCATGGTTCTGGGTTTCTTTTCCCAACCCCACAATTCAATATTTGATTTCATATACAAGCACTTTTAAGTTTTTTTAAGAAATAAAATGATGAAAAATGAATTTTGGCGAAATATTTTCTACTTGAAAGATCCCCCTGATGCAGCCGATATGCTCTTTTTTTGAGCAATAACTCACATTCTACACCATATGTGCCAAACCAACCCTTTTCAGGCAGCCTGAAATGTTTTTTGCTATCCAAACCACCTACCAACAATATAACAGGCTACCTGAAGCCCTTCAGGTAGCCTGTAATCAAAAATGGATAGGGATTAAGCAGTCTGCAAATCAAAGCCAGAATGCCTTAACAGCGCGTCCATGCTCGGTTCACGCCCACGGAACGCCTTGAAACTTTCCGCCGCGCTGCGCGAGCCGCCCACCGCCAAAATTTCGTTCCAGAAACGCGCCCCCGTGCCGCGCACATCGTCCGTTTCCTCAAATGCCGCATAAGCGTCCGCGCTCAACACTTCCGCCCACGCATAGCTGTAATAGCCAGCCGAATAGCCGCCAGCAAAAATGTGGCTGAAACTGTTGGCAAAACGATTGTATTCAGGCGGTTGCACCACCGCCACTTCACGGCGCACTTCTGCCAAAGTCTGCGCCCAATTATTCAGGCTGCCTGAATCTTCCGCGCTGAACACGCGCATATCAAACAGCGCAAACTCCATTTGGCGCACCAAAAACAGACCGCGTTGGAAATTTTTTGCCGCCAGCATTTTGTTGAACAAGGTTTCAGGCAGCGTTTCATTGGTGTCTTCGTGTGCCGACATTTCTGCCAACACTTTGTATTCCCAAACAAAATTTTCCATAAATTGACTGGGCAATTCGACCGCGTCCCATTCCACGCCATTGATGCCGCTCACGCCCAATTCGTCCACGCGCGTGAGCAAATGGTGCAAGCCGTGTCCCATTTCGTGAAACAGCGTGATGATTTCATCGTGGCTCAAACGCGCCTCTTTGCCGTTTACAGGTGGCGTGAAATTGCAGACTAAATACGCGGTAGGTGTTTGAATTGTCCCCGCTTTTTCGCCTGTGATGAAACGGCGGCGACCGCGATAATCGCTCATCCACGCGCCACCGCGTTTGCCTTCACGCGCATACAAATCCATGTACACGCCGCCGATGATGCCGCCGCCTTTTTCCAATTCAAAATAGCGCACGTCTTTGTGCCAAGTGGGAACGGTTTTTTCCGTCAAATTCACGCCATACAAACGCTTGATTTGCGCGAACAAACCCGATAACACCTTGTTAGCAGGGAAATATTTTTTCACTTCGGTTTCGGAAAAGGCGTATTTCGCTTGGCGCAATTTTTCGCTGGCATAGCCCAAATCCCACGATTGGATTTCAGGCAGCCCCAATTCTTTGGCGGCAAATTCGCGCACTTCCGCCAAATCTTTTTCGGCAAACGGTTTGGCGCGTTTGGCTAAATCACGCAAAAATTCAACGACTTGTTCAGGCGTATCCGCCATTTTCGTTACCAGCGACAATTCGGCATAATTTTTGTAGCCGAGCAAGTTGGCTTCTTCCAAAGCAATTTCAAGGCAGCGCGTGATGTTTGCCGTATTGTCCCATTCGGGTTTGCCCAATTCGCTGGCGCGGGTGGCGTAGGCGCGGTAGATTTGTTCGCGCAAATCGCGGTTTGCCGCATATTGCATGATTGCCATGTAATGCGGTGCTTGCAAGCCGACTTTGTAGCCCGATTTGCCTTCGGCTTGCGCGGCAGCCTGAAACATGGCAAGCGCGTATTCAGGCAACCCAGCCAACTGACGCTCATCTTCAAAATAAAGCGCAAAATCATCGGTCGCGTCCAACACATTTTGCGAAAATTGCGCGGAAAGTTGGGCGGATTCGGTTTGCAAAGCCGCCAAACGCGCTTGTTGTTCAGGCGGCAATTCTGCACCGCTCAACACAAAACCGCGCAAATCGTTGTTCAATTTGACTTGTTGTGCATCATCAAGGCGTTTGAAACGGTCGGAATTTTTAATGGCTTTGAAACGCGCGTAAAGTTCAATATCTTGCCCAATTTCCGTGAAAAATACGGTAACTTCGGGCATCAGCTCATTGTAAACCGCACGAAGTTCGGGCGTATCCACCACCGAATTGAGGTGCGCCACCACCCCCCAAATGCGCCCTACGCGCTCGGTGATGTCGGTTAAGCGTTCCACCGTGTTTTGCCAAGTGGTTTCGCTTTGTGCTTTGATTTCAGCGATTTGGCTACGCGCTTCGGCAATCGCGCTTTGCATGGCGGGTTTGATGTGCGCCACTTCAATGGCAGGGAAATTGGGTTCGTGGTCTAAACTCAATAAAATGTTGTTGGACATGGTGGTCTTTCTTGACTATTGAAAAAATGATGGCGATTGTAACCACAAATGGAAAAAGATGCATCTGAATGCTGATGTGGCATTTGGTTTTGTGTGTTGTGGTTTCCAGGTGGTCTGAAAAATTGTGGATAACTTTTGGATAACTTTGGGACAATTTATTTAATACGTTGATAACGTCCGCCTGAGAGTGCGGCAACTTGTCCGTCTAATTCACATTCCAATAGCATGGCGTAAATGTCGGCAGCAGGTAAACACAGGTTTTGCGCCAAATTATCGGGGTGTATGGGGTCGTAGCCCATGGCCTGTAAGAGTGTGTGCTTGGTTTTTTCAGGCAGCATGGCTGGGTTGGGTTGAATGGTTTGTTGGGGTGTAGGTTGGGTTGGGGTTGTGGATAAGTTTGTGGATTGTTTGTGGTTATTGTGTTTTTCAGGCAGCTTGTTAATGGGTTTGGGGCTGCCTGAAAGGTTTTGTAAAGAAAGGCATTCGCTGATGATGTCGTCCAAACATTCCACCAATTTTGCGCCTTCTTTGATGAGTTTGTGGCAACCTTTACTGTGTGGGTTGTCTATTGAACCTGGCACAGCCATGACTTCGCGTCCCATTTCGGCTGCAAGTCGTGCGGTAATCAAGGAGCCGCTTTCTAAAGCAGCTTCTACCACCAAAACGGCATGACTTTGCGCGGCAATCAGACGATTGCGGCGTGGGAAATTGCCTGCTAATGGGCGTGTGTCCAAGGGAAATTCTGAAACGATTAGACCTTGCTCGGCTAAACGGTGTGCCAAGTCGCGGTTGGACGGCGGATAAACGCGGTTGATGCCTGTTCCCCATATGGTAATGGTGCTGCCTGAACCGCTTAATGCGCCTTGATGGGCGGCGGTGTCTATGCCTGCAGCCATGCCAGATACAACAGTGATGCCGTTTTCACTTAATGCACGACCAAAATCGTGGGCAATGCGTATGGCTTGTGGTGTGGCATGGCGACTGCCGACTATGGCAACGGCTGGGCGTTGCAGTAATTCGGTGTTGCCACGCAAAAATAAGAGTGGCGGCGGCGTAATGCCTTCACGCAAGATATTGGGAAAGTCGGCATCGCAAGCCAGCATCAGGCGTGCACCTGTGGTTTCGTTTTCCCATTTTAAAGCGGCATCGGCGGCATTTTGGGCTTGGGTGGTATCTGACCAAGTGGCAGCAGCTTGTTTGCCGTGTCGTCCGAGTTGTGTAATCACTTGCGCAGGTGCGCAAAGTGCTTCATTTGCGCTGCCATAGTGTGCCAACAGTGTGGCAAAACTTTCTGCACCGATGTAGGGTGTGAGTGCGAGTTGTAGCCATGCATGGCGTTCAGTATCGGTCATCATGCGGTCGGTTTCCTTCTGGCAACATGGTAAAATGATAAAGTGGGCTGCCTGAAATGTGTATGGCAACTGGGCTGGTTTTTCAGGCAGCCTGTAATAATACAACGGCTTGTGCTTCTATGCCTTCCATGCGACCGAGATAACCCAGTTTTTCATTGGTTTTGCCTTTGACATTGACTGCATTGATGTCCAAGCCCAAATCGGCAGCGATGTTGGCGCGCATGGCATCAATGTATGGGCGAAGTTTGGGTTGCTGGGCGATGATGGTGCTGTCCACATTGGTGATTTGCCAGCCTGCTGCCTGAACAGTGGCATAGGCTTGACGCAATAGTACGCGACTGTTGGCATCTTTGTGTTCGGCGGCGGTATCGGGAAACAGTTTACCGATGTCGCCCAGTGAGGCTGCGCCCAAAATGGCATCGGTAATGGCGTGTAATAAGGCATCGGCATCAGAGTGTCCGAGTAAGCCTTTTTCAAAGGGAATGGTTACACCACCGAGAATAAGTGGACGATTGGGAACGAGTTGGTGGACATCATAGCCTTGTCCGATTCGAATATTTGTCATGATTATTGAGTGTGAAATGGGTTAAGACGGGAAACTGTCTGAAAATGATTCAGGCAGCCGAATACACAAAACGGTATTGTAGGCTGCCTGAATGTTGGCGTATAGCGGTTTTTGAAAATGGCTAGACCCCAAAACCATTGCATTATGGTTTGGTGGATTGCGCTGGATTGGAGACGATGTTTTTCGCTTGTTCTTGGGCTTGTGTATGCAGTTTGTTTATCATGTATTTGGCTTCGGCAAGTGTGGCTTTGGGGTAGATACGGCGGTAACAACGCAGGGCGAAAATGTCTTGTTGCAATAAGACCAGTAGTTTTACATCATCAAAATCTTCGTTTGCTTTTGGGTAGCCCAGTTTACGTTCTTGTTTAGCAAGCAAACGGCGAATAATGAGCAGGCACGAAAGCAGGAAAGCAAGCAAGGTCAGCAAAATGGTGGTTGAGATTATCATGGGTTTGTCTTTAAATGTAGTGTGTTTCAGGCAGCCTGAAGGTTGGGGAAATTGAAAAGTTTTTGAATGATAGCATTTTTCTGGATTCTTGTGCTCAAATAAGGAGTCAATATTCGGTTTATTTGTTGTGTTGTACCAAACGGCGCATGGCAGCCGCCAATTCAGGGTGTTGTGAATTGAGACGATGAGCCGTTTGTTCAAAAGCAGATAAGGCGCGTGGGCTGATGCGGAAATTTTTTTGTTGGCTTTTTTCAGTTTCAGGTGGGCGGATTTTGATTTGAACGCTTTGAATCTGGGTATTTAAAGCCTGTAATTGAGGAAAAAGGGTGGGCAGAAGCATTTTTAATCGTGTTGCTGCCATAGGCGAAGTACTGTAAATCACGAGTTTGCCATTTTCCACACACACCACGCGCAGGTGTGGGTGTAGAGGGACGGGCAAAAATTGTTTGAGTTCATTATCCAGTTGTTTCCAATAGCGTGTACGTTGAATGAGACCACGCAAATGTTCATCTGTATGTTTATCCAGTTGCATAATTGGGATTGCCAATGATTTGATAAAGTCATGACATTATAAGCATGAACGGTCTTTCAGGCAGCCTAAAATAATCGGTTTATGGCTAACTCACTTTAAAACAGTTATGGTCATAGAATTGAAAAAGCACTACGGCATTGCCAGACCTTATGTACAGGTGTACACGGTTCTCGTTGTCGCCTTACTATTGCTTTTTCACTTCTACGACTACACGGCGTCGTTTTCTCTTGGATTTGTACCATCCTGTGTACTTATTTAAATTGTGTCAGCCATAATTTAAAAAGACCAATTTAACTTGAGTGGCTGTTCATTCATGAAACTATCCTTTAAAATAACCATTTTATTTTTAATATAACTATTTGTCTTATAAAAGAAATAATTGATTCTGTTTTTGAGACTGTTGATTGAAACCCTTATTCAGGCAGCATGATGTTGCAAAATAATTCTTCATGTTATTTTGGGCTGCCTGAAAGCCTATTTTTGATTAAACAACAAAATTGGAGTAAATATGAAAGCCCTTGTTGCCGTAAAGCGCGTGGTGGACTTCAATGTCAAAGTGCGCGTGAAAGCCGATGGTTCCGATGTGGACATTGGCAATGTGAAAATGTCCATGAATCCCTTTGACGAAATCGCGGTAGAAGAAGCCGTGCGCCTGAAAGAGGCAGGTAAAATCAGCGAAATCGTTGCCGTGTCGCTGGGCGAAAAAAAATGCGAAGACGTGTTGCGTACCGCCTTGGCAATGGGTGCAGACCGCGCCATTCATGTGGAAACCGAAACCGCGCTTGAACCGCTTGCTGTTGCCAAATTGTTGAAAAAAATCAATGAACAAGAGCAAGCGCAAATCATTTTATTGGGCAAACAAGCCATTGACGATGATGCCAACCAAACCGCGCAAATGCTTGCCGCTTTGTTGAATGCGCCCCAAGCCACCTTTGCCAGCAAAGTGGATTTGCAGGAAAACGAAGTGCAGGTAATGCGCGAAATTGATGGCGGTTTGGAAACCGTGGCGTTGAAATTGCCTGCCGTGATTAGCACCGATTTGCGTTTGAACGAACCGCGTTTTGTGAAATTACCCAATTTGATGGCAGCAAAGAAAAAGCCTTTGGAAAAACAAACGCCTGCTGATTTGGGCGTGAACATTGAGCCGCGTTTAATCGTGCAAAAAGTTGCCGAACCCAAAGCGCGTCAGGCTGGCGTGAAAGTGTCCAGCGTGGCGGAATTGGTGGAAAAATTGACCGCTTTAAAAGCAATTTAATTGATATTTTGAAATTATTTTGCATATTTTCATCAATATTTTTGATGAAAAAGGGTTTTCAGGCAGCCTGAAACGTTTTTTGGTTGATTGAAACCCCATTATTTATGTGCAAAAAAACGCAATCATATTATTTGACTTACTTTTTTAAAAAGTAAGTCGCCGCGCGGCGACAGAGCGCACGCCGTAGGCAAACCCAAAATGAAGGAAAAGACATCATGACCGTTTTAATTCTTGCCGAACACGATGGCAAACAAATCAGCCCAGCCACTTTGCACGCGGTGGGGGCGGCGCAAAAATTGGGCGAAATTCACTTGTTGGTGGCAGGTTCAGGCTGCCTGAACGTGGCGGAACAAGCCAGCAAAATTCAAGGCATCGCCAAAGTGTTGCACGCAGACGCAGCGCATTTTGCCGAATGCTTGGCGGAAGAAATTGCGCCATTGGTGGTGTCGTTGGCGCAACCTTACGCGCACATTGTGGCGGCAGCGAGCGCGTTTGGCAAAAACATCATGCCGCGCGTGGCGGCTTTGCTGGATTGCTCACAAGTATCTGATTTAACAGAAATTGTTGATGAAAAAACCTTTGTGCGCCCCATTTATGCAGGCAATGTGTTTACCACCGTGCAAAGCCATGAAAGCAAATTGGTTTTGACCATTCGCGCCAGCGCGTTTCAGGCAGCCGAATTGGGCGATAATACCACGTCAATTCAAAGTGTTACCGCCACGCCAGCGCAAAACATCAGCCGTTTTGTGTCGCGTGAATTGACCCAATCCGACCGCCCCGAACTCACACAGGCGCGTGTGATTGTGTCGGGCGGACGCGCATTGGGCAGCGCGGAACAGTTCAATGCGGTTTTGACCCCATTGGCAGACGCTTTGGGTGCAGCCATTGGTGCGAGCCGTGCGGCGGTGGATGCGGATTACGCGCCCAACGACAGCCAAGTCGGTCAAACAGGCAAAATTGTTGCGCCTGAATTGTATGTTGCGGTGGGCATTTCGGGCGCAATTCAGCACATTGCGGGCATGCAAGACAGCAAAACCATTGTGGCGATTAACAAAGACCCAGACGCGCCCATCTTTAATGTGGCGGATTTTGGCATGGTGGGCGATTTGTTTGAGATTGTGCCTGAATTAACAAAAGCACTGAACGCGCGTTGATTTGTGAAATAAAATTGATGAAACAGCAATAATGTTTCACGTGAAACATGATTTTCAATCAAAGTTTGAATGATGTTTCACGTGAAACGTTTTATTTTGTGAAACAAGTGGTGGGATAATGAAAAAATATTTGGCTTATTGCGTGGGGGTGTTGGGCTTGTGTTGCGTGGTGGCATGGGCAAGTGGGCGTGTTTCAGAACGTGGTTTTGTGATAATTGAAAATCACAGTAATCAAACGGTAAAAAATGTGTATGTGATTTATGACCATTTGTCTCAACCCAAAAAAGTTTGGATTGGTTCTTTGTTGCCCAATCAACGTTATCAACACCAAATCAATTTTGCGGATATGAATGAATTTCGTTTGGGCATTGAATACGATTTGGTGGGGAAAACACAATCTGATACGATAGCGGGCTATGTGGCTGATTATGATAAACAGCGTTATGTTTTTGAGATGAAATAGTGGTGTGTTTGATAAATGGCTTTTCAGGCTGCCTGAAAATGTTGTTGATACACCAATCGTTGTGCATTCATTTATTTGACTTACTTTTTTAAAAAGTAAGTCGCCGAAGGCAAAAATCATTTTTCATTAGACAGTAAAAGGCAGCCTGAAACCCCATTCAATGCTAAAATCATGTTTCACATGAAACATCACATCAAGCTGCTTGACCGCGTTTCTGGCAGCTTTTTTGATTTTTAGGAAAACCCAAAATGAATATTTTACACAATCCACAATCCCACTCTTTCGCCTCCGACAATTATTCGGGCGTGCTGCCTGAAATCATGGCGGCAATCGCCCAAGCCAATGGCGGACACCTTGGCGCATACGGCAACGACCCCTACACCGCTCATCTGCAAAATCTCATCAAACAGCATTTTGGCGAATCCGCCCTAGCCTACCCCGTGTTCAATGGCACAGGCGCAAATGTGTTGGCATTGCAAGCTTGCCTACCGCGTTGGGGCGCGGTAATTTGCGCGGAATCGGCACACGTCAATGTGGACGAAAGCACCGCCCCACAAGCCGTTGGCGGATTCAAATTGTGGACGATTCCCACATCAGACGGCAAATTAAACCCCGAACTCATCGCCCAGCACGCGCATGGTTTTGGCGTGGAACACCGCGCCCAGCCGCTTGCCGTCAGCATCACGCAAAGCACTGAATGCGGCACGGTTTACACGCCCGATGAAATCCGCGCAATTGCCGATTTTTGCCACGAAAAAGGCATCGCCTTGCACATGGACGGCGCACGTTTGGCGAACGCGGCGGCGGCTTTGGGCGTAGATTTGCGCGACATCACGGCAGATGTTGGCGTGGACATTTTGTCGTTTGGCGGCACCAAAAATGGTTTATTGTTGGGCGAATGCGTGATTGTGTTGAACGAAAAAAATGTTTTAAACGCAAACGGCATGAAATTTTTACGCAAAATGAATTTGCAACTCGCGTCCAAAATGCGTTTTGTGTCGGCACAATTCATCGCTTTGCTGGAAAACGATTTGTGGCTTAATGCCGCGCAAAACGCCAATGCCATGGCGCAAAAACTTTCAGGCAGCCTGAAAAACATTCAGGGCGTGGAACTGGTTTACCCTACGCAAGCCAATGCCGTGTTTGTGAAATTGCCCGATGGCGTGGCGGATAAAGTGCGCCAACACACTTATTTTTACGATTGGGACGAACACGGCACGGTGCGTTTGGTGTGCAGTTTTGACACGCAGGAAAAGCATATTGATGATTTGTTGAATGCGATTGAAGCGGCAATGTTTTGATTTTCAGGCTGCCTGAATGCCATTGAATAAGGAATATCATGATGTTTACTTGCTATATGCTGACTTGCGGAGCGGAAAAAATCGCCACGCGCCATTATTGTGGTGGCGGCGAAAGCATTTTTCTGTTGCACGGTGCAGGCAATGCCAGTCAAGCACGTTTGCAAAAAGTAGCCGAATTTTTGCAAGGCAATCAATTTAATGTGGTCAGTTTGGATTATTCGGGGCATGGCGAAAGCAGCCGAAATGCGCCATCGTCCATCAACATCAAAACGGAGCAAGCCCATGCTGTGATACGGCATTATGCACATCAAAATCAACCCATTCATTTGTTTGCGTGGAGCATGAGCGGACAAATTGCCGTGAATTTGCTGGCACATATGCCGAATATCGCATCGCTTACCCTGTTTGCCCCTGCTTTGTATGCCAAAGACATTTTGCCGATTGAATTTGGTTGCCATTTTACACGCGCCATTCGTGAACATGGAAATTGGTCGCGCAGCAATGCGGTGCGGATTTTGCCCCATTTTTCAGGCTGCCTGAATTTGGTTCGCCCTGAAAATGACGACATCATTCCCAAAGAAGTTTTTGAAATGTATCGTACTTTATCGCCTCAAAACCGTTTTCAGGAAGTGGTGTTGCCCCATGCACCGCATACTTTGGGCGCGTGGTTTGATGAAGATGTGGCACGATTTGAGCTGGTTTTTCGGCAAATTCGTTGGTGTGAGGCAGCCTGAAAAGGGGAGTTACGGCACGGCTAAAATGGCGCAATTGCACAAATCATCGCTGTTAAATTGGGTCATTTCTCCTGCCTGTAAATTCGGTACAGGGAACAGGCGCACGGTTAATGGTTTATTTAAACGAAATGCCATGGTGCCTGTGTCGCGCATGATGGCAGCAATTTTGTTGGCATCGGTATTGCCAGCAATTGGCACCGTATCCAAACCAATGCCGCACACGCTGCTGAATGTGAGCAAACCGTGAATGTCAAATTCCTGATTTTGTGTTGCCAATGCCAAGCCCGTGTCTTCTGTAACCGCCAACATCAAGCCTGAAAAACCCACTTGTGCCACATTTTGCACATTTTTAAATACTTTGGTTAATAATGCCGAAATTTCCACCGTACCAGCCGCGCCAAAATAAGGCACGCCCAACAAGCGATACACATCAACCATAGAGGCACAATTTTTAGAAGGGGCTGCCGAAGTGTCCAAGCCAATAAATTGCCAGCCATCTGACAAAGGGGTTTGCTGTACCGCTTGAACAATTGGGTCAATGTGATATTGCAAAGCATGACGCATGGCTTGATAGGCGTGTTGTAAAAATGTGGCGTGGTTTTCGTGTGAGTGAGGCAAATCTTGCAAAGCGGCAACCAATAAATCGGGTGTTTCCAAGCCCAAAATCAGCACATTGCCACGTTCGTTGCGATGATAACTGGCTGGAAAATAAGGAATAAATGATTGACAATTGAAATTGACGGTAAAATTGAAATTGCCTTGTCCCTGTGGTGTGATTTGGGCAATGCGTTGAATGGCTTGCACGCTCTGGGCAAGGGTTTCGTTGTCCAAAAAGCCGTTGTCATCAAGTTGAATATTGACACAAGCATTGCACAAATCGCCAAAATCACGAATCAATTCAGGCAGCAAGGCAATTTCATGTGCATTTTGGGCTTCGCCAATGGCAAAACGCAAACGCATGGTGCTGTTTGCATTGATTTGATTTAAAATTTGCGTGAGTTTATGTAAATCGTTTTGGGCTGTTTCGGTGTTTTGGGTGTTCAAATATTCGCCAAAAGGATTGCTGACCAAACGCAATGATTGAACGGTGTAGCCGATTTTTTGTAGGGCGTGTGCCAATTTTTCACACTCGGCTTTGGCTGCGGATAAAACCGCCAACCATTCATCTTGATTGTGATTTAAATGAATGAAAGCCGTAATGGTACGAACGCGACACAGGTTTTTATCGTGAACAGACATCATCATTATCCTTTAAACAACATGGGAAAAGCCAAAATGATTTTAGCATGGTTGTTGAAATTGGGTGTGTTTTTCCCTATTTCAGGCAGCCTGAAAGTGAATTTGATGAATAAAAACACATGGATTATCATGATGGCATGGTTGCTGAATGCCTGTGGCGAACAGCCTACCCCTACGCCAGAACCACACAATCCACCACCCCACGCCACGTCCGAAGTATCAAAAGAAAATGTTTCACATGAAACATTTACACCCAAATTGGTGCAATCGGCACGAAACCAAATCGGCAAAACCGTCCGCTACGACCCAGCTTACACCGCGTTGGCATATCCGATGGGCGATGTGCCGTTGGAAAAAGGCGTGTGTACCGATGTCGTGATTCGTGCCTTGCGCGGGCAAAAAATGGATTTGCAGCAACTGGTTCATCAGGACATGAAGAAAAACTTTTCTGTCTATCCCAAACGCTGGGGCTTGAAACGCCCCGACCCCAATATTGACCACAGGCGTGTGCCGAATCTCATCACGTTTTTCACGCGACAAGGTTGGGCGGTGCCGCAAAAGGGCGATTTTCAGGCAGGCGACATTGTAACGTGGGAATTGAACGGCAACCGTTTACCCCATATCGGCATTGTTTCCGATAGAAAAAATGGCGATACGCCTTTGATTATCCACAATATCGGCGCAGGCACGCAGGAAGAAGACATTTTGCACCAACACACGATAACGGGGCATTTTCGCTTGCCCATTTAAGCCAAAAATTCAGGCAGCCTGAACAATCTTTTATCCAAAATGTCGTCTATATTTGACAAAAAACACCTACTTCGTTATGATACTTGTCAAATATAGACGACATTTTTACATCATGAATCGCATCAAACTTTACCGCAAACAAAATCAACTCTCACAACAGGAATTGGCAAATTTGGTAGAAGTGTCGCGCCAAACCATCAATTTAATTGAAAACCAAGACTACAACCCCACGCTGGCTTTATGTATCCGTATCGCCAAAGCGTTGAATACCGATTTAAACACACTTTTTTGGGACGAAAATCATGAATAAATCCACCAAAAAACCGCATGGCAATTTGCTGGACTATGCTGTTGGCAAACAAGATGAACGTGAACGTCAGGAAACCATGCAAAGATTGAGCCATTTGGCTGTGAGTGTGTATTTTTTGTCTTTTATTGTGTGGGCTTTCAGCATGATTTTGGATTGGGAAATGGGCAAAAATGCGATTTGGCTGTTTATTGCATTGGCTTATTTTGTACATGGAAACAAAAAAATCAACCATTTAGCCGATGAAACGCTGTCTGAAACCCACATCACACCCCAAAACGCCACAGTCATGCTGCAACAAGCACGCAAAACTGCATGGATTAAAGGCATATTGGTGGCAAGCATGATTTATGGATTGATTGCTTTGCAGCAGCCTGAATACCGTTTGGGTGCATTGTTTTTTGCTGTGCCAACCGCTTTAATCATTGCGTGGGGATTGTATCGCAGCGCAAAAAAACACATTCAGCAAGAATGGGCTGAATGGGAAAACTGATTTCAATTTCACAAATCCATTTTCAGGCAGCCTGAAAGCAACAAAATGACCCAAATCAACACCTACAAAACCCTATCCGCCCCCTGCCAAGCCGAATTGAAAGACAAAGGCAGCCGTTTCATCGCCTATGCCTACCCCATTTTGACGGCAGACGAAGTCAAAACCATCGTGGATAATTTGCGCCAAGAACACCACAAAGCCCGCCATTGGTGCTACGCCTACCGTTTGGGGGTGGACGGCAACCAATTCCGCGCCAACGATGACGGTGAACCGTCAGGCAGCGCAGGTCGCCCGATTTTGGGGCAAATTGATTCGTTTGAATTGACCGATTGTTTGGTGGTGGTGGTGCGCTATTTTGGCGGGACTTTGCTGGGCGTGTCGGGCTTGATTCACGCCTATAAAACCAGTACGCAAATGGCTTTACAGGCAGCCCAAATCATTGAAAAAAATATTGAAAAGACGGTTTGTTTGCGTTGCGACTATCCGCATTTGAATGACGCTTTACGCATTGCCAAAAATCACCACGCCCAAATCATCGCGCAAGATTTACAACTGGATTGCCGTTTGACCGTGCGTGTGCCTTTGGCGGATTTTGCGGCGGCAATGGCGGCGTGGCAGCATACTAGGGCGATTGATGTGATTGATGAACAAAAAACCGTGTGAAATTGTGTTTCACACGTTTTTTTTCAGGCAGCTTGATTGGGAGAAAGGAGTTTAAAAAACACAATGATTAGAATAGGTTGGGAAATTGTGCTTTTAAATCTTCATCGGTACGCGTTAGATGTGCACGAATTTCGTTGAATTCTAATGTTTGAATGGTGTGTTGTGTATGGGATATGTCTGCGCCCAAGTTTTTTAATTTTTGAATGAGACTTTCCATTAACATGGTTTCTAACGCACTTTGTCCTTCTTTTGAATTCATGGTTTTAACCTTTCTTTAAATGAGATAAATGAAAAAATGTATTAGGTATGCTTGAATGCAGGGTTTATTGTGCCAATGATGCAACCATGACAGCTTTAATGGTGTGCATGCGATTTTCTGCTTGGTCAAACACAATGCTGGCCGACGATTCAAATACTTCTTCGGTTACTTCAATGCCATTGGCAAATTCAGGGTACTGTTGGACAATTTTGCATCCTGTTACCGTTTCGGTATTGTGGAATGCAGGTAAACAATGCATGAATTTGGTGTATGGATTGCCTGTTGCTGCCATCAATGTGGCATTCACTTGATAGGGTTTTAAAGCGGTGATGCGTTCTGCCCACACTTCAGGGGGTTCGCCCATGGAAACCCACACATCGGTATGTACAAAATCCACATTTTGAATGGCTGCTTGAATGTTGTCTGTAATCAATAAACGTGCGCCACTTTCTTGGGCGAATTGCTTGCATTGGGCAATCAAAGCTGCTTCGGGTTGCAAGTTTTTGGGTGCGGCAATGCGTACGTCCATGCCCAATTTTGCGCCTATCATTAACAGTGAGTTACCCATATTGTTGCGTGCATCACCCAAATAAACATAGCTGATTTGATTTAAAGGCTTATTGCTGTGTTCCAGCATGGTCAGTACGTCTGCCAACATTTGTGTGGGGTGCCATTCATCGGTTAAACCGTTGAACACGGGTACGCCTGCATATTGTGCTAACTCTTCCACAATTTCTTGCGAAAACCCGCGATATTCAATGGCATCGTACATTCTACCTAACACGCGTGCGGTATCTTTGATACTTTCTTTGTGTCCGATTTGTGAGGATTGAGGGTCAATATAGGTAACATTTGCGCCTTGGTCGTGTGCTGCTACTTCAAAGGCACAGCGTGTGCGGGTGGAGGTTTTTTCAAAAATCAGTGCGATGTTTTTGCCACGCAAACGTGGCTGTTCGGTACCATTGTATTTGGCGTGCTTTAAATCGCGTGCCAAATCCAACAAAAAACGGATTTCCTGTGGGGTGTGGCGCGACAAGCTCAATAAATGGCGGTTGTGCAAATTGAAAGGCATGGGATTTCCTTTATTAATGCGACAAAATGCAGTTAAGCTGCCTGAAACACATGGCAGCCTCTCAAAATTCAAATAAGCTCCAATTATGCGTGAAATAGCAGCTTCTTGCACGATTTGTTTCAGGCAGCTTGAAAATAGTGTTGTTTAAAAAGCATCATAAATAGTCACAGAATTGAGAAAGTAGCACGTTGTTGTCAACGCCTCTACTACCATACATGGCTCTCGTTGTTGCCTTATATTGCTTTTTCACTTCTATGATTATAATTGCGTTCGTTTTGAAGTGTTGTTTGTATTGTCTTGCTGCCTTTTTCTTTATTCTATATGTTGTGAACTGAATGGAAAAACAGAATATAAGTGGGAGTGCAATTTTTTTCGCCCTGCACTTGTTACTATTTTTAAATGGTTTAATGATAAATTGTGTTTGGTCAGCCATATTTGGGCATATATGACAAGATTTTTCAACTGCCACAACTGAAACAAGACAGATGTGAAATCTGCTTGCAAAAGTTTTCATTCAACTGGAACAGCTGATTACACAAACGGGGGTGTCATCATCGGGTGGTAATGCCAAATCTGCATAATCGGCTTGTTCGGTAAACGGCGTTTTGAGACAGTTTTGTAAACGGTGAATTGCAGCAAAATCGCCTTGCTGTGCCAATTCAATTGCATGGTGTAATAAATGGTTACGTGCAATATAAAGTGGATTGACGGCATTCATTGCGGCAGCACGTTCGTTTGGGTCATGCTGTTCAGTGCGTAAACGGTTGCGGTATGTATAAAGCCAATGTTGGAAAATGGGTTCTTGCACTTTTTTACCCAATAAATTGACAAGTTTTGCAGGCAATGGGGCATTGTGTGTACTATCCAAATCTGCCAAATATCGGAAGAATAAGGTGTAATCGCAGCGTAAGGTGTGTAAAACATGGCTTAAATCATCAAATAATGCCTCATCATTTTTTTCAGGCTGCTTGAAACCCAGTTTAGCACGCATTTGGGTGTGATAAGCTGCCTGAAATTGGGCAACAAAATCATGCAAAATCTGCGACAGTTGCTCATAATCGGCAAGCTCTTGAAAACAGCCACCCAAACGCGATAAATTCCAATGCACGATATACGGCTGTTGATAATAGGCGTAACGTCCTTTGTGGTCGGAATGATTGCAAATATGGTGGCGATTGTATTGGTTCAAAAAGCCGTAAGGACCATAGTCTATTGTTAAACCCAATACTGACATATTATCGGTGTTCAATACGCCATGACAGAAACCAACAGCTTGCCATGCTGCCACCAATTCGGCACTTTTTTGGCAAATAATGCAGCATAAGGTTGCACATCTTCGGCACATTCAGGGTAAAAATGGTGAATTAACCAATCTGCAAGGGTGCGAACAAGGTGGTTTTGTTTTTGGTGATAAAAATGTTCAAAATGTCCGAAACGCAAAAATGTAGGGGCGGTGCGTGTGAGAATGGCGGCGGTCTCGGCTTGTTCTCGGTAAACAGGGTGTGCACTGCCTGCCAAGCACAGGGCGCGACTGGTGGGAATGCCCAGCGCGTGCATGGCTTCGCTGGCAATGTATTCGCGGCGAATGGATGAGCGCAATACGGCACGCCCGTCTGCGAAACGCGAATAGCGAGTTTTGCCTGCACCTTTGAGTTGCCATTCGTGGCGTGTGCCGTGTTGGTCGGTGGCTTCGCCTAATAATAATGCTCGCCCGTCTCCAAGTTGTCCCGCCCAAATGCCGAATTGGTGTCCGCTGTAAACGCTGGCTATGGGGTGAGGATTATCCAGTTTCAGGCAGCCTGAAAACCCATCAACAACAATCCATCGTAAAAAACGCTTTATCAAACGCCAGATTTTTCAAATCTTCGGGGCGGATAAAGAAATTGCCCACACCGCAATCGCCCCACAAAATATCCACGCCTTCGTTATAAGTTCCCCAATCGCTAACCAATTGGAATAACAGTACATAATCTTTCAAATCATACGAGCCATAACCGCGCACATCGTCTTGCGTGAAATACGGATAACCACCTACGCGATGTTGTTCGCTGTTTGAAAATTCATCGTATTTGTCGTGTAAATCCCATTCGTAATCATCGTCTTCGGATTTTTCGTCCAAAAAATCAAATAATTCAGGCACCACTTTACCAAAAGCAAAATCGTGTTGCGTAATCGGCTGTGGCGTGGCAGCCTGAAAATGAATTTGGTAACTGTGATTAGGCGGAAACGGTACGCCATAATCGTTTTCATCAAATTGAACAAAATCAAAATCTTGTTGCAATTCATCTGCGTTTTCAACCACATCAGCATGGTAAATCAATTTGTAGCGCGAATTGTCTGTGTAGTCATCAAAATTGATGCCATAACAATCGTCTTTGCCGTCAATGAAAAACTGCAAAATGCCCTTGCTCGGAAAATCAGGCAAGGCGGGCATTTGCGCGAAATTGATTTGCGCCAAAAAGAACAAAGGCTCGCCATCAGGATTGTTTGGATAAGCAAAATCGCGTGGTAAATAAGGCTTGCCGCCCACTTTGCTGTCCCACAATTGCGTGGGCGTGGCGGTCAGCGTGAATGGTGCGCTGGGCTTGCAACTGGCGATGATTTCATCGGCAAAATCTTGAAACTCAACAGGAATATTTAATGACATAATCTGCTTTCCCTTTTTAAAGTTAATTTAACGCGAGTTTGGGATAAAAGTCATTGATAAATTTAAGTAACCCAGTTCCCTCTCCTGTGGGAGAGGGTTAGGGAGAGGGTAAAACGCTCAATGCTCAACGATTTTTCCCTCTCCCCAGCCCTCTCCCAAAGGAGAGGGAGTAGGTTGCTGGAATATCAACGATTGCATTTCAGGCTGCCTGTAATCATTTCAAATCACATGATTGAAATTACAACGCGTCAATCACTGCATTCAATTTCACGCTGGGGCGCATGGCTTGGGCAACTTTGTCGGCATCAACAAAATAATAGCCGTTCAAATCCACCGCTTTGCCTGCGCCGCTTGCCAATTCCGCCAAAATTTCGCTTTCTTGGCTGGCTAATTTTTCGGCAACGGGCGCAAAAGTCGCTTTCAAATCCGCGTCTTTGTCTTGCGCTGCCAGAGCTTGCGCCCAATACAAAGCGATGTAGAAATGGCTGCCGCGATTGTCCAATTCG
>NZ_JAUNEC010000077.1 GCF_030525755.1 Alysiella sp.
TGGCAATGTTGATTTCACCAGGGATTACGGGCTTTGTGTTGTGCAAACGTTTTGATAAAATGCTGTTGGTGGCAATTGTAAGTTCTTGTTTAACCAGCGTTTTGGGTGTAATTTGCAGTTACCATTGGGATTCGGCAACGGGTGCGACCATTGTGTTGTTTCAGGCGGTGTGTTTTGTCATTGCACTTTTGGGGGTGAAATTCATGGCTTGGCGCAATCAATTGTCAGCGGTTTAATTTAATCCACCATCAATCCAAAATACAGTGGATTCAATGTAAATCAGGATAAGGCGATTGCAACCGCTGTGTACAAAAAACAGTACATTACATAAGGGAGTTGGCCATGCAGTACTGGTTTAAATTGAATTTACCATAAATCAAATGGTTCATGGCCTTGAGGTTACCTGAAGGACAGGAACTGGCCAGATGATTGACGGTATTGTGGTTTTAACGATAAAATCATTGGCTTTAAATAGTTTTCAGAAGCCATCGTCTTCGACCTGTGCGGTCAGTCCGCATTGCTTTCTTTAATTAAGTCCACGCGCTTTGTCTAACGTCTATATATTAAAGTTAAAACGTTTTCAATTGAAGGTTGTCGCGATGTAACTCTGGTGCAAACCAGCGACAAGCTTTGTCATGCCTATTTGAGGCGTGGTTTTTCTGCTTCGATGCCGCTTGATGAATGAGCGGAAAGTCTTGTTGTGTCTTTTGAGTAAGTCAAAATGAGCATTCAATTCAGCGATTTATTACACGATAAAAATATTCTTTCTGCTTTGCGTTCGGCAGGTTATGTTGAACCTACGCCCATTCAGATGCAAGCCATACCCTTTGCTTTACAGGGTCGCGATATTATGGCTTCCGCACAAACGGGCTCGGGAAAAACTGCTGCTTTTTTATTACCATCATTGCAACGCATCATTCAGCGCAGTCAAAAATCAGGCAAAGGGCCGCGCATTCTTATTCTTACACCTACGCGTGAATTGGCCGCGCAAGTGGAAAAAAATGCCCAGACTTATGCACAAAATTTGAAATGGTTGCGGACAGTTACGTTGGTGGGTGGTACATCATTTGGTTTTCAAATTAAAGCATTGTCTCGACCTGTTGATGTGATTGTCGCCACACCTGGTCGGCTGATGGACCACATGAGAAGCGGTCGCATTGATTTTGAAAGATTGGAGGTTTTGGTATTGGACGAAGCCGATAGAATGCTGGATATGGGTTTCATCGATGATATCGAGACAATTGTCGCTGCAACCCCCAAAGAGAGACAAACACTTTTATTTTCGGCAACATGGGATGGCGAGGTTGGTAAGTTGGCACGCAAATTGACGCGCCAACCTGAAGTTTTGGAAATTGAACGTGTTGATGAACAAGGTAAAATTGATGAGCAGCTGCTCTATTGTGATGATAAAAATCACAAAAACCGCTTACTGGACCACATTTTGCGCGATGCTAATATTGACCAGTGCGTTATCTTTACATCAACAAAGGTCATGAGTGAGCAGTTGGCCGATGAATTGTATGAAAAAGGCTTTGCTGCCAATTGTCTGCATGGTGATATGCCACAAGGTTGGCGAAATCGAACATTAATGGATTTGCGTAAAGGCCGCATTAAAATTTTGGTTGCGACCGATGTGGCCGCGCGTGGTATTGATGTGCCGAGCATCACGCATGTCATCAATTATGATTTACCCAAACAGGCTGAAGATTATGTACATCGCATTGGGCGCACAGGGCGTGCTGGCCGACATGGCTTGGCCATTACTTTTGCCGAGGTTAATGAATATGTAAAAGTACATAAAATTCAAAAATACATTGGCCGAAATTTGCCCGAATGCACCATTGCAGGTTTGGAATCTACGCGCAAACGCAATAAGCAACATGCCGATAGACGCAAAAAAAACACATGGAATGGTAAGCGTAAAGATGTTGTTAAGGGTAAAACTTGGTCTGGTAAAAAAGGATTGGGTAAAAATAAGTCAAAAGCATAATGCCCATATCATGAAAATAGGCATTACCCCAAAGAGAGATTTCTTTGGGGTAGTTGTATTTGGTCTAAATGAAATTAAAGTGATTTAAAATCATTGATTTTTAAAGGGAATACGAGGCTAAAGGGTGTTTTTTGGTATTTTGATCCCACGCACAAAAACCCAGCCAACCAAACCAAGATAAATCGTCCCTAAAATTCTTTCACATTGTGAAACAGCTTTGCAAAAACAAAAAACAGCAAAAACGACGATAACATCGCATTTGCTGTTTTTCTATTACACAAAACTAACCCGACAATTTTCCCACCGCAAAAGCAGGTTCAAATGTTGCCAACGTTTCATCTTGTGCTTTGGGCTGAATGCTTTGCCAATTACGCAAATATTGTTGGAACAAACGCAAACCCATTGGCGCAAGTTCACGTTGCCACAAGGTTTGAGCCGTATCATCAGGTCGGATATGACACCAATCTTGCAACAAAATTGCCCCAGTATCCGCGCCATCGTCCATTTGATACAGCGTGCCACCTGTGATTTTTTCGCCCATGCAAAACGGCTGAAACCTGCGTCCACTTTTTATCACGCCGTAACGCATTGGCTAACGCTGGGTGCGATGTGTGAAACAAAGTCCGCATGGGTTTGTTGTAGCGATTTTGCCCCTGCCACCACATTTCACAACACGCATTCAAAAACTTCATGCCCACGCCAGCCCCTTGCCATTCGGGTAAAACGACCAAACGACACGCTCGCGCTTCCACCAAACCTTGTCGCGTGGAAAAGGCAATATGTGCCACAGGCTGACCGTTTACCAAGCCCATATAATGCGTTGCCGCAATCATGTGGGGCAATTTCAAATAATGATGCGGTTCAAACAATCGCCAGTCGGCTTGTTGGCATTCGTATATTTCCAATTCAATGCGCGGTCTTTGCCTTTCCCACCCCCATTGAAATTGAGCCGTATCGGTATCCAACACCCAATCGGGTTGAACCCAATCCAAAATATCATGATGACACGACAACAAAACCACTTTGCCATTGGTTCGCCGCCATGCTTTTGCAAATGCCCCTGCACCGATTTGCGCGATTTGTCTGTCCACCACCGAACTGAACTCGTCCAAAACGGCAAATTCAGGGGTTTCACAAATCAAACGCGCCAAATTTGCGCGGAATTGCTCGCCATTACTCAATACAGAATAAGGGCGCAACCAAGTCGGCACAGTCCCCAAGCCCACAGACGCAAGCGCGGCGGTTACATCATTAAATGCGCCATTGGGCGAAATCGCGTCCACGATTGGCACGGTTTTAT
>NZ_JAUNEC010000003.1 GCF_030525755.1 Alysiella sp.
CGTAATTCTATTGAGTATGACATTTTGAGCTTGAAATGTTGGGTGGCTTGGGAATCTTTATTTTAATACACTATAAAAATATGTTCCATATTCTTAATGATGTTTGATGTTTTGCAGATAGTATGGAATACCATATCAGTGTGTCTTAAAACATTGTACAATTAAAAAATGTTGTAAAAATGCATATTTATGATTGATTGAAAAAGTTAAATTAAGTATGTTTACTTGCTTTATGTGAGTAAACAACATAATATCCGCTATTTTTATGGGTGCGATTGATGGCCGAACCCTATATTGAATTTCGCCAAGTGGCATTTGCCTACGGAGAGCGACTGATTTTAAAAAACGTCAATTTTGTGATTGAGGTAGGGCGTTTTGCTGCTATTATGGGTGGTTCAGGTAGTGGTAAGACGACATTAATGCGTTTGATTACAGGGCAGTTACAACCAAGTTCAGGGCAGATTTTGATAAAAGGTCGTAATTTGGCTGATTTTTCTGTTCTGGAATTGAACGAACATCGGTGCAATATGGGTTTACAATTTCAACATGGTGCTTTATTTACCGATTTATCTGTTTTTGACAATATTGCGTTTCCCATGCGTGAATTAACCAAGCTGCCTGAAAAAGTCATTCGTGATTTGGTGTTGCTTAAACTCAATGCAGTTGGTTTGCATGGCGTGGAAAATTTATTGCCATCAGAACTTTCGGGTGGCATGGCGCGACGAGTAGCTTTAGCGCGCACCATTGCATTAGATCCTGAATTGATGTTGTATGATGAGCCATTCACAGGATTGGATCCCATTTCTTTGGGCGTAATTGCCCATTTGATACATCGCATCAATAAAGCCTTGCATTCTACGAGCATTATGGTAACGCATGATATTGGGCAGTCTTTGAAGTTGGTGGATCAAGTGATTTTCTTGGTTCAGGGTGAAATTTTGTTTTCAGGCAGCCCTGTGGAAATGGAAAACTCCGATTCAGAATGGATACGCCAATTTACGCGTGGTTTACCTAATGGACCTGTTGCCTATCGTTATCCAGCGCAACAAACGTTACAGCAAGATTTGCTTATTTAAATCATAAACCTTTTCAGGCTGCCTGAAAGATTTTAAAGCGCATAACAATGAACTTTATTCAAACCATAGGGCGCAATACCTTATCATTTGTCCGTATTATTGGGGCAAATGTTTTATTCTTATTTACCATTTTTGTTCAACTGCCACAAGTGATTTTGCGTCCTAAATTGACTGTACGCCAAATGTATTTTTCAGGTGTGCTTTCGGTTTTGATTATTGCGGTTTCAGGTTTGTTTGTGGGTATGGTTTTGGGTTTGCAAGGTTACACCCAACTTGCCAAATTCAAATCGGCGGATGTGCTGGGGTTTATGGTTGCAGCCTCTTTATTGCGTGAATTGGGTCCTGTTTTAGCGGCAATTTTGTTTGCCAGCAGTGCAGGTGGTGCGATGACCAGCGAAATTGGTTTGATGAAAACTACGGAACAGTTGGAAGCCATGAATGTGATGGCTGTTAATCCCATAGCACGTGTGGTTGCACCGCGTTTTTGGGCAGGTGTAATTTCTATGCCATTTCTGGCGAGTATTTTTAATGTATCAGGTGTTTACGGCGGTTATTTGGTTGGCGTAGAATGGTTGGGTTTGGATGCAGGTGTATTTTGGTCGCAAATGCAAAACAATATTGCTTGGACTCACGATGTGGTCAATGGTTTGATTAAATCATGGTGTTTTGGTTTGGCAGTTGCATTGATTGCGGTTTATCAAGGTTTTCATTGTGTCCCGACTGCCGAAGGGATTTTACGTGCTAGCACCCGAACGGTGGTTTCTTCCGCGCTCACAGTATTGGCGATAGATTTTATTTTAACCGCATTCATGTTTACTTAAATGAAACAGGCAGCCTGAAAACGTTAGACCATTTTTAAGGCGGCATAATTTGGAACAGCCATGAAAAAAAACATTCTGGAATTTTGGGTAGGATTATTTATTTTGCTTGGTGTCAGTGCTTTGGCAATTTTGGCGTTTCGTGTAGCAGGAGGGCAAGGTGGATTTTCAGGCAGCAGAGCAACTTATACCGTTTACGCTGAATTTGCCGATATTGGTGGTTTAAAGGTGCAGGCACCGATTAAAACAGCAGGTGTATTGGTAGGGCGTGTGAAAAACATCGAACTTGATCCACAAAATTTTCAAGCTAAAGTCAGTTTGGAGTTGGATGCTCAATACCAATTTAGCAGCGATGCCATGGCACAAATTCTCACATCAGGTTTATTGGGTGAACAATACATCGGTTTAACGCAAGGTGGGGCAGAAGAAAAATTAGGTGAAGGTCAATATTTGGAAAACACCGCATCGGCTTTGGTTTTGGAAAATATGCTAAATCAAGTAGTTGGCAAATTTATGGATAGTGGCAATAAATCCGAAGCTACAAGCAATGAAACCACAACACAGCACTAAACATTAAAGGAAACAAAATGAACAAATCCATCATCACATCTTTATTTGTCATAGGTGTATTGAGTGCCAATTTGGCATTTGCCACGCCACAACAAGCTGTAGAACAAGTGCGTGGTAATGCCACCCAAGTTTTGACCATTTTGCAAAAAGCCAATGGTGCAAACAATGCCAGTGTACGCCGTGAAGCAGAAAATTACGCTGTTCCCTATTTTGATTTTGATAAAATGACCCGTTCCGCTGTAGGTGCACAATGGAATCAAGCCACAGCAGAACAAAAACAAACTTTGGTACAAGAATTTAAAACCTTGATGTTGAGAACTTATTCAGGTCAAATGTTCAATTATAAAAATGCCAAAGTTACCGTACAAAACAACCCTGTGGTAAGAAATGGCGGACAGACCATAGATGTGAAAGTCAGCGTTGAAACAGTAGGTCAAAAACCCGTGCAAATGGTATTCAGTACCGCTTCCAATGGCAGCAAATATCTGGTACACAATGTGGTCATTGAAGGCGCAATCAATTTGGTTAAAGTACAAAATCAACAATTTGCACCGATATTGAAGAGTAAAGGTATCGAGGGTTTAATTGCTGATTTAAAAGCCAAAAACGGCAATAAATGATGCAAATTGAAATTCAAGAACACCGTTTGTGCATACATGGTGAAGTCAGCGTACGAACCTTGACAGCAGCCACTTACAAACGTTTTGAGAAAGACTGTTGTCGTCCAGAAATTCACATAATTGATTTTTCTGGTGTGACACGGGTTGATTCGGCTTGCTTGTCCCTGTTGTTAACGGTTATCAAAAAACGTCCAGGCAGCCTAAAAATTCATGCTTTGCCTCAATCGGTATTGGATTTGGCGGCATTATATGAAATTCAAGAATGGCTGTTGCCAACAGAGATACATCATCAGGCTGTCTGAAAAATCTTTACAGGCAGCATATTCAAAATACATTTGCTAAATCCAAAATCATGAATTATCGCCACCGTGTAACTGTATTGTGTACCACTTTATTGTTGGCTGTCCCCGTTTTTGCTGAAGAAGTACACGACCCTTACGAAGGTTTCAATCGTGCCATGTTTTCATTTAATGAAAAGGCAGACCAATACATTTTGCGCCCAATAGCGAAAACTTATCGCGCCATAACGCCCAAACCTGCGCGTACAGCCGTGCGTAATTTTTTTGATAATTTGCGTGATGTACAAAGTTTTGCAAGCAATATTTTGCGTGGTAACATCAAAAATGCAGGTTACGATTTCATGCGTGTAGCAGTCAATACCACATTTGGTTTAGGTGGTTTGATTAATATTGCTGATGAAGCAGGTATGCAAAACAACAAAAACACCCTGGGCGATACTTTCGCGTCATGGGGTTGGAAAAACAGCAATTATTTGGTTGTACCATTTGTAGGTCCTTCAACCGTACGCGACACATTGGGTAGTGCAATCAGTACCGTTTATTCGGTTGAGCGTGCTGTTATTACCGATTCGGGTGTGCGTTATACATTGACAGGCACCAATGTGATTGACCGCCGTGAAGGTTTATTAGGCGTAACCGATTCTTTAGACGAGATGGCACTGGATAAGTACATTGTTACCCGTGATGCCTATATGGCATTACGCAATAAGAGTTTGGGTCATGCTCCTGAAACCAATGAAGTTGATGATTTACCAGACCCAGAAGCCCCTGTTTCAGGTAACACAGAAAGTCAAAATGCGCCATCGCCACACAATGAAGACGTAAATGCGATGCTGCCTGAAGAAGGTGATGCAGATATGGCATTTGATATTGACCCTGTAAATTCTGTTGCTGTTGTTCAGGAAACAGAAAACCAATCTGTTTCATCAAATCCCTCTGCAACGGTGGTAAACGTTTTCCCCCTCTTGCCTGAAATCACAACAACCAAGCCCTGATTTTTCAGGTAGCCTGAAAGGAAACCGTCATGTACGAAGTCAATCGCAGCGTATTCATCGTTATTCCACGCGAACCCTTTTGGAACTGGCTCAATAGTTTGCCACATAGTGATTTAAGCGGTATCACATTGGCAGATTTGCAACAAGATGCCAATTCTTATCTTGTTCCTGCTTGCGAAAACGCCGATGAGGTTTGGGAACAAATACAAAACCGTGCAAGCGAAATTTTCGCTGCTGAATTAGCCGATTGGTGTGATGACGACAGCTATTGGCCCGATTTGCACCCTGATATTTTTGGTGAATGGTTTGACATTGTCTTGTCCAGCATTGTTAGTGATTTAAGCAGCGAACCTTTGCAGCGCGAAGCCTTTCAAGACATTCACATTTAATCATGGCTTACCTACAAACGGTTCATAACTATCATTTAGACGGCTACCGTCATGTGAATAACGCGCGTTATCTGGAATTTTTGGAAGCTGCGCGTTGGCATTATTTCGCCCAAAACAATTTAGAACATGGTTTACGCCAAGCTAACTTGGTGGTCTCGCGCATAGATATTCGTTATCGTTGTGCCGCTGCACTAGGGGAAACACTTGCCATACACAGTCAAATTACAGCAGTGCAATCACGTCAACTCAATATGCAGCAGCGCATTGTATTTGAGAATGGGAAAATATGTGCCCAAGCTGATATCATATTGATGCCTACTGATGAACAAGGACATGTGTGTAGGTTGCCTGAAAATCTCTACCAAACTTGTTATCAACTGCTTCAAACATCATGAAAAGAATTCTGCCTATTTGTGCTGTTATCGCCATTATTGGTTTGGCTGTGTTTACTCTGATGCCCAAAGTCAATCCTGCTCCCAATTTTCAAATTCAAGATTTACAAGGCAAAACCATCAGCAATGCAAACTTGCAAAATCGTGTAACGCTGATGAATTTCTGGTTTCCATCGTGTCCAGGGTGCATTACTGAAATGCCCAAACTCATACAAATGGCACAGGATTATCAAGGACGTAATTTTCAAATTTTCGCTGTTGCTGTACCCATAGACCCATTAAGTAGCGTGCAACATTATACAGCCGAGCGTAAACTACCGTTTACCGTGATGTTTGATACCAACAAAACCGTAACCCAAAGTTTTGTGAAAACCGAGCTTTTCCCTACTAGTGTATTGATCAATAAGCGTGGCGAAATTCTGAAAACTTTTGTGGGCGAACCTGATTTCAAACAACTTTATCAAGAAGTAGATGCAGAATTGGTAAAATAAATCATAAAAATTGTTGCACACATCAATTGGCTGCCTGAAACATAAAATCTTGGATAAGACACTTGAAAACCGTTCAGGCAGCCTTATTTATGCACCGTTAAAGACAATGTCTTGGCGGTGCATTTTTTGAGACAACAAAAAATTGTTCATAGCCCTTGAAAAAAAGCAACGCAACCTTAATTTAAAAAACATGATTAATGAAACATTTTTTAGGAGCTAAAACTTATGGCAAAAGTAATTGGTATTGACTTAGGTACCACCAACTCATGCGTGGCAATTTCGGAAAACGGCACAATCAAAGTAATTGAAAACGCGGAAGGTGCGCGTACAACACCTTCTATCGTGGCATACACCGACAACGAAACTTTGGTTGGCGCACCTGCCAAACGCCAAGCCGTTACCAACGCAAAAAACACCATTTATGCCGCCAAACGCTTGATTGGTCATAAATTTGAAGACAAAGAAGTACAACGCGACATTGAAACCATGCCCTTTGAAATCATCAAATCGGCAAATGGTGATGCGTGGGTTAAAGCACAAGGCAAAGAATTGTCGCCCCCACAAATTTCCGCCGAAGTGTTGCGCAAAATGAAAGAAGCGGCAGAAGCCTATTTGGGCGAAAAAGTAACCGAAGCCGTGGTAACCGTACCCGCCTACTTCAACGACAGCCAACGCCAAGCCACCAAAGACGCAGGTCGCATTGCAGGCTTGGACGTGAAACGCATCATCAACGAACCCACGGCTGCGGCTTTGGCGTTCGGTATGGACAAAGTACAAGGTGGCGACCGCAAAGTAGCCGTTTACGACTTGGGTGGTGGTACGTTTGACATTTCCATCATTGAAATCGCAGACGTTGATGGCGACAAACAATTTGAAGTTTTGGCAACCAATGGCGATACGTTCTTGGGCGGCGAAGACTTTGACCAACGCATCATTGATTTCATCATTGCCGAGTTTAAAAAAGAACAAGGCATTGATTTGAAAGGCGACCCAATGGCAATGCAGCGTGTGAAAGAAGCTGCGGAAAAAGCCAAAATTGAGTTGTCTAGCGGTCAGCAAACCGAAATCAACTTGCCTTATATTACGATGGACGCGACTGGTCCGAAACACTTGGTACTGAAAATCACACGCGCCAAATTTGAAAGCTTAGTAGAAGATTTGATTGCGCGTTCCATTGAGCCTTGCCGCATTGCTTTGAAAGATTCGGGTTTGTCTGCCAGCGACATTGACGATGTGATTTTGGTGGGCGGTCAAACGCGCATGCCAAAAGTGCAAGAAGCCGTGAAAGAATTCTTCGGCAAAGAGCCACGCAAAGACGTGAACCCTGACGAGGCGGTTGCCGTGGGTGCGGCAATTCAAGGCGAAGTGTTGGGCGGCGGTCGCAATGACGTGTTGTTGTTGGACGTTACCCCATTGTCTTTGGGCATTGAAACCATGGGCGGTGTGATGACCAAACTCATCAACAAAAACACCACCATTCCAACCAAAGCATCGCAAGTGTTCTCTACGGCGGAAAACAATCAGGCTGCCGTTACCATTCACGTTTTGCAAGGCGAGCGTGAACGTGCGTCTGCGAATAAATCTTTGGGTCAATTCAATTTGGGCGACATTCCACCTGCACCACGCGGCGTGCCACAAATTGAAGTTACCTTTGACATTGACGCGAACGGTATTTTGCACGTTTCCGCCAAAGACAAAGGCACAGGCAAAGCGGCAAACATCACAATTCAAGGCTCTTCGGGTTTGAGCGAGGAAGAAATTGAACGCATGGTAAAAGATGCTGAAGCCAATGCCGAAGAAGATAAAAAATTGGTGGAACTGGTACAAAGCCGCAACCAAGCGGAAGCCTTAATTCATTCCGTGAAAAAATCTTTGGAAGAGCATGGCGATAAATTGGACGCGGACGAAAAAACCAAAATTGAAGAAGCCTTGTCTGCTGCCGAAGAAGCGGTTAAAGGCGATGACAAAGCAGAAATTGACGCGAAAACCGAAGCTTTGGGCAACGCCAGCCAAAAATTAGGTGAATTGGTGTACGCACAAGCACAGCAAGAAGCGGAACAAGGCAATGCCAACACCAATACAAGCAGCGGTAAAAAAGATGATGACATTGTTGATGCCGATTTTACCGAAGTAAAAGACAAATAACCGTCTTAAATCAAGGCTGCCTGAAACTTTTCAGGCAGCCTTTTTGCTATAATTGCGCTATTTTCGTTTATTTTGAAAGAACAACATCATGCTTCATCTGTACAACACGCTCACGCGCCAAAAAGAAAAATTTGAACCACTGAACCCCAAAAACGTCCGCATGTACGTTTGCGGCATGACGGTTTACGATTATTGCCATTTGGGACACGCGCGTGTGCTGGTGGTGTTTGACATGATTGCGCGTTGGTTGCGCCAGCGCGGTTATCCGCTCACTTATGTGCGCAATATTACCGATATTGACGATAAAATCATCGCGCGCGCCAACGAACGCGGCATTTCCATTCAAGAATTGACCGCCCAATTCATTCAAGCGATGAACGAAGACTCGGACGCGCTGGGTGTGCAACGCCCCGATGTGGAACCCAAAGCCACCGAACACATCGCCCAAATGATTGAAATGATTGAACAACTCATTGCCAATGGCAAAGCCTACCCTGCCGCCAATGGCGATGTGTATTATGCGGTGCGCGAATTTGCGGCTTATGGGCAATTATCGGGCAAAAGTTTGGACGATTTGCGCGCGGGCGAACGGGTGGAAGTGGACGGTTTCAAACGCGACCCATTGGATTTTGTGTTGTGGAAAGCCGCCAAACCCGAAGAACCGCATTGGGACAGCCCTTGGGGTGCTGGCAGACCCGGTTGGCACATTGAATGCTCTGCGATGGGCGACAATATTTTTGGTAAAACCTTTGACATTCACGGTGGTGGCGCGGATTTGCAGTTTCCGCATCACGAAAATGAAATCGCGCAAAGCTGTGGCGCACACGGCACATCTTGCGGACACCAGCACGACCAAAAGGCAATTGAAAGCCACGTTAAGTATTGGTTGCACAACGGTTTTATTCGCGTGGACAATGAAAAAATGTCCAAATCGCTGGGCAATTTTTTCACAATCCGCGATGTGTTGAAAAAATACGCCCCCGAAGTGGTGCGCTTTTTCATACTCCGCGCCCACTATCGCAGCCCTTTGAATTATTCAGACGCGCATTTGGACGATGCGAAAAATTCGCTCTCACGTTTGTACAACACTTTGAATTTGGTTGCGCCTGCTGCTTTTGATTTGTCGGAAAATGCCAATGATTACACGCGCAAATTTTTTGCGGCAATGGACGATGATTTCGGCACGGCAGAAGCCATGGCGGTTTTGTTTGAATTGGCAAATGAAATCAATAAAAATCAATCGGCTGAACTTTCAGGCTGCCTGAAAGCCTTGGGCGGTGTGTTGGGTTTGTTGCAAGACAATCCGCAGGCGTTTTTGCAAAGCGGTGGCAGCGAAGGCGGTTTGTCTGCCGATGAAATCAACGATTTGATTGCACAGCGCAAAATTGCCCGCGAAACGAAAAATTGGGCAGAATCCGACCGCATTCGTGATATTTTGGCAGAACACAAAATCACGGTGCGCGATGGTGCCGATGGCACAACTTGGACGCGCGGATAAATCATTTTGTGATGATGTGGGGTGTAGATTTGCACTAATACGGCTTGATTTTATTCTATATAATTGATTTTATAAAGAAAAATATTTGATGCAGGCACTTTTTACTGCACTCTAAAAGTGTGAATGTTAGTAGGACGAAGCCACGTTTTATGGTATCTTTTCAGGCAGCTTTATTTTCATCTCACAAAAAAGGCTGCCTGAAACAGGCAATCGTTCAGGTGGCTTGTGTTTGGCTTTATATGAAGCCCCATCTTTCACAGAAAGGAAGTGAAATGACAAAATATTTAACAGTGGTTGCGGCATTATTGTGTGTAAGCCAGCTTCATGCAGCCGATTTAACACGCGATGATGTGGTGGGCAAATGGTTGTGTCCTACAAAATATGAATCTGTCTATACTTTAACCCTAGATGCTTACGAATATTTTGCTGACGGTAAAAGCAAAAGTTCAGGGATAGTCAGAACGTTTACTGGTACTGATGCGGTTTTGACTTTTGCGGTTCAATCATCAGGTACATGGTCGTTTGATAAAGGTATTTTAACGGAAACCCGTATTACCCAATCTGTTGAACCGCGACATAATGAAAAAACGCAAGCGGTATTGGCACAATCCAAAGAATTGGCGCAATTTGCCGATGATTGGCAAAAAGCATTAAGCGACAATTCGGGCAGTGAAGCCGAACGAACAGTGAAATTACAATGGACGCGTGATGAAGTGGATTCCAATAAAATTTTTGTTAGACAAATAGATGGAACAGGTGGCGAGGGGTTTTGTTACCGCGTTAAACCATCTTGAAATATAGTCGTAAAAGCGAAAAAGTATTACGGCGTTGTTAACGCCCTTATGTATGATTTGTAGACGACCCTCGTTGTCGCCTTGTCCTACTTTGTATTTGAAAAGACCATTACATCAGAAAAATGGTGTAACAAGTTGCACCCTACACTTGTACCGTTTTTATCTGCAAAACCAACTTTGTGCTTGAATTGTCAATCAAATCAAAGTACAAGCTAATGAAACAGTCGTTTCGTAATTGTGCTTTAATTTATCATACCGCGTTGCGACTGCGCCAAAATGCTTTTTGGTAACTGGTACGTAAATGAAACAGAATACCTTCAAATGTTTTGTGTAAATTTTTCTTGCAGTATATGCCAAGCTGTTTCAAAATAGGCAGCAGTCTTAACCATGTTTGATTGCTCAATGTGGTTCGGGATATGGCAAAGGTTTAAAGGTGCTTGTGTGGAAACAACATTTTAAACTCTTTGCCTTTTTTTGAATTGTTAATAGCCACCTAGCAACCTTATGTGTTATTTTTACGCGGTAGTTGCTGTTGTTTTATTCTATATCTAATATTGGTTTGTTCAATTTTGACAAATTTAATTTAGCAGGTTTTGACTGAAATAAATGATGTTATTTTGAGCTGCCTGAAAACGCATTGTTAAGGAGATGCATATGTCTATATTTTTTCAAATAATCAATCGCATTAGCCTGATTTGGCAAATTATTATTGGTCTGGTAACAGGAGCTTTGGTTGGTGGTTTATTTCCAGAAGCAGCATCTTCCGTTGGTGTTCTGGGTGATTTATTTGTAGGCGCATTAAAAGCAGTTGCCCCATTTTTGGTTTTCATCTTGGTCACAGCAGCCATTTCACAACATCGTGTGGGTACACAAACCAATATTCGTCCCATTTTGGTACTCTATTTGGTAGGTACATTTAGTGCTGCGGCTATTGCAGTTGCAGCCAGTTTTATATTTCCCAGTTACATCACATTGGTGGCAGCACCAGAGATTTCCCTTAATCCCCCAACGGGTATTGCGGCAGTAATGAAAAATCTATTGATGAACTTGGTCGCTAATCCTGTTAGTGCACTTGCAAATGCTAATTACATCGGTATTTTGGCATGGGCTTTGGTACTGGGTTTTGCTTTACGTTATGCCTCTGTGGCAACGCATACAGTCCTTGAAGATTTATCCCAAGCTGTTTCTAAAGTGGTACGTTGGATTATTCGTTTTGCACCATTGGGCATTATGGGTTTAATGACAGTAACCGTAGCTGAAACAGGCTTTGAAAAAATGTTTAAAGAGTATGGGCAATTAATTGCGGTTTTGGTTGGCTGTATGTTTTGTGTGGCATTCATCATTAATCCATTGATTGTTTTCCTGAAAATTAAGAAAAATCCCTATCCTTTGGTTATGCTATGTTTGCGAGAAAGTGGTGTGCCTGCATTTTTTACACGTTCGTCAGCTGCTAATATTCCTGTGAACATGGCATTGGCAAAAAAACTTAATCTGCATGAAGACACTTATTCTGTATCCATTCCTTTGGGAGCAACCATTAATATGGCAGGTGCAGCTATAACCATTACGGTATTGACACTGGCGGCGGCACACACACAAGGCATACAAGTAGACTTTACAACCGCATTATTATTGAGTTTGATTGCTACCATAAGTGCATGCGGAGCATCAGGAGTAGCAGGAGGTTCGCTATTACTGATACCATTGGCATGTAGTTTATTTAATATTCCCAATGATATTGCCATGCAAGTGGTGGCAGTAGGTTTTATCATTGGTGTGATACAAGATTCTGTGGAGACTGCTCTCAATTCATCAACAGATGTGTTGTTTACTGCAGCAGTAGATATCGCTGGAAACAAAACATCAACTTAATCAATCTAAGTTACATAACATAATCCAAGCCCATTTAGGTTTCCTGAATGGGTTTTGTGGTACATTGATAACATATCACAATCAAACATCTTCTTGAAAAAGAATAATTATTGTCTAAATTTTACAAAGAAACACAGTTTGTGTTTTTCTTGTTAAGAAATCAACAATAAAATAATTCAAACCATTAAATATATAAAATTAAATTTTCAATTTTCTATTAAGGTTCATTCACTTACATCTTGAAAAGTATGCAAAAAACGCTATGATTTATCAACGACAAACAAGAATATTTGATTCTTGTTTGTGGGAGAGTAGTGGTAACAATTTAATTTTAAAAAGGTTATTTATCATGATAATGACATTACGTCCCATTTTTTCAGGCAGCATTCTATCGCTTGCGCTGCTTACCGCGTGTGGTGAACAGCAGCAAACCCAGTCCTCAAAACCCCAAGCTGCTTCCGACACAGCAGCCGCTTCCACAGCAAGTACACCAACCAGCACAGGCAACAAACGCATCGCCATTACCGCCATTGTGGAACACCCCGCTTTGGATTCCGTGCGTCAAGGTGCATTGGCAGAGCTGAAAGCGCAAGGCTTTGAAGAAGGTAAAAACTTGACCGTGGATTTCCAATCTGCACAGGGCAATCCGACCACAGCCGCGCAAATCGCCAAAAAATTTGCGGGCGATAAACCCGATGTCATCATCGCCATTGCCACGCCAAGCGCACAAGCTGTTGCGGCTGCCACGCAAGAAATCCCCATTGTTTATGCGGCAGTAACCGACCCTGTGGCGGCAAAACTGGTATCATCTTGGGAAGCATCTGGCAGCAACATAACGGGCGTATCCGACCAGTTGCCGCTTGAACCGCAAATTGATTTGATGAAAAAACTCGTACCTGAATTGAAAACAGTCGGCTACGTTTACAGCCCCAGCGAAGTCAATTCCACAGTCGTGCTTGACCAACTGAAAGCGGAATTGGGCAAGCAAAACATTGAAGTTGCTGCTGTGCCAGCACAGCGTACCACCGATGTTTTAACTGCTGCACGCAGCTTGGGTGGCAAAGCACAACTGATTTACACATCTTTGGATAACAATGTGGTTTCATCGTTTGAATCCATGAAAAAAGCGGCTGGCGAAATCAAAGTGCCATTGCTGGCTTCCAATACAGATTCGGTGGCGCGTGGTGCAACAGCCGCTTTGGGCGTGAACTACACCGACATCGGCACGGAAACGGGCAAAATTGCTGCACGCATTCTGAAAGGCGAATCGGCTGGCACAATCCCATCGCATAAAATGAGCAAATTTGATTTGCACATCAGCAACAAACATGCAGCAGAACAAGGCATTACACTGTCTGATGAAGTAAAAAATGCCGCCACAAAAGTGGTAGAATAATGGTATTTTTCAGGCTGCCTTTTGTGTAAAAAGCAGCCTGAAAGCCATTTTTCCATTTTATTTCAGGATATTTTTACATGAGAAACCACATTTCTCGCTCCCTATCCTTTGTGTTAGCCACAACCGAAACAGGGATGGTAATAGTCAATCAAAGACCGCAACACTTTTGTCAACGGCGTGAGTTATGGTGTGGGTCATCAATTTGTTAGCAGTTCATGAGCATGACCCAACTTTGCAGCATTTTCAGGTTAAGCAAGTGGCATAATCATTCAGGCAGCCTGAAACGTTAAAACGGGGTAATGCGCGACATTGACCCTGTTTTTGTGTTTTTACCAAACTGTATTTTTAAATTTTATTGGAATGTGTTTTCAGGCAGCCTGAAAATCCATTTTCTATTTTCTATTTTGATTTAATTAAGGAAATCTCATGTCCTTATTGGCATTATTTGGCACATTTGAAACGGGCTTGGTGTTTGCGCTGGTGGCTTTGGGCGTGTTGCTCTCGTTTCGCATTTTGGATTTCCCCGATTTAACGGCAGACGGCAGTTTCCCATTGGGCGCGTTTGCCTGCGCCGTGTGCATGACGGCTGGCGTGAACCCGATGATTGCGATTGCGGTCGGTTTTGCGGCTGGCGCGTTGGCGGGTTTATTGACGGCAATTTTGCACGTTAAATTGGGCATTTTGCAGCTTTTATCGGGGATTATCGTGATGACGGCATTGTATTCCGTCAATTTGCGCGTGGGCGGTGCGCCCAATATCCCTTTGCTCGGCACGGACACGGTTTTTGATATGTTCAAGCCGATTTTAGGCACAGGCATTTGGCAGAACACTTTGATTTTGCTGGTATTCACATTGTTGATTAAATTGGGTTTGGATTGGTTTTTCAGCACCGAAATGGGCTTGGCAATGCGCGCCACAGGTGCCAATCCACGCATGGCAAAAGCGCAAGGCGTGTCCACCCATGTCATGATTATGTTGGGCATGGCGTTGTCCAACGGTTTGATTGCTTTGGCTGGCGCATTGTTCGCACAACTGGTTGGTGGTGCAGATGTGAGCGCAGGTCTTGGCACGATTGTGTTCGGTTTGGCAGCCGTGATTTTGGGCGAAGCCTTATTGCCCAGCAAAAAAATTTGGTTGATTACGCTATCGGTGTTGTTCGGTTCGATTGTTTACCGATTGTTCATCATGGTGGCGATGGGCAGCGAAACTTTGTCATCGTGGGGCTTGAAAACGCAGGATTTGAATTTGATTACTTCGATTTTGGTGGTGTTGGTAATGCTGTTGCCGCAAATCAAAGCGAAATTGAAAGCAAGGAAATAACGCCATGATGAAAGCAGACAATTTGAAACTCACCTTCAACGCAGGCACGCCGATTGAAAATCCAGCCCTGCGCGGCATGAGTTTGCACATCAAAGACGGTGAATTTGTTACCGTTATCGGCAGCAATGGCGCAGGCAAATCCACGTTTCTGAACGCGATTAGTGGCGATATTTTGGTGGATTCAGGCAGCATACGCATTGACGGCACGGACGTTACACGGCTGCCTGCACACAAACGCGCAGGTTTGGTGGCGCGTGTGTTTCAAGACCCGATGGCGGGAACGTGCGCCAATTTGAGCATTGAAGAAAACATGGCGTTGGCATACAAACGCGGACAGTCGCGCGGCTTATTTGGCGCGTTGAACAAGGCAAATCGGGAATTTTTCCGCGAAAAATTGGCTTTGCTGAAACTGGGTTTGGAGAATCGTTTGAGCGACCGCATTGGCTTGCTGTCGGGCGGACAACGCCAAGCCGTGAGTTTGCTGATGGCGAGTTTGCAGCCGAGCAAAATTTTGCTGTTGGACGAACACACCGCCGCGCTTGACCCGAAAACCGCCGCCTTTGTGTTGGAATTGACCGACCAAATCGTCAATGAACAAAAATTAACGGCAATGATGGTAACGCATTCCATGCAGCAGGCGTTGGAACACGGACACCGCACCGTTATGTTGCATCAAGGACAAGTGGTGCTGGACGTGTCGGGTGATGAGCGCAAGGGCATGACGGTGCGCGATTTGCTGGATATGTTTGAGAAAACGCGTGGCGAGAAAGTAACCGATGATGCGCTCTTGTTGAGTTAAAACGATGTTCAGGCAGCCAAATTAAAAAATGGCTGCCTGAAATATTTTTGCATTATAGAAGGGTTTCATATTCCCTTGTGTTTTCAGGCTGCCTGAAAGCCACATCGTCTGTATGCACAAAATCAGGTAAAATAGTCCATTTTAATTTTCAAATTCATCACAATCAGTCATTGAGACCATCATGCAAAACAACGCCACCCAAATCACCCAAAACGGCATTGCCGCCATCGCCAACGCCGCCGACCAACAAACACTTGAACTCGTCAAAGCCCAATATTTGGGCAAAACAGGCGAACTGAATGTTTTATTGAAACAACTGGGGCAGATGTCGCCCGAAGAACGCAAAACCGTGGGCGCACACATCAACGAATGCAAAAACCAATTTCAGGCAGCCTACGACAACAAACGCGCCCAATTAGAAGAACAAAAATTACAAGCACGACTCGCGGCAGAGGCATTGGACATTACCCTGCCTGCGCGTGGGCAAAGTGCTGGCGGTTTGCACCCCGTTACTTTGACTTTACAGCGCGTGGTGGAATTGTTTCACGGCATGGGTTTTGACGTTGCCGATGGACCTGAAATTGAAGATGATTTTCACAATTTCCAAGCCCTGAATATCCCCCAAAACCACCCCGCGCGCGCCATGCAAGACACCTTTTATGTGGAAAATGGCGATGTGCTGCGTACCCACACTTCCCCCATTCAAATCCGCTATATGCTGGACAAGCAAAATCCGCCCATTCGCATCATCGCCCCAGGTCGCGTGTATCGCGTGGATTCGGACGCGACCCACTCGCCCATGTTCCACCAATGCGAAGGTTTGTGGGTGGAAGAAGGCGTGAGTTTTGCCGATTTGAAAGCCGTGTTTACCGATTTTATCCGCAACTTTTTTGAACGCGATGATTTGCAAGTGCGTTTCCGTCCGTCCTTTTTCCCGTTTACCGAGCCGTCTGCCGAGATTGACATCATGGGCGACAACGGCAAATGGCTGGAAGTGGGCGGTTGCGGCATGGTTCACCCCAACGTCTTGAAAAATGTGAATATTGACCCTGAAAAATACACGGGTTTCGCGTTTGGCATTGGTTTGGATAGATTTGCGATGTTGCGTTATGGCGTGAATGACTTGCGTTTGTTCTTTGATAATGACTTGAATTTTTTGAAACAGTTTCAGAAATGATTTTTCAGGCTGCCTTACCATACACGCCAAAAATTGTTTGGCTGCCTACAATCTGTCCCCTCATTCTTGTATTCTTGTATAGGGGGAGTGGGTAGGTTCGTGGCAACATCAAAAATTGCCGTGTACTGTAAGTGCTGCCTGAAAAATTTGTATTTTCAATAAAATAAATGGAAATCCATGCATGAATTTCGCCCTGTATCAAAGTCAATTTCAGCGTTTGAGCGAAGAAAATGCGGCTTGGCAACTGTTGCAAGCGCGCCGAGCGCCGACCATTTTGGCGTTTTTGGCAAGCATATTTGCGGAACAAAACGAGATTGCTTATGGACAAGCGCGTTTGTTGTTGGACGGTGAAATTGCGCGAAATCGCGAATCGGGTTTCTGGGAAGAAGGCGAAACGCCCGCCAGCACCTATTTGAACGAATGGATTAAACAAGGTTGGTTACGAGAACTGGACGACCAACTGATGCCTACCGATGCGGCGCAAATTGCCTTGTGTTTTGTGCGCCGATTAGATGAACGCGTGGCAACAACCACCGCTTCACGTTTGCGTTTGGTACAAGATGCGGTGCGTGATTTTGTGGCACGATTTGGCGGTAATCCAATGGCGCGTTTGGCGGTTTTGCAACAAAAACGTGCTGAAATTGAACAAGAAATCGCACAACTGGAAACAGGTTTCACGCCACAGTATTCGGTGCAACAAGAACGCGAAATGTTGCGCCAAATTCATGATTTGGCAGCAGGTTTGACCCATGATTTTCGTTATATTGAAGACCAAATTCGCCAGTTGGACAAAAAAACACGCGAAATCATGATTAAAAGCGATTTGTCGCGTGGACAATTATTGCAACAAGTATTTGAAAAAGAAAAATTTTTAGAAAGAACTGAAGCAGGCAGCGCGTTCAATGGTTTTTATGAATTATTGAGCGATCCCAATCGGCAAGAAGAATTTCGCACTCAATTATTGGCGATTTTACAAAGTGAATCGGCACAACATTTGTCGCCACCACAACAACGATTTTTGGCGCGTTTGCTGACGGAATTGACCCGCGAAAGCAATCGCGTTTTTACTGTACGTCGCCGCACCGAGCAGGAATTACGCGCTTATGTGGAAAGTGGTGTGGCAAGTGAAAATCAGGTTATTGTGAATAAAATTCGTGAGTTGGAACGATTGGCAATATTATTGCGCGAAAATCATGTCAATGTGGACACGACTTTAAATGTGCAACTGAATGTGGGCAAAATTCAGATTTCATCGCCGCAAAGTATGAAATTGCACCCTGCGGACGGCGGTTTTCAGGCTGCCTACATCAGCGAACACGTTAATCGCCATGAAGCCAGCGAACAGATTTTACAGCGTTTGAATGCGGTGCAGATTCGCCCGATTGCGGTGGCTTTGCAGAGTATTATTTGCCAATCTGATGAAGCACACACTTTGGCGAGTTTGGTCATGGCACGACCCATTGAGCGTGGCATGGAAGAATTGGTGGCGTATTATCGTGTGTTGCGGGCGGTGTTGAACAGGCTACCTGAAAATAATCAAGATAATGATTTAAAAGAAGAATTTGAAGAATTGATGATTCAAGATGAAAATGCGCAAAAACTATTGGTGCGCGTGCCACTTTTGCGCGTATCAGCCACGCAATTCCCTGAATATTTAGATGATTTGGCAATTTAATCATGAATGAAAATCCAGACAATTCAGCAAATGATGTTTTCAGGCAGCCTGAAAATCCGCGTATGCCCGATGAAGCGCGACAAGCGCTGGTGTATTTAATGCGACAAGGCGTGGTATTGGCGGCGGATAAACCGCATATTTTTGCGACCATTTGCCGTTATCAAGGTGAAATTCGTGGACATTTGGCGGACGTATTTTTGTATTTGATGTTGGACGAGAAAAATGGCGTGGCATTTATTACATTGGAAAATCAGCAACTTGATGATGACACTGTTTTCGCCAATGAAGATGAAGAAGATGCACGCAGTTTAATCACGCCACGCACGCTGACTGTGTTTGACACGTTGGTTTTGTTGGCGTTACGCAAACATTATCAGGAGCGTGAAACCACAGGCGAACAAAAAATCATGATGGACAAAGACCGTTTGTTGGCGAATATTTTGCCAATGATGCAGGCACATGAACGCGAAAAAGCCGACAAAAGCAAACTTTCAGGCTGCCTGAAACGTTTTGCCGAACGCAAAATCATTCGGAAAATGCACAATGATGACGACCGTTTTGAAATCACACCACTTATTCGTTATATACTTGATACCAATCAATTAAATGATTTTATTCAGGCATACAAAGCACAGCTTGAACAGGCAGAAACCACATGAATAGTACCGCTTTGTTTCCCACCGACCCCATACGTTTGGCAGAAATTTCGGTGTGTAATTGGGGTTCATTTCAAAATATCCACACTGCCAAAATTGACCCGCACGGCACGCTCATCACAGGCGACAACGGTGCGGGCAAGTCCACTTTTATTGATGGTTTGATGGCGTTGCTATTGCCCATGCGTGGCGCGGCTTTCAATGTGGCGGCGGCACAGGGCGATAAAAGCGACCGCAGCGTGTTGTCTTATGTGCGCGGCAGTTTTGGTGCAGATCACGAAGGCGCAAACACGCGTGTGAAACACAAACGCGACGGTGCGGTCATTTCAGCATTACGCGCTTTGTATCGCAGTGAAAATGGCAATGAAATCACATTGTTAACCATTTTATTGTTGAATGCAGGCGCAAACAGTTTAAGTGAAATCAAACGCATTTATTTGGTGGCAAAAGGCAATGTGCGTTTGCCAGAAGTTTTACAAGCATTGAGCGAAGGCAATATTCGTGCATTTAATCAATGGCTTAAAACGCAAAAACACATTACCAGTTTTGATGAACGCTTCAAGGACTATCAAGCCTATTATCGCCAATGTTTGTCTATGGACAATGAAAATGCACCAGCTTTGTTGTCACGCGCTTTGGGTTTGAAAAAAATTGATGATTTGACCAAGTTGATTCGTGAATTGGTGCTTGAACCGAGCAATATTCGCGATGAAGCGCGCAAAATTGTGGCGGAATTTGACGATTTGGCGCACATTCATGCCAGAATGTTGGACGCGCGCGCCCAAGTCAATCATTTGAAAGATTTGCCCCATTTACAAGAAAAATGGCAACATAATCAACAACAAGTGCAATCTTTGTCCGCACAACGTCAAGCCTTGCCGATTTATTACGCGCAATATCGCACCGAGCGTTTGCGTGAACATTTGGCGGTGATTTCAGGCAGTCTGAAACGTGCCGAGCAAGAAATTATCACACAAAAACAACGTGTTCAATATGCACAAGAAATGCAAGAACAACGCCATGCGGAATATTTGCAAGCGGGTGGTGAACGCATTGCGGTTTTGTCAGAAAAAGAAAAAAACCAGCAAAAAGAATACGATAGAATTATTCAGGCTGCCGAAAATTATCAGGTTTTGTGTCGCCAACTGAATATTTGTGATGATGTGAACCACGATATTTTTGCCCAACATCAGACGCAAGCCGATGAGCAAATGGCGATATTGGCACAAGCGCAGGAAACGGCTGAACAGCAATTTGGTCTGGAAGCAGGTAAATTGAGTTTGTTGAACAATCAAATTTATGATTTACAAGATGAAATTGCCAAAACCGAACAGCAAAAAAGCAGTTTGCCCAATAAGCAGCAACAATGGCGCGATGAAGTTCAGGCTGCCTTCAATATTGCGCCTAATACTTTGATGTTTATCGCAGAAATGGTGGAAGTGGCGGAAAAACACCGCGATTGGCAAGGCGCGATTGAACGCGCTATGGGCGGTTTACGAACCACTCTACTGGTGCCTAAATCCGAGTTTCACAAAATTAATCAATGGCTTAACACTCGCCACATGGGAACGCACATTCGTGTACAAGAAGTGGATTTGGATAAAACACAAGACGTTGAATTTAAAGAAAAAGGTTATTTGGCAAAACTGGTTTGGCGCGAACACGTTTATCAAAATTGGTTGCGCGGTTTTTTGCACCAAAAAGATGTGTTTTGCGCGGAAAATATGGCGGAATTTGAACGCACCCCGTTTTCCATGACCCGCGAAGGCTTGCAGCATTGGGAACGCGGTCGCAGCGAGAAAAAAGACAATTATAAAATTAATGATAAAAATCAATGGTTTTTGGGGTTTTCCAATAAAACCCGTTTGGGCAGCCTGAAAAGTGAATTGGCACATATTCAAGCAGAAAAAATCGCGCAAACCCAAAAATTGAATCAGGCACGTGAGCAAATGAATCGCATTGCCACGCAAAAAAGTCTTTGGGAAAAATTCATTCATATTCAATGGACTGATATTGATGTGCCACAAATTGAATTTCAGCTCAACGAAACACGCGCTCAAATAGCAGCATTGTTGCACAATCAGGGTAATATGCAGTTGGCCAAGCAGCGTTGGGAAGAAGCCAAACAGCACAGCCAAGCCGTGCAAATGGCGTTGATTCAAGCGAATAAAGAAGAACAAAGTTGGCAAGAAAAACAGCAGCATACAGAGCGTGAGTTGCAACAATATGCGGAAAAAGCCCAATTGTCTATTCGTGATGATGTGCGTGCTCTATTGGTTCAATATTTTGAAAAAAAAAGTGTTGATGAGCCAACTTTACGTGCCACGCAACAGCATTTGGAAAATTTGCACGACAAAGCCCAAGCACAATGCGCCGATGTGGAGAAAAAAGCCGAGCGCATTATGTCGGCTTTCCGCCATAAACCTGAATGGCAAGCTTATGCGGTGGAATGGGCAACCGATTTTCAGGCTGCTTTGCCTGATTACATCGCGCATTTGCGGCATTTGCAAAATGAAGGCTTGCCTGAATTGGTGGAGCAACAAACCGAGCGTTTGAACAAACATTCCACGCAATCTTTGATGAGTTTTGAAGAAATGTTCATTAAAATTCATCAAGATATTCAAGAGCGTATTCAGAAAATCAATGCGGTTTTGGCGCGAACGGAATTCATGCAAGCGCATCATTATTTGCGTTTGGGGCAAAAAAATGAGCATTATCCGCATGTTAAAGAATTTCGCCAAAAAGTTGCCCAAGCACGCAAAAGTTACATCAGCGAAGACCAAGATTTGCGTTTCCGTCAATTGCAAGATGTGATAGAAGTATTGAAAAAACATATGGATAGCAATACTTTGGAAAGCCAACGTTTGCTTGACCCGCGTTATCAATTGGATTTTTACGCCGATGTGGTGGACAAACACGATGAACATCGCGTGATTGAGACGTTGAGTTCATCTAGCGGTAAATCGGGTGGCGAAAAAGAAGCATTTGCGGGCATGATTGTGGCGGCAAGTTTGGCGTATGTACTCACGCCTGAAGGCAGCGACCGCCCTGTGTATTGCACCGTCTTTTTGGACGAAGCCTTTTCCAATACCGCCGAAAATGTCAGTCGCCGCGTATTGCGCGTGTTTAAAGCATTGGGTTTACACGTTAATTTAATCACGCCCTACAAAAATTTGAACCTTGCCCAAGAAAGTGCGCGTAGTGTCATCATCGCCGAACGCAACAGCCTGACACACGAAAGCCATTTGTGTGAAATGACTTGGGAAGAGTTGGATAAACAAAGACTTAAAGGCAAAACATGAGTGGCTCAACGTGGGGCAAATTGCCTGAACAATTAAAAAGCGAATGCCGTAAAAAATACTGGGAAACGTTTGCCAAACGTCGTGCTATATTGTTGAATGAAATCGCATTTCCGCTCACTTTGTCCTTAAAAATTCCGACTGGTAAACAGGCAATGGCGCAGCCTGAACATTACCGTCAATTTGTGGATGCGTGGCGTGCGTTCAGGCAGCCTGAAAATGTGATTTGGGCGGAACATAAATTGGCGTATTTTGGCGAACAGGATTTGCCCAGCGAATTGTGTTTCCAAAATATCCATGATTTATTGAAATTTATTGGCGAAGAAAAAACGTGGTCGCGTTGGCAAAACCGTTTGGCGGATTGGCAAACGCATTTTCCACCACACGCGCATACTGCTTTGATTTTTAAAATAGAAGAACTGGACGCGCTGCCTGAAAAAACCTTATCCATGCTGATAAAAGTGGTGTTACAACTTCGCGCCGGTATGGGGCGAGGTGGTTATTTACGCGCTTTGCCTTTGGTGGGCGCACACAGCAAATTTATTGAACAACACTTTGCTTTGATTGAATATTTAATGGCAGCCATTCATGGTGAAACGGTTTGTGAACAGGGTTTGTTGGCGTGGCTCAATTGTGCGACTTCACCAAAAGATTGGTTGTTGGTTCATCCGCTTTGCGCGAAAACACAAGCAGCATTGGCAAATTTGCCCTTATTGCGCCTGAACAGCCACACTTTGCAGCATACGCCTTTGCCTGCGCAACGCATTTTGATTGTGGAAAATGAACAGGCGGCTTTGTCTTTGCCGAATTTGCCCGACACGATTGCGATTGCAGGTGGTGGGCGCAACACGGCGTGGTTTTCGGCAAAATGGCTACTTGAAAAACAAGTGGCGTATTGGGGCGATTTGGACGCGCACGGTTTGACGATTTTGAGTGAAGCGCGGGTGCATTTACCGCAACTGCCTTCTTTGATGATGAATAAGCAAGTATTGGATTTATTTGCTGATTTTATGACAGATGACGTTGCCCATCATTTACCCGAACCCCCAAATTTACATGAAGCAGAACGCGAAGCATGGCAATGCTTGCAATCACAACATGGGCGTTTGGAACAGGAATATTTGTCGGCGGATTTTGTTATGGAACGACTGAATGACTGGATTTCAGGCAACTTGAAAATACAGTAAAATGCTGGGTTTTTACACCATTTCGGCATTTATTTGAATTTCCAGGTAGTCTGAAAAAGGAATTAAATTGAGATAAATACATTGAATATTCAAACATTTGTCAATTCGGTTGCGAGATTGGAAGAGGGCTGGCTGCGTTATCAACAAGATACGAGCGACACATAAAACCGCGATGGCTTAATTCAACGTTTTGAATTTAATTATGAAATTAGCTACAAAATTTTAAAACGCGATTTGGAATACACATCCGCCGACCCAGGCCAATGTGATTTCATGCCTTTTCAGGATTTAATCTGTACCGCCAATGAACAAAACCTTCTATTGAGCAATTGGGTTGGATTGGAAACAATATCGTGATATGCGTGCGCGTACCAGCCACACTTATGATGAACAAACCGCGATTGTGGTGGTATAAGGCATTGAAAAATTTTTGGCAGAAGCACGATTCTTGCAACAAAAATTGCAAGCAGCTTTATGAAAACGCTGAATATTTCGCAAGAAGAATGGCACATTATACAAAGCATTTTGCAACAGCATATACCCCAGCGTGCCGTGTGGGCATTCGGTTTACGAGTGAATGGCAATGCCAAACTTGGACTTGGTTATTTTGGGCGATGAACCGTTATCATTGGCAGAACGTGCTGCATTAACTGATGATTTTTCGGAAAGCAATTTACCTTGGAAAGTGGATTTGGTGGATTGGAATTTAATTGGCAAGGAATTTCAAGAAATCATTGGGTGTGCATATTTGTGTATTACAGGCTACCTGAAAGCTATTTTTTAATATGAAAATCTTTTTGCATTTTTTTATATAAATATTCAAGACAGTCATCTGTTTTTTGGGTTGCTTCTTTGTGCAAAGGCGGATTGCGTCGAGTCCACAGAAACGTATGGTAATTGGCTTGATAATATTCATAAACTTTGTCTAAAAGTTCTCGATTCACGTATGGATTGGGTTCTGCCGGTAAACCTTGTGGACAAAACATACCTTGACAGATGGGATAAGCCGTAAAAATACCGATATTGGGATTCGGACGACGTTGAGCAAGTCGCCCATACGCACGTTCCAATAAGTCCACAGGCAAACAATCAAACTGAATCATCTGGATAGGAGAACATTGACCTGTAGTCGCATTTAAAATTTTGCTTGCACCCATTTCTCGCCATGCTTTCATAGGACTGTTATCTGAAGTAACCAAATGGCCAACTGCAACGTATGGAAAACCATGGCGCAGTAAAGCTTGAGCTTGAGAAAACCCAAATTGATTGGGCGATTTTTGCTGATGAATGAATGTAGCACGGATCACTTTGATTTCTATCACCAATATTTTAGACAGAACAAATTCATCATTTTCATAAGGCATCACAAGAATATCCACATCGCCAGGTGAAGTAAAATCAGGAGAAACAGCCATACTGCGTACAAAACTGCCAATCATGACGCCACTGTCATAGGATGCATGATAAAAGTAATTGGGTTGAAGAATATCAAAAACCATGCCAAATAATCGCCGATGCGCCAAAAAACGGTATGTTACAGCCCGTTCATCTAATTTTTGACCAGCACTTTCAGGAAATAAAAATGCAATCTCGCCATTGAAACATTCCATTGGTCTATTTTGTAAAGGACGACGATATTCCATTTTCTACCTTTCTAATGGTCATAAACTCATTTAATAAAATACAAAAATATTCATTCATTTTAACTTTTAGGATTTAATTTTATATGCAATTCCCCTACTCATGGCTCAAAACCCAAGCCAACCCCAATTTAAGTGCCGACCAACTCGCCCACCTGCTTACCATGGCAGGGCTGGAAGTGGAAGAAACCACCCCAGCCGCCCCCGATTTTTCGGGCGTGGTGATTGCCGAAGTCAAAGCGGTGGAAAAACACCCCGATGCCGACCGCCTGAACGTTACCCAAGTGGACGTGGGCAAAGGCGAATTGTTGCAAATCGTTTGCGGTGCGCCCAATGTGCGCGTGGGCATTAAAGTCCCCTGTGCGCTGGACGGTGCGCTGTTGCCCAACGATTTCAAAATCAAGCCCACCAAAATGCGCGGTGTGGTATCCAACGGTATGCTTTGCTCCGCCAAAGAATTGGGGCTGCCTGAAGACGTGGACGGCTTGCTGATTTTGGACAACAACGCACCCGTTGGACAAAATGTCCGTGAATTTTTGGATTTGGACGACACCATTTTCACGCTGAAAATCACGCCCAACCGCACCGATTGTTTGAGCATCAAAGGTTTGGCGCGCGAAGTGGCGGCTTTGACAGCTTGCGAAGTGAATTTTCCACAAATTCAAAAAGTTAAATCCGAAAGCAAGCGCACACAAGCCGTGCAAATTGACGCGCCCGAAGATTGCGGACGTTTCATTTCGCGCGTGATTGAAAACGTGAACGCGCAAGCCCAATCCCCCAAATGGCTCACGCAACGCCTTGAACGCGCAGGGATTCGCAGCATTTCCGCGCTGGTGGACATCGGCAATTATGTGATGTTGGAAATCGGTCAGCCCATGCACGTTTTTGACGCGGATAAACTTTCAGGTAGCCTGCACGTTCGCCGCGCCCAAAATGGCGAAACTTTGGCGTGTTTGAATGAAAAAACCGTGATTTTACAAGATAATACGCTGGTCATTGCGGACGAAAAACAGGCTTTGTCCATCGCAGGTTTGATGGGCGGTGCGTCCAGCGCGGTTTCCGATGAAACGAAAAATGTGGTTTTGGAAAGCGCGTGGTTCACACCTGAAATCATTTCAGGAAAATCAAGACAATACGGTTTCGGTTCAGACAGTTCCTTCCGTTTTGAACGCGGTGTGGATTACCAATTACAACGAGACGCGATTGAACGCGCCAGCGAATTGATTTTGGCGATTTGTGGCGGTCAAGCTGGCGAAATCGTTGAAGCAAAAGGCATTTTGCCCGAACCCCAAACCGTGTCCATTCGCACCGAGCGTGTGGAAAAAGTGCTGGGCGTGGCGATTGCCAGCGCGCAAATTCAGGCGATTTTGGACAAATTGGGTTTGAATCCTGTCCAAAATGAAAATGGTTTTACCGTTACCGCGCCTTCTTTCCGCTATGATATTGAAAGAGAAGAAGATTTGATTGAAGAAATCGCGCGTGTTTATGGCTACGAAAACATTCCAGACGATTACACTTCGGGCAAATTGGCGATGTTAAGGCTGCCTGAAAACAAAAATCCGCGTTTTGGCGTATCGCAAAAATTGGCAGCGCGTGGTTTTCAGGAAATTGTCAGCTATGCTTTTGTGAATGAGGATTGGGAAAAAGATTTTGCGAATAATCAAGATCCTATCTGTTTGCAAAACCCATTGGCGGCGCAATATTCGGTGATGCGTTCTACGCTGATTGGCGGTTTGATTGAGGTTTTGCAAAACAATTTGAACCGCAAACAAAACCGCGTGCGCGTGTTTGAAATGGCGCGAACCTTCCGCAAAGAAAACGGTATTTTTGTGCAAAATGAACGACTTGGCGGTTTGGTTTACGGTTCGGTGCTGCCTGAACAATGGGGCGAAAAAGCGCGTGCTGCCGATTTTTACGATGTGAAAGCGGACGTGGAAAGCGTGTTATCTGGACAAAATGTCCAAATTGAATATGTGCGTGCGACACACCCTGCGCTGCACCCCACGCGCAGCGCAAATGTGTTGATTGGTGGCGAAAATGTCGGCTTTATCGGCGAATTGCACCCAAAATGGTTGCAAAAATACGATTTGCCCAATGCGCCTTTATTGTTTGAATTGGACATGGCGGCGGTGTTGGCAAGCGAAAAAACGCGCTATCAGGCGATTTCCAAATTCCAGCCTGTGCGCCGTGATTTGGCGTTTGTGCTGCCTGAAAATGTGGATTTTGCGGTGTTGCAAGCGGCTTTGTGGGCGGTGAAAAGCGATTATATTCAAGCAGTTGAATTATTTGACGTTTATCGTGGCGCAGGGCTGCCTGAACACCACAAATCTTTGGCAGTCAAAATTGTGTTGCAAAGCCATGACGGCACGTTGAATGATGAAACGGTTGAGCCGATTATTCAAATATTAATTCAATCAGCCGAAACGGTTGGCGCGAAATTGCGTTGATGGTCATTGTTTGGGCATATTAAGGCTGCTCAAAAGGTTCGTATAAATTGAAAGCTGCCTGAAAATATTTGATGTTATGGTCGTTAAAATAAGAAATAATGCTGCGTTACCCACTCTTTTTAAACGACTGTATTTTCAGGCAGCCTATTTATGTTAATGAATGCACCAAAAATTCAGATACTTTTTACTGTAATGTTTTGAAAGTGTGTACAATACGCGTTGTTTTTATTTGGAATAAACAATTATGGACGACCTTCCCAGTTGTCAAACATCTTTTTATCTGCATCAAAAAAATCAAAATCTTATCTAATCCTGCCTGAGCGTTCTCCTGTTTCAGGCAGGTGGAGCGTTTATGGAACTTCAAAACCACAATGACGATGTTGCGCGTTTGGATTACGACATCGAGCACATTCATCAGCTTGCGAATCGCTTGCTCCCTTTTTACAGCCAAATTACTCAAGACAATACGTTGCCTGAAAATCCGCTTTTGAACGCCCAGCTGCAAATGCTGATTGGCATACTGCATGAATTGCACCCTGCGGACGTGGCGGCAGTATTGGAAAATTTGCCACCTAAAGAACGGGTTTTGGTATGGAAAGTTGCCATTCCCGAAGAAGATGGTGATGTGTTGTTGGAAGTGTCTGATTCGGTACGTGAGAGCCTGATTGAATCCATGAACACCGAAGAATTGGTGGCGGCTGTGGAAGACATGGATTCAGATGACTTGGCGGATTTAGCGGAAGTGCTGCCTGAAAATGTGGTGGCGGAAGTTTTGAAGGACCGTGATGAAGAAGAGCGAGCTGAGTTTCAGGCAGCCTTGTCGTATGCAGACGACCAAGTGGGCGCAGTTATGGATTTTGAGATTGTCAGTATTCGTGCTGATGTGAGTTGTGAGGTGGTATTGCGTTATTTGCGCCGCTTTGATAGTCTGCCCAATCACACCGATAAAATTTTTGTGGTGGACGAACACGATGTTTTGCAAGGGGTTTTACCCATTCGCAAATTGTTGATTGCTGACCCAGATGAAGAAGTGGCAAACGTAATGGCACGTGATGTGGTTAAATTTCGCCCAGAAGATGATGTGGCAGAAGCAGCGCAAGCGTTTGAACGTTATGACTTGGTTACTGCGCCCGTGGTGGACGAAAACAAGAAGCTTATTGGGCGTTTAACGGTGGACGAAATGGTGGACGTGATTCGCGAAGAATCCGAAACCGATATGTTGAATATGGCAGGTTTGAATGAAGAAGAAGATTTGTTTGCCCCTGTTTGGGATTCAGTCAAAAACCGTTGGGTTTGGTTGGCTGTAAATTTGGTAACGGCATTTGTCGCTAGTCGTGTGATTGGTGCGTTTGAATCGTCCATCGCGCAGATTGTGGCATTGGCCGCTTTGATGCCGATTGTGGCGGGCATTGGTGGTAATTCGGGTAATCAAACCATTACCATGATTGTGCGTGCTATGGCAAATGCCCAAATTTCCACTACACAAGCCATGCGTTTGTTGAAAAAAGAATTGGGAGTGGCATTGGTTAATGGTGCATTGTGGGGCAGCGTTATGGGTGTGATTTCATGGTTGTTGTATGGTAATTTGGGTATCGGTTTGGTTATGGTTGCGGCGATGACTTTGAATTTGTTGTTGGCGGCATTATTGGGTGTACTCATTCCTGTAACCATGGATAAATTGGGGCGAGACCCTGCTTTGGGCAGTTCGGTCTTGATTACAGCTGTAACTGATTCGGGTGGCTTTTTGATTTTTTTGGGATTGGCAACCTTATTTTTATTGTGATGCAAAAATGAAATAGGCTGCCTGAAACCCCAAATGGGTTTTCAGGCAGCTTTGATTTGATGAATACAAGTTCTTATTCAGGCAGCTTTACTGGCATACCAAACATGGCTCGTGCTGTGTTCAGCATTTGGCAGGAAAAGCCCCATTCATTGTCATACCATGCAAAGGCTTTGACCAAATTGCCGTTGGATACTTTGGTCAAAGCCGCATCAAACACGCTGGCTTGTGGTTGATGGTTGAAATCGCTTGAAACCAAAGGCAATTCATTGTAACCCAAAATCCCTTTCAGGCAGCTTTCAGCGGCGGTTTTGACGATTTGGTTCACTTCATCCACGTTGGTGTTACGACCTGCTTCAAAAGTCAAATCCACCAAAGAAACATTGATGGTTGGTACGCGAATGGCCCAGCCGTCTAATTTGCCATTGAGTTCAGGCAACACCACACCAACGGCTTTTGCTGCACCTGTTTTGGTGGGAATCATGTTTTCCATTGCGCTGCGGGCGCGGCGTAAATCTTTGTGGCGCACATCGGTAATGACTTGGTCGTTGGTAACGGCGTGAATGGTGGTCATCAGACCTTTTTCAATGCCCAAAGCCTTGTGTAAGGTTTGGGCAATCGGTGCAAGACAGTTGGTGGTACAAGAACCGTTGGAGACTACCGTCATTTCAGGTCGTAAAATATCGTGGTTCACGCCATAAACTACTGTTGCGTCCACATCGTTTTCAGCGGGTGCTGAAATTAAGACTTTTTTCGCACCTGCATCCAAATGTGCTTGTGATTTGGCTTTGCTGCAAAACGCGCCTGTGCATTCCATGACCAAATCTACGCCCAATTTGCCCCAAGGTAATTCAGCTGGATTTCGTGTTGAAAAGAAAGGGATTTTGTCGCCATTGATAATCAGATGTTCGCCATCTTGGTTCACTTTGGCGGGAAAGCGACCATGTACAGTGTCAAATTGAATCAAATGGGCATTGGTTGCCAAATCGCCGCTACCATTGATGGCAACAATTTCAAATTGATCGCGCATACCGTATTCATAAATGGCGCGAACCACTTGGCGACCGATGCGCCCGTAACCGTTGATGGCAATTTTGAGGGTCATGTTCATTCCTTAAATTTGTGTGATGATGAAGCCACAGAATTGCGTGGCGCGCGCATTATAGCGAAAAAAACTACATACGACTACAAAGATGCAAGCACCATGCACAACAATAGGCTGCCTGAAACGGAATGTTTTTTTCAGGCAGCCTGAATGAAAGCAAACATCTTGCTAAATTCTATTTGATTGTTATAATCATTTACTTTTAAGACACGTCCACAACAGGAGAACACCATGAGCAACACCCGCATTGAACACGATACCATGGGCGAAGTCGCCGTTCCCAACGAAGCCTATTGGGGCGCACAAACCCAACGCAGCCGCGATAATTTTAAAATCGGTGGCGAAACTTTGCCTTTGCCTTTGATTAATGCGATGGCTTTGGTGAAAAAAGCCGCCGCCATCACCAATGCTGGCTTGGGTCGCATTAAACAAGAACAGGCGGATTTGATTGTTCAGGCTGCCGATGATGTGCTGGCTGGCAAATTGGCGGGTCAATTTCCGCTTGTGGTTTGGCAAACGGGTTCTGGCACACAATCCAATATGAATATGAACGAAGTTATCGCCAATCGCGCCAATGAATTGGCTGGCACGGGCTTGGCGGCTTATCAACCTGTTCACCCCAACGACCATGTGAACCACGCGCAATCCACCAATGATTCTTTCCCTACTGCGATTCATGTTGCGGCAGCGATTGAAATCAACCGTTTGCTGATTCCTGCTGTGAAAACCTTGCGCGACACTTTGGACGCGAAAGCCAAAGAATTTGCCAACATTGTGAAAATCGGTCGCACACATTTGCAAGATGCCACGCCTTTGACTTTGGGTCAGGAATTTTCGGGCTATGTGAATCAGTTGGACCATGCGCTGGTTCGTTTGAATGATGCTTTGCGCGATTTGTATGAATTGCCTTTGGGTGGCACGGCTGTTGGTACGGGCTTGAACAGCCACCCTGAATATGCGGTTAAGGCTGCTGCGCAACTGGCTGAATTGTCGGGTTTGCCTTTTGTTACTGCGCCCAATAAATTTGAGGCTTTGGCGGCACGCGATGCTTGCGTTTATGCCTCTGGCGCGTTGAAAACGCTGGCAGGCAGCCTGAATAAAATCGCCAACGATGTGCGTTGGTTGGCTTCGGGCCCGCGTTGTGGTTTGGGCGAAATCCGCATTCCTGAAAATGAACCTGGTTCGTCCATTATGCCTGGTAAAGTGAACCCCACCCAAGCAGAGGCTTTGACCATGGTTTGCTGCCAAGTGTTCGGCAATGACGTTACGATTAACATGGCTGGCGCGAGCGGCAATTTTGAGTTGAATGTGTATATGCCTGTGATTGCGTACAATTTGTTGCAATCGGTGCGTTTGTTGGGCGATGCGTGCAACAGCTTTAATGAACATTGCGCGGTGGGCATTGAGGCGGTGCCTGAAAAAATTGATTATTTCTTGCACCATTCTTTGATGTTGGTAACGGCATTGAACCGCAAAATCGGCTACGAAAACGCGGCAAAAGTTGCGAAAACCGCCTACAAAAACGACAAATCTTTGCGTGAAACCGCCATTGAATTGGGATTGCTCACGGGCGAGGAATTTGATGAGTTGGTGAAACCCGAAGAAATGGTTGCGCCTAAATAAGGCTGATTTAAGCGAAAGGGCAACAAAAAGGCTGCCTGAAAATATGCTTTCAGGCAGCCTTTTTATGGTGTTTGGGTTTATTTCATGGCTTCGCTCATGATGCGCACATTGTGACGGAATAAATCAGCATAAGTGGCAGCGGGTGTACCCTTGGATAAAGCATCGGAATACAGTTTGCCACCGATTTTCACGCCTGTTTCTTGGGCGATGCGTTCTACCATGCGACCGTCTTTGATGTTTTCGGTAAATACAGCTTTGATGCCTTGTTGCTTGATTTGGCGAATGATGGCTGCGACAGTTTTGGCTGAGGCTTCGGTTTCGGTGCTGACACCTTGTGGCGCAAGAAATGTGATGCCATAGCGTTTACCCAAATAGGCAAAGGCGTGGTGTCCTGTGATGACTTTGCGTTGATGTTGTGGTATGGCATTGAATTGTTGGCGAGCGTAATTGTCCAGTTGTACCAGTTGATTTTGGTAGTTCTTAAAACGGGTTTCGTAGTGTCTTGCGCCTGCTGGGTCGACCTTAATGAGTGCGGTGGTGATGTTGGCGGCGTATTTTTGCATTAAAACAGGGTCATGCCAAACATGAGGGTCAAATTCGCCGTGGTCATGATGATGACCGTCTTCGCCGTGGTGGTGATGGTGTGCAGCATTTTCATCGTTTTTTAAGGGCGTGATGCCTGTGGCGGCTTCGGCATAAGGTACTTTATTCTGTTTGATAGCACGCATGATATCGGCTTGCTCCAAGCCCAAACCGTTGAGCAAAACCAATTTGGCGGCAGCAATTTTTTTGACATCGCCACCTGTGAGTTGATATGCATGGGCATCAGCATCGGCACCAACCAAATTGCTTACCGCAATGCGTTCGCCACCAATTTGTTTGGCTACATCGCCCAAAATGCTGAAACTGCTGACTACTTGCAACGGTTCGGCATACAGGTTGCCTGAAAACAGCAGGGCTAATGTGAATGCAAGCGGTTTGGTTTTGTGAAACATGGTGTTTTTCCTTGTTCAGATGGGTAAAAAATGGATTGTACCTGTTTTTGTGTTATGGTGTAACATAATCTATGGTTGTAGAAGTAAAAAAAGCAATACAAGGCGGCAACGGGAGTTGTGTACAGTAGTACAAGGAGCGTTGGCAACGCCGTAGTGCTTTTTCAATTCTGCGACCATATTTAATTTGTTTTTTTAGGTAGCCGAAAATGGCAATCACAGCAAAAAACCCTTTACAAAAAATTGTAAAGGGTTTATTTGAAAATTGGCGCGGTGGACGGGGCTCGAACCCGCGACCACTGGCGTGACAGGCCAGTACTCTAACCAACTGAGCTACCACCGCGTAGATTAACTGCCGTTAAAGCAATCAATCAAAAAGTGGTGGGTGATGACGGAGTCGAACCGCCGACATTCTGCTTGTAAGGCAGACGCTCTACCAACTGAGCTAATCACCCATTTTAAATCTATTCCGCTTGTTGCGAAAGCGTGTATTAAAACAGATTGGTGGGGATTTGGCAAGTGTTGATTCGTAAAAAATCATGAAAATGAACTTATCATTTTGGTTTTAATTGTTATTTTTTATGTGTTAGGCTGCCTGAAAATGGTAAATGGACATTGAGTGTACTTGATTATCGTGTTATTTTGCTGTGATAAAATAAAAGTTGTGTAAATGAATTTGGTGTTTTTTTATATAATTCAATTAATTGTTTTGATTTATTTAAGTGTGTGGCTTTTTTAGGTAGCCAGAAACCATTAAAATGTGGGTCTTTGCAATCCATTGATATACATACGGAAAAATAATGAAAAAAGTGGTAAAAACGGTATTGGCTGTGCTGGTGTTGTTGGGCTTGGCTTGGGGTGTTTATGCTTACACGCGCCCGAAAAATGAGGTTTCTTATATCACAGAAACGGTTAAGAGAGGCAAAATCAGTCAAACAGTCTCGGCAACAGGTGAAATTGCGGCAACCAATTTGGTAGATGTTGGAGCGCAGGTTTCTGGACAAATCAAGCGCATGCATGTTCAGATTGGCGATGTGGTTAAACAGGGCGATTTGATTGCGGAAATTGACAACGTGAACCAAATCAATGAGGTTAATACCAAAAAAGCGCAGTTGGAAACGTATCGGGCGCAGTTGGCATCGGCACAGGTGGCATTGAAAATCGCGCAACGTAAATACACGCGTTATCAAACTTTGTCAATGCAAGATGCAGTTTCAAAAGAAGAATTTGAGAGTGCAGAAGATGCGTTGGCAGGCAATCAAGCGAAAATCAAAGAGTTGCAATCTGTTATCAAGCAAACCCAAATTGCCATTAATACGGCAGAACAAAATTTGGGTTACACCCGTATTACCGCACCTTCTGGTGGGACAGTTGTGGCTTTGGTGGTGGAGCAGGGGCAAACTGTGAATGCCACTCAAACTGCACCGACCATTGTGCAAATTGCTGATTTGTCGCGCATGAGCAATAAAATGCAAATTGCAGAAGGGGATATGACCAAAGTAAAAAAAGGGCAAAATGTGCGTTTCACGATTTTGTCTGAACCTGATGAGCCTGTGAGCGCGATTTTGGACAGTATTGACCCTGGTTTGACTACCATGTCCAAAGGTGCGTACAGTAAAGCGACAGATACCACAACCAGCGCAGTTTACTATTATGCACGTGCTTTGGTGGATAATGCTGATGGCAAACTGGCAATCGGTATGACTACACAAAATACGATTGAAATTGCATCGGCAGATGGGGTTTTAATTGTGCCAACCGTTACCATTAAATCGCGTGAAGGCAAGAAATTTGTGCGTGTATTGGGGGAGAACAATCAGGTGCAAGAACGAGAAGTACAAACGGGTTTGAAGGACAGTATGAATACGGAAATTCAATCGGGTTTGAATGAGGGCGACAAGGTGGTCATGTCGGAAATGGGGGCTGATGAAAAAGCCAGGGCTGTTGGCAATACCAGTCCACCTAGAATGCGATAAATAATGAAGGGGATTTTGATTTGTTTCAGGCAGCCCGTATTCATGAGGATTGAGGCTGCCTGAAAACCAACAAAGGCATAAGGCATGATGATTTATGGCACTTATTGAATGTAAAAACATCAACCGCTATTTTGGCGAAGGCGATAATCGCGTTCACGTTTTAAAAAACATCAATTTAAGCGTGGAAAAGGGTGATTTTGTGGCAATTGTGGGGCAATCGGGTTCGGGCAAATCCACTTTGATGAACATTTTGGGTTTGTTGGATACACCCAGCACAGGCTCATACGCGATTGCAGGAATGCAAACTGCTCAAATGACAGTAGATGAATTGGCTGCTTTGCGCCGAAAACGCTTTGGCTTTATTTTTCAACGCTACAATTTATTGGCTGCTTTGAGTGCGCGGGATAATGTGGCGTTGCCTGCGGTTTATGCAGGCATGACCCATTTGGAACGCAATCGCCGTGCGGATTTTTTGTTGCACAAATTGGGTTTACGGGGCAAAGAAAACAATAAACCCAGCGAGCTGTCGGGTGGGCAACAACAACGTGTTTCCATTGCCCGAGCTTTGATGAATGGTGGAGAAATCATTTTTGCCGATGAGCCAACGGGTGCTTTGGATTCCGGCAGTGGCGAAAATGTGATGGATATCATTCACGGCTTGCATCAAGATGGGCATACTGTGATTATGGTTACGCACGACCCGAAAATCGCTGCCCAAGCCAATCGTGTGATTGAAATCAAAGATGGTGAAATCATTGCGGATAAAAGCAAAAACAGCCAAATTCCGCCCAGCGATGTTGTCAGTATTCAAGAGAAACATGGTTTGGTGTTTTACAAAGACCAGTTTCAAGAAGCCTGTACCATGTCTTTGCAAGCGATTGTGGCGCACAAAATGCGTTCGCTTTTGACCATGCTTGGCATCATTATTGGCATTGCAGCGGTGGTATCGGTGGTGGCTTTGGGGCGTGGTTCGCAAGAGAAAATTTTGCAAGACATTGCGGCTATGGGGACGAATACCATCAGTATCTTTCCTGGTAAAGGTTTTGGTGACCGCAATCGCAGTCGCATTAAAACGCTAACTGTTGCGGATAGCAAGGCTTTGGCACAATTAAGTTATGTGCAAAGCACCACGCCATCAACCAGTACGGGCGGCACACTTACTTACCAAAACATCGATTTAACCGCCAATATTTATGGTGCAGGCGAAGCCTATTTTGATGTGCGTGGATTAAAGTTAAACAGAGGTAGATTATTTGATGCGGCTGATGTGAAAGAAAACGCGCAGGTGGTGGTGATTGATGATAATACTGCCAAAAAACTGTTTCCTGAAGGCGAAGATCCGTTGGGCAAAATCGTGTTACTGCAAAAACGTCCACTTACCGTTATCGGTATTGTGAAAGAACAAGGCACAAACATGATGGGTGGTTCGGATACGCTTAATCTTTATGCCCCTTATACCACTGTGATGAGTCAAATTAGTGGGGAAAAACACATAGGCAGCATTGCAGTGAAAATCAAAGACCAAATTGATTCACAAACAGCAGAAAAAGGCGTCAAAGAACTGCTGTTGACGCGACATGGTACAGAAGACTTTTTCACACGCAACAGCGACAGCATCAAACAAACCATTGAATCCACTACCAGCACCATGACCATGCTGATTTCATCTATTGCTTTGATTTCATTGGTTGTGGGAGGGATTGGTGTGATGAACATCATGTTGGTTTCTGTAACCGAACGCACCAAAGAAATTGGTGTTCGTATGGCGATTGGAGCGCGGCAAAGCAATATCTTGCAGCAATTTTTGATTGAAGCTGTATTGCTTTGTCTGATTGGTGGTTTGTCAGGGGTACTGATTTCTTTTGGTTTGGGTGTGGTATTCAATCATTTTGTCAGCGACTTTGCCATGACTTTTTCTACTGCGTCTATTGTTGGTGCGGTTCTGTGTTCCACCGCAATTGGCATTATTTTCGGTTATGTGCCAGCGAAAAACGCGTCTAAACTTAACCCAATAGATGCGTTGGCACACGATTAAAAACGTTTACCTAACTTTTCAGGCAGCCTAATAACAGGCTGCCTGAAAGCTACGTTGTCGGCAAAATATGCTATGATGATGCCATTTTGATTGAACGAAATGTTTGAAAAACACATGAAAAAAATTTTGACTGCTGTCGCAACTCTTGCCATTTTATCGCTGGTTTTTGGTTTCACACCATATTATATGGGTGGCAAAGCCCAGCAAAGTTTGGCAATCCAACACCGTGCGCTTGCGGATACTTTCTTTTTTGATGTGGTATCACATGAATATCAGCGCGGTTGGTTTTCTTCTACTGAAACTACAGTAATGCGTTTTCATCCTGCGATGTTAAGCAAACTTAACGGACAATTACCTGATAATGTCAAAAAACTGTTTGACCAACCTGTTACGATGGTCAATCACGTTCAACATGGTTTGTTTGCCGATGGCATCAAGCCAGTTCGTGCGGTGGTGGAAACCGAGTTTCAATATGCCCCTGAAGTCGCCAAAACATTGGCACGTTTTTTTGGGCAAAGCACGCCTGCAACGGCACGTAATGTGATTGCATTAGATGGTAGTGGTGAATTAACGGTTCAAGTTGCCCCATTTGATTACGAAGAATTGTCGGGTATCAAAATCAACTGGAAAGGCATGAGCGCACAAGTTACCTATCAAGAAGGTTTCACAGAATACCGCAGTCAATTCAATTTACCAGGCATTCAGGTACAGTTGGCAGACATGGGCAGCATCAGCTTGGACAATTTGAATTTGACCGCCCAATCGCAAGAAGGCAAGCATGACATGACATTGGGTTGGTCAGAAACCAAGCTAGCAGGATTAAAATTGGCATGGAAACAAGGCATTGATTACAATGTGCGTCTGAATGATTTGGTCAATATGGTAACCGATTTGCAAATTGGCGCATTCATTAACCCCAGTGGCACGATTGCTCCCAATGATGTCAACGTCAGCAATTTGATTTATCGCACAGAAACCCAGCAAGATGAGCAAGGGTTCATCAACAGTCGTGGTGCATTTGCCTTTGAGAAATTGCAATATGGACAAGAACAGTACGGTCCATTGGCGATTGACATTGCCGCTGAACATTTAGACAGCAAAAGTCTAACCGCTTTAAAACAACGTTGGGCGCAAATTGCCACCACGCATCAAAACAAAAACAATGGCGATGTGAATGATTTGGTGTTGGACGCTGTACGCAAAGAAGGCGCAGGCATTTTTACCCATAATCCTGTATTTAAAATTCATCAATTTGCTTTTCAAACACCAGATGGACACATTAACGCCACAGGTGAATTGAAATTTAAAGATTTGCAGCAGGCTGATTTAAATGATTTTGCTGCCATTGTGCGTAAAACACAGGCTGATATTGGTTTTGATGTGTCGCAAAATCTGCTGGAAAACTTTGCTGTAACCCAAGCGCGTAGTTTGTTTACCGTAGAAGACCCCAGCAGCGCACAAGAACAACAAGAAATCAGCGACACCATTCGTATGTTGGTGGGTGAAACCATTAAAACCATGAATGCAGAGGGTTACATCAAACGGGAAAACGGTACGGTACAAACCAGATTGAGCTTAAAGGACAATCGTGTAACCTTGAATGATAAACTGTTTGAAGCACCCAATGACCAAGATGCGTTTGTGGCATTAGAAGGGCAGTCGGCTTCTGATGCAATGCTGCCTGAAAGTGCATCATCTGCGTTAAAATATTGAATCACAATGATTGAACTTTCATAAAAGGCTGCCTGAAAATACATAAGGTTTTCAGGCAGCCCTTAAATTTAACCTGTATTACGCAAACCCTGTGCCACGCCATTGATGGTTTGATGCACCATTTGCAAAATGCGCTGGTTGTCGGGTTCGGTGCGCAATTTGTGCAACAGCGCAACTTGCAAACCACCCAAAGCATTCAAATAGGGAATTCGTAAGGCGAGCGAGCGTGCCAGCGCACGGTTGTCTGCAAGCAGGCTGTCGGTTTGCAAAATGTCCAGTAAGGCTTGGCGACTTTTGTTGTATTCGGCGGCAATGGTATCAAAAATCGCAGCACCGTGTTTTGCATCTTGGCTTAATTCTGCATAATGGGCGGCAAGTGTGAGGTCGGTTTTTGCCATTACTTGTTCCATATTGGATAACATGGCACGGAAAAAGCGATTGTGTTGTGCGTGTTCTTGCATGGCTTTGAGACTGTCTGAATTTTGTGCACACAAATCGGCTACCGCGCTGCCAAAACCATACCATGCAGGCAACATCAAACGGTTTTGCGTCCACGAAAACACCCAAGGAATCGCACGCAAATCTTGAATGCGAGTCAATGTTTTACGACTGGCAGGACGACTGCCCAGATTCAAGCTGGCAATTTGTTCAATTGGGCTGGTCTGTAAGAAATAATCAATGAAACCTTCGCGTGTAATCAGAGCGCGATAATGTTGAAAGGCGCGTTCAGATAGCGTGTTCATCAAATCGGCATCAGGGTCTTCTGCTGCTTCCAATAAAGTGGCTTCCAATGTGGCAGCAACAAGGGCTTCTAAATTGCGTGTGGCATTATGAGGGTCGCCATATTTGGCGGTAATTACTTCACCTTGTTCGGTAATGCGGATTTGTCCTGCCACACTGCCTGCGGGTTGTGCCAAAATCGCTTGGTAGGACGGTCCACCGCCGCGACTGACGCTGCCACCGCGACCGTGAAACAGGCGAATTTGAATGTGATGCTGCCTGAAAAGTTGTACCAATTTTTGTTCGGCTTGGTATAAACCCCAAGTGCTGCTGATGTAGCCGCCGTCTTTATTGCTGTCGGAATAGCCAAGCATGATTTCTTGAATGTTGTTGCGGCTGTTTAAAAGTTGTTTGTACCAAGTGGTTTGGAACAATTTTTCCATTACATCACAGGCATTTTGTAAGGCTTCAATGGTTTCAAACAGCGGTACAATATTGATGCGGCTTTCAGGCAGCCCATTATTGAGGGTCAAAAGACCACTTTCTTTGAGTAGAAGAGCAAGTGCCAGTAAATCGCTGGGTTGTTCGCAGTTGGAAATGATGCTTTGAGAAATGGCTTGTTCGCCAAAGCCGTCTTTAATGTGGCGTGCTTCGCGGAAAATCGCCAATTCGGCACGCGTACTGTCGCTGTATGCCAAATAGGGGCTGAATAAGGGGCGAGGGTGTTGTAATTCACGCAATAAAACCGCTTGTTTTTCATTTTCAGGCAGCCTGAAATAGTCTTCTAAACCAGCTTTGGCAAACAATTCAGCAACTGTTTCGTTGTGTTTGTCGGCGTGTTGGCGCAAATCCAAAGGCATTAAGTGGAAACCACATATTGAAGCTGTGCGAATGATGTCTGCCAAACGTGCGTTTGCCAAAACTGTGCTGCCATTGTCGTGTAAAGAATCGCGCAAGATATTTAAATCATGGAGAAAATCTTGTGGCGTGTCGTAGGGTGTGCTCGTACCAAAACGGCAGCCGAGTTTTACGCCCAAAGTGTGTGCCTTGCCAATCAAACGCGACAAAATGTGGGCAATCGCGCGGCGATAGGGTTCTTCTTGGCGTGCTACTTCGGTGTCGGGCGATTTGGCAGACAAAACCAATACGCCGTCATTGACCTTTACGCGGCGCACGGACAAAGGTAATTCTTGATACAAGGTTTCCAATTCACGGCGATAATGATGAAACAATGCATCGGCATGACGGGTAAACGCTTCACGCAACGTTTCGGCGTTCACAAAAGGATTGCCATCGCGGTCGCCACCAATCCAGCCACCAATGTCCAAGATATTAGGTATGTTCAGCTCGGGATAGGCTGCCTGAAAACGGTGCTCCATGCGGCGATAGAGTTGCGGTAGGGCTTGAAAAAAACTGATGGGGAAAATGTTCACACCATTGGTGATTTCACTTTTTACACTGATTTTGAAATGGCGGGTTTCACTGGTTTGCCACAGTGTGAGTAAAACCGTATCAATTTCACGGCGCAGTTGTGCTAATTCTTCGGCATTGGCACAATGTTCACGGCGTGGCAGCAGTGCACGAATTTTGCGGTGCGATACCAAAACTGCTTGGCGTTGTACTTCGGTTGGGTGGGCGGTTAAAACTGCGCTGACACGCATTTGGTTTAAGGCTGCCTGAATGTGCGTATGGCTTAAATTCTGCGCCTGCAATTTTTTGACAGTTTCTGCCACGCTGCCATCGCTGCTGGAACGTCCAGCTTGTTCATGTGTGCGGCGGCGGCGTTGGTGATGTACATCTTCGGCAATATTCAGAATTTGGGCAAATATGCCCACAGCCGTAATCAAATTTTCTGTTTGTTCTTCGCTTAGAGACGGTAGAATTTCATTTATAATCAAACTGCTGTCTTCGGCTTGTTCCAAAATTTTTAAAGTATTGACCACGATTTCATCGGTGTGTTGCGACAACATTTCATATAAAGCAGTACGCAGCCATTCTGCATCGGCGGTTAATTCAATGTCTTTGGGGTCATTCAGTTGCGCGGTAAACATGGTTATGCTTTCCTTTGTTTTGGGTTACAAACAAGATAGAGTGGCACAAAATAAATAGGGTCATCAACATTATCGGCAACAGGCTGCCTGAAAATGCCATTTTGTTTTCAGGCAGCCTGCGATTAGTCAGTGGTGTCTTGCCAATTCAATTGCTGCCGCCAACAGCGACAATCGCGCCATCACGCCATACACATACAAGCGGTTGCTACTGCAATCTACTTTTTCAGCATTGGGGCGAGCGATGCCCAATTCGTCCCATTGTGCGAAAACGCGTTCGCAATGTTCTTGCGTTTCTGCGTCATTTGCGCTGCCTGCGCTAGGAATGCTTTGGTCTAGTGGTACAAACACCATGCCGCCTGCGTTCAAATTCTCATCGTTGCGGCGACCTTCATGCACGCGGAAAAAACCGCCAATCACAAATCTGTCCATCATGTACACAACGGGTTCGCAAACGGCATTGTCCATGGTTTCGTAGGTGTAAATGCCTTCTTGAACAATCACTTCCGATACTTCCAAGCCTTCTTTGATTTTTGCCATTTTGTTGCGGTTTTTGCGATTCAGGCTGCGGACTTCATCGGCAGATTTCACGCTCATCACGCCCATGCCGTAAGTGCCTGCGTCTGCTTTGACAATCACAAAGGGTTGGTCGGTAATGCCTTTTTCATCGTATTTGGCTTGGATTTTTGCCAAGACGCGCTCAACGGCTGCTGCCAAAGCGTCTTCGCCTTCGCGTTCTTGAAAATCCAAGCCGCCCACATATTCAAAATAGGGGTTGATGTGCCATTCATCTATTTGAATTAAATCGGCAAATTGTTGGGCTACTTGATTGTAGGCGGCAAAATGTTGGGTTTTGCGGCGTGTTGTCCAGCCACCGTGCAGGGGCGGCAGCACGTTTTGTGCCAAACCTTGCAAAATATCGGGTACACCACCTGATAAATCATTGTTTAACAAAATGAAACATGGGGAAAAGCCATCTGCCAAATGCACACGGTTGTCGGTACGCAAAAGTGGCTCAATCAATAATGTGTTGCCCAAGGCGGTTTCAAATTCGGTGGCTTGGGTCAGCTCGGGGTTGAAACTGCCCACGCGCACTTCAAATCCCGCATCGCGCAAAATGTTGGACAAGGCAAAAACATTCTGTAAATAGAAGGTGTTGCGCGTGTGGTTTTCGGGAATGAGCAGCACGGATTTGGCGGTTTCGCAAGCGCGTTCTACCGCGTCTTGGGCGGCAATGGTGGCAAGCGGAATGAAATGGGGATTGAGATTGTTGAACCCACCAGGGAACAAATTCATATCAATACTTGCCATTTTGTAACCTGCGTTGCGAATGTCCACCGAGCCGTAAAATGGGGGTTGGTGTTGCTGCCATTGGGCACGAAACCATGCTTCAATTTTGCTGTGGTTTTGCAAGATTTTGGTTTCAAAATCGTGCAGATGTTGTGCATATTCAGTTTGAATTTGAGGAAGTTTCATGTTTGCCCTTTCCTATTTGAGGTGTTTATTAGTTGGGCATTATAACAAGTTTTGTTTGTTTTCAGGCTGCCTGAAAGCACAAACCGCTTCTGAAAAACAGAAGCGGTTTGTTGGAAATAGAATGAATTAGGCGCTGAACCCCGCGGCATTTACAGCTGCTTTGAATGCAGCTTCGTCAAAGCCATCGCCGTGTGTTACGATAACATAGCCATCGTCATGGTTGGCATTGACGAATTTCACGCCAGGTACATTAGATGTTTGATCCACTAAACGGTCGCCATCTGCTTTGCCTGTCATGCCAGATACATTGATTTTTACTTGTGCCATTTTCAGCTCCTTAACAATTTCAATTTGTTTTAAATATATTGATGTTTGATGTTTATTATTTGGCACAAGCAAAATGTGCCTCTTGAAATGTTTTCAAGTCCTTGAATTCTGCCTGCTTTGTTGTGGTATGTCTATTGTGTTCCATGAAACGGTTTTTATGGGATTGATATTAAATGAAAATTATTTTTTAAAGATTTCTTTACATTGTCGTATTTATTCTAATTATTTTAAAAACATGAGTTTATTTTTTCCAATATCCTGGTGTGAATAAAATCAAAACCGTAAAAATTTCCAATCGTCCCAGCAGCATCACCAGGGCGCAAAGCAGTTTTTGTAATTCGCTCAATGCGGCGTAATTGTGTGCGGGACCGACAGAACCCAAGCCTGGACCTGCGTTAGTGATACAGGCAACAATCGCGGTTAATGCGGTTACTAAATCCAAACCTGATGCCATCATGAGAAATGTGAAGACCACTACGGTCATAAAATAAGCGAAAACAAATGCCATAATGGACAATGCCAATTTTTCATTCAGGCTGCGTCCATTGACCTTGACGGAACGCACGGCATTGGGGTGTTGTAAAACGGTGGTTTCGCGGAATGTGAATTTTGCCAATGCGATGGCGCGTGCCATTTTGATGCCTCCGCCCATAGAGCCTGTTCCTGCTAAAATATTGGACAGGAAAAACATCCACAAAGATACGATTAAGGGCCAAGTGGCAAAATCGGCATTGGCAAAACCACTTGCTAAACCAATGGAAATGAAGTTGAATGCAGTATAACGAATGGCATCGGAAAGTGGATAAAATCCTTTATAAAATAAATATAAAGAAGCAAAAATAATACTGAAACACAGTAAGGCCAACATGGCGCGGACTTCTTCATTTTGCCAATAATGACGCAAGCTTCTTTGGCGTATTGCAACGAAATGGTTGGCAAAATTGATGCCTCCTGCCAATGTTGCCAACATGATGACCAGTTCTATGGTAGTGGAATTGAAATAGGCAATGCTGTTGTCATGTGTGGAAAAACCGCCCAAAGCGAAAGCAGACATGGCGTGGCATATTGCGTCAAACCAGCCCATACCTGCCAAGCGTAAGGCGAGACACGTTAAAATGGTGAACACCAAATACATTAACCATAAACGTTTGGCGGTTTGTGAAATGCGTGGTGCCATTTTGTTGTCTTTTTCAATACCTGGTATTTCGGCTTTAAACAGTTGTGTACCACCTACGCCTAACATGGGCAAAATGGCAACTGCTAATACAATAATCCCCATACCTCCTAGCCAGTTGAGCATGTGTCGCCAAAAATTGATGGAAGGGGGCAGTTTGTCTAAACCTGTGATGACTGTTGCGCCAGTTGTGGTTAAACCGCTGATGGCTTCAAAAAATGCATCAATAAAAGGCATTTGGTCAAAATAAAAATACAAAGGTGTGGCGGCAATCATTGCAAACCCAAGCCACATGACAGTTACCAAAGCAAAACCATCACGCGGACGCAATTCGCGTTGGTGTTGGCGAGTTAAGAACCACACCAAGCTGGAAAGCAGAACCGTTATAAAGGCAATGCGTTCAAATACATAAAAAGCATCGTCTTGATACAGATAAGAGACCAATGTAGGTGTCCACATTAACAGTGCGAACAGCAAACACAGTTTGGAAAAAATATGTAAAGTGGCAAAGATGTTGTGCATATTGGTGTGGCTGCCTGAAAGTAAAAAAAGATTGGGGTTTCAGGCAGCATGAAGCTGGGCTGTAAAAGGCTGCCTGAAACTACCAATACCAACTGTCAAATGGTCTGCGCCATGGATAAAAATCGTCCCAATAATGATAACGTTCCAATTCGCGCAAACGTTCTTGGCTGATGTGATTTTGCCATGCCATTTTGTAGCATGCTTGGAACATGGGGTCGCTGATTTTTTCAATGTAGCGCAAACGGAAATTTTGGCGTTCTTGTTCACTGGTAAATTCGGGTTTATCAAATTCTTGGCGCAATAAAGCGGCGGTTTGTGGGTCGCATTGTGCTGCCAAAGCCACTTGCAAATCCTGTTCATAACGTTTTTGTGCGGCTGCGCGAGCGGCTTTTTGTTCGGGTGTAGTGGCACAAGCAGACAGTAACATCAGACTACTTACAATAAGGGAAAATGTGAAACGCATGATGTTTTCCTTTCAATTGAATTTAAGCAATTGTATTCGTATGATGTAGTAATAGAGACCCTGATTTAAGATGATGAATACAGGTTTGAAAGTTTGGTTGTGTTGGAGGTTTCAGGCAGCCGATTAAGGCTGCCTGAAAAATCGCAGGCGATATGATGATTGGGGATTGCTAATTATGCAGCTGCGTCTGCGCGTGTATTAATTACTTTATCAATCAAACCGTATTCAGCGGCTTGTATTGCGGACATGAAATTATCACGGTCGGTGTCGCGTTCAATTTTCTCCAATGGCTGCCCCGTATGTTTGGCCAGTAGTTGATTGAGTTTTTCTTTGAGTTTCAATAATTCGCGTGCATGAATTTCAATGTCGGAGGCCTGACCGCCCAAGCCACCGCTGATTAACGGTTGATGAATCATCACACGGCTGTTGGGTAAGGCAAAGCGTTTACCTTTGGTGCCAGCTGAAAGTAAAAATGCGCCCATGCTGGCGGCTTGACCCAAACATAGGGTTTGAACATCGGGCTTGATGAAATTCATGGTGTCGTAAATACTCATGCCAGCGGTTACACTGCCACCAGGGGAATTGATGTAGAAATAGATGTCTTTATCGGGATTTTCGCTCTCCAAAAACAGCATTTGCGCCACCACCAAATTGGCAGTTTGGTCATTTACAGGACCAATCAGGAAAATGATGCGTTCTTTGAGCAGGCGTGAGTAAATGTCAAACGCACGTTCGCCACGTCCGCTTTGTTCAATCACAGTAGGGATTAAGGTATTGTTTTGAATTTCGGGGAACATAAGGTTTCCTTGTGGTCTTGATTTTTAGGCTGACTGAAAATAACATCATAACAGCATTTCAACTTTAAAAAGCACCGTAGCCAATGCAACGGTGCTTTTGTTTATGCCACGCTGCAATTATGCAGTCGCGCCCATCACTTCATCAAACGACAATTGTTTTTCAGTTACTTTGGCTTTACCTAAAACAAATTCAACCACATTGGCTTCGGTTGCCAAATTTGTTGCACCATTTAAGCGTTGGCGGTCGGCAAAATACCATTCTACCACTTCTTGTGGATCTTCATAGCTGTCGGCAAATTCAGTAACAATTTCCTTGATTTGTTCATCGCTTGCTTGTAATTTGTTTTCTTCAATCAAAACAGGTAATAACAAGCCCAATGCCACACGTTGTTCAGCACGTTCCATGAACATATCCAAAGGCAATTCAAATGATTTGGCGTCCAAACCTTGTTGGGCAAAATTTTGTTTCATTTCTTCTGCCAAACGTTGCGCTTCATCGCGTACAAAAGCTTTAGGTAAATCAAATGAATGCGCTTCACGCAAAGCATTCATTACAGCTTCAGTATTTTGTGCATTCACACGGCGTTTTACTTCACGACCAACATTTTTCTTCACTTCTTCACGCATTTTTGCCACATCGCCATTTTCAATGCCCAAGGCTTTGGCAAAATCTGTATCCACTTCGGGCAATACGGCTTCGGCGACATTGTGTACGGTAATCGAGAATACCGCAGTTTTGCCTGCTACATCTGCACCATGATAATCTTCGGGGAAGTTAACTTCCACATCTTTGCTCTCACCTTCTTTTAAGCCTTTTATGCCAGCTTCAAATTCAGGCAGCATTTGACCTTGACCCAAAACAAAAGGGTAGTTTTGTGAAGTACCACCAGCAAAAGGTTTGTCTTCAATTTTCCCTTCAAAATCAATAATCACACGGTCACCATCTTGCGCTTCACGTTCTACGCGGTTGTAGCGTGTGCGTTGTTTACGCAAAATCTCAATGGTTTTATTAACTTCCTCATCACCCACTTCGGCAACGGCTTTTTCAATTTGTAAAGCAGACAAATCGCCAATTTGGATTTCAGGCAGCGTTTCAAACACGAAAGCCACTTGGAAATTTGCTGAATTTTCTTGATTTTCAACAGGTTCAATGCGTTCCAACGCGGCCACGCGTACATTTTGTTCTTGTGCGGCTTTGTAAAACGCATCTTGTGCTAATTCGTTCAGTACATCGTTTTGAATGCCTGCGCCATACATGGAAGCCACCATTTTTAAAGGAGCTTTACCTGGACGGAAACCGTCCACGCGAACACGGCGTTGTGCTTGTTTGATGCGTTTATCAGTTTCGGCATTGATGTCAAGCCAAGGTAAAGACACGACCAGCTTGCGTTGCAGATTTTCCAATTTTTCAACAGTTGCGCTCATGGCGACCTTTCTTTCAATTTACAAATAAAAATTTAAACACAATCGGCGCAAAGTCTGGCTTGCCATGATTTTGATGCGCCTTTGGGAATTTAAAATGGCGAATTTTAACATGAAAGCTGCTTTTTCGCATGATAATTTCAGTATGAAATCAGTTTGTGTGTTATATTGGCGTTGTTAGGATGCCTGAAAAAGAAGGTTTGAAAATCGATATTTTAAATCAAAATACAAGATTTTACTGGCTTGTTGGGTTTGTGGTGCAAAATATTGCTTGACGTTTTATTGGACGATATTTAGAATTGCCAGCTTTCAAGCCCAGATGGCGGAATTGGTAGACGCGCCAGTTTCAGGTACTGGTGTCCGTAAGGACGTGGAAGTTCGAGTCTTCTTCTGGGCACCACATTCATAAAAAAAGCAGCCTTTTCAGGCTGCTTTTTTCGTAAACTGTCATAATATTCTATCTGACCACAATTCAACAAACGGTTAAGTTGTTAAACTCCGCCGTTTGTTTCGTGTTTGGAATCGTTTAAAATACAATATAGTACAGTGTTGCCAAAGCCTTTATGTACTATTCGCACACAACTTTCGTTGTATTTTAATTTGAAACGACTGTATTTTGTGCAACCGTATTTCAGGCTGCCTGAAAGTCGAAAGCTTAAACGAAGTTAAAACCATATTGATTTAATGGGCATCTTCCCAATTTGCGCCTGAACCGATTTCTGCCAAGAGTGGTACGTCTAATAAGCCACCATCGGCTTTTGCCATGATTTCAGGTAGCTTGTGTTTGATGAAATCCAGTTCATTTTGGGCGGTTTCCAATACCAATTCATCGTGAACTTGCATAATCAAACGTGTTTTCAGGCTGCCTGAAAGCAGGAAGTTTTGTACATCAATCATGGCGTGTTTGATTAAATCGGAAGCTGTGCCTTGCATGGGTGCGTTGATGGCGGCACGCTCCGCGCCTGCACGTGCGTTGGCATTTTTGGCATGAATTTCAGGCAGGTATAAACGTCTGCCAAATAAAGTTTCTACATAACCATTTGATTGTGCTTGTTCTTTTGTACGTTGCATGTATTCGGCAACGCCTACATAACGGGCAAAATAGCGTTGTATGAACATTTTGGCTGACATGACATCAATGCCCAGTGATTTTGCTAAACCGTATTCACCCATGCCGTAAATTAAACCAAAATTGATGGTTTTGGCGTAGCGGCGTTGTTCGGCGGTAATTTGTTCGGGTGAAATACCAAATACTTCAGCGGCGGTGCGGCGATGTATGTCTTCGCCGTTGCGGAAGGCATCAATCAAGGTTTTGTCGCCACTCAAATGAGCCATGATGCGTAATTCAATTTGTGAATAGTCGGCAGATACAATGCAAAAGCCATCAGGTGCAGTAAAGGCGCGGCGCACACGGCGACCTTCGGCGGTACGGATTGGAATGTTTTGTAAATTGGGATTGTTGCTTGCCAAACGTCCTGTGACTGCCACAGCTTGTGCATAGTGGGTGTGAACACGTCCTGTTTGTGGATTGAGCATTTCAGGCAGTTTGTCAGTGTAGGTGGATTTTAGTTTTGATAAACTTCTGTTTTGTAATATAATTTTTGGTAGTGGGTAATCGGGGGCGAGTTGTTCCAATACGGCTTCATTGGTGGATATGCCACCTGTGGTGGTTTTTTTTAAGCCTTTGGTTGGTATGCCCATTTTGTCAAACAGGATTTCTTGTAATTGTTTGGGTGAGTTAAGGTTAAAGGGTTGTCCTGCTGCGGTGTAGGCTTCGTTTTCCAGTTGCAATAATGCAGCCCCCAATTCGGTGCTTTGTTTTGCTAATTCGGTGCGGTCTAAATGTACGCCGTTTCTTTCCATTTGAAACAGAACTTGTGCCACAGGTAATTCTAGATTTTCATATAAATTCAGTAATTTATCGTCCATTTGTGCTTTTAGATGTGCTTCAATTCGCAGTGCGAAATCTGCGTCTTGACAAGCGTATTCACTGGCCTGTTCCATAGCCACATCGGCAAAAGAAATGGCTTTTGTACCTTTGCCACACAAACTTTCGTAAGTGATGGTTTCCAAACCCAACCAGCGTTGTGCCAACTCATCTAAACCGTGTCCCAAATGGCTTTCTAATAAATAGGAAGCCAACATGGCATCGCCTGAAATGCCTTGTAAATCAATGCCTGCATTCGCAAAAACGTGTTGGTCGTATTTCAAATGCTGTCCGATTTTTTTGAGTTTGGGGTTTTCCAAAAAGGGTTTCAGGCAGCCTGAAACGGCTTCCCAACTTAATTGTTCGGTTGCAAAAGTGTGTGCCAAAGGAATGTACACGGCATCGCCTGCGGCAAAGGCAATGCTGATGCCCACCAATTTGGCTTGCATGGCATCAAGTGAAGTGGTTTCTGTATCCAAGCCGATTTGTGTGGCTTGTGCCAAACGTTGCGCCAAAATGTTTAATTGTTCAGGCGTGGTAATGGTTTGGTAATTGATGCTTTCGGGTTGGGGTGCTAGCGTTTTTTGAGGCTGCCTGAAAGTGGTAACCGTTTTATTTTCTACATCATTGAGGCTGCCTGAAAACAAATCACCTGTTTCGCCTTGTGTGAGGTTTAATTGACTTTCGGCTTCTTTGAGCCAAGTTCGGAAGCCTAATTCACGAAAACGTGGTGCTAATTTGTCCCATTCTGGTACGCGGCGGCGTAAGTCTGCCAAACCGTTGGGCAGTTCGGCAGACAAATCTACATTGGTTTTAATTGTAACCAATTCATAAGACAGGGGAAGTTGTGTGAGCGCGGTGCGGAGATTCTCGCCAATTTTGCCTTTAAATTCATCGGCGCGACGCATGATTTCGTGTAGCGAACCAAATTCCGATAACCATTTTGCTGCTGTTTTTTCGCCACATTTTTCTACGCCTGGTACGTTGTCCACTTTGTCGCCCATTAGTGCAAGAAAGTCTCTGATTTGATTGGGTTTTACACCGAATTTCTCAAACACGCCGTTTTCGTCTAGCGTTTCGTTTTTCATGGTGTTTACGAGCGTGATTTGGCTGTTTACCAGTTGCGCCATGTCTTTATCTCCTGTGGAAATAATGACTTGCATATTTTGTTCTGCTGCCTGAACCGCCAATGTGCCAATCACGTCATCGGCTTCCACGCCTGATACTTTCAAAACCGTCCAACCCATTTGCGCCACAATTTCAGGCAGCATATCGGCTTGTGGGCGTAAATCATCGGGCATGGGAGGGCGCGTGGCTTTGTAGTCGGGAAATAGCTCGTGGCGGAAGTTGTTGCCTTTTGCGTCAAACACACAGGCGCAATAATCGTGTGCTTGTTCAGCGCGAAGTCGGCGCAGCATATTCAATACGCCGTATACCGCGTTAGTGGGTGTGCCATCGGGTGCGGATAGGTGGGTCATGGCGTAAAACGCTCGGTAAAGATAGGACGAACCATCTACCAATAATAGGGTCTTTTGTGGGGAAGTCATTTTAGGCTGCCTGAAAAGTTGAAAATGGGGAAATTATACGCAAAATTGGGTTTAGGCTGCCTGAAACTTCATTCACGGTGGTAGGGGTGTTGGTGCAAAATGGAAACGGCACGGTAAAGTTGTTCGGTCAATAAAACGCGCACCATGCCGTGTGGTAGGGTTAGGCTGGATAGGCGCATCATCAGTTTGGCTTTTTGTTTGAGTGTATCGGTCATGCCGTCTGCACCGCCGATGACAAAACAAACGTGTTCGCCATTCTGTTGCCAATTTTTCAGATGTTCGGCCAATTGCATGGAAGTGGGGGCTTGTCCGCGTTCGTCCAGTACCACCAAAAACGCGCCTTGTGGTATGGCTTCCAATAGGCGTTTTTCTTCGGCTGCCATGCCTTGTGCTGTATTGATGCCTGAACTGCGTTTTTCGGGTTTGATTTCTTTGAGGGTATAGTGGATGTCGCGTCCGAAACGTTTGGCGTAATCGTTTACGGCTTCGTCTACCCAACGTGGCATTTTGGTGCCAACGGCTAATACGGTGATGTTCATGACTTGGCTTGGGATTGGGTTAAAGATTAAAATGGGTTTTTCAGGTAGCCTTATGAATGGGAAAAATATGGCTTTAAATATACAAATTATGGCGGTTACGCCGTTTCGGCAGAATTGTACCTTACTTTGGTGCGACCAAACACGCGATGCGGTATTGATTGATGTGGGAGGTGATGTGGATTTTGTGTGGCAACAGGTTCGGGATTTGGGTGTGAATTTGCAGGCTGTGTGGCTGACACATGGTCATCTTGATCATGCTGGTGGCGTACCTGCTTTGTTGGAGCGGGCTGTTGTGCCTGTATTGGGTCCTCATATAGAAGATGATTTTTTGTTGCAAAGCTTGCCTGAAAAGACGGCTTCTTATGGTTTTCCTGTTTGTCCTGCGTTTGTGCCTACGCGCTACTTGAATGAGAGCGACAGCATGATGTTGGGTGAATATCGTTTTGATGTGTGGCACATTCCAGGACATACACCAGGTCATTTGGTGTTTTATTGTGCTGCACAAAATCTTTTGATTGCAGGCGATGTGCTGTTTCACGAAAGCATTGGGCGAACCGATTTTCCACGCAGCAACCATCAAGCCTTATTGGAAGGCATTCGAGATAAATTGTATGTGTTGCCTGATGAAACGGTGGTGTTGCCTGGACATGGGCGTACTACCACGATTGGGCATGAGAAACAACATAATCCCTTTGTGCAACCTTGATTTTATGGTGGATTGGTATGGTAAAAGGCTGTCTGAAAGTTCAGGCAGCCTTTTAAACACCATTCAATAATGTGGTGGCACTTCTTCTATTAAGCTGTATGGTTTGTTGTTTGATGCCGTATCCGCTTGGTTTTGCAATTTGTGGTACAACAGGCGCAATTGTGCTTGCTGCAAATCCAAAGTTTCACGCATTTGAACAATGGTGTCGTTCAAATTTGCCAGCAATTCATCTTGAAATGCCACGCGAATTTCCAATTCTGTGATGCGGTTTTCGGTATCGTTCATTTTCAGGCAGCTTTAAAGTACCATGGCGGCTATCCAGCCTGCAATTAACAAGGGAATGTTGTAGTGTAAAAAGGTGGGAATTACGCTGTCGCGCATATGGTCGTGTTGTCCGTCCGCATTTAAGCCCATGGTTGGACCCAGTGTGGAATCGGAAGCTGGCGAACCTGCATCGCCCAGCGCACCTGCCGTACCAATAATGGCAATGGTGGCAAGGGGTGAAAAACCCAATCCAGCACACAATGGTACATAAATTGCAGTAATAATTGGCAAAGTAGCAAAAGAACTGCCTATGCCCATGGTTACCAATAAACCAACCATTAACATGGCAAAGGCGGCAGCCGCTTTGCTGTCTGAGAACATATTTGCGCTGGCTTCAACCAAAGGTTTGATTTGGTCGGTAGCGTTCATCACTGATGCAAAACCTTGTGCGGCAATCATGATGAAACCAATCATTGCCATCATTTTGATGCCTTGATTGAAAACGGAGTCGGCATCTTGTCGGCGCACGACACCGAGCATCATAAATACTGCGAAACCCAACATCGCACCGAGTAAAAGCGCGTCTTTATACAGCAGTTGAATGGCAAAACACACTAAAATGGCAAGTGCAGCAACGGCAGAGCGGTAGTTGGAAACGTGAGGTTGGGCGGCTGCCTGAATGTGGCTTTCGGTATCAATTTGCTTGTCTTGGTAAATGCGTTTGCGACCGTAGCTGATGAACGCCAAAATCAAGCCTGTTACCATGCCCAAGGCAGGAATAGCCATAGCATACATTACATTGATACCTTGAACCATCATACCCGCTTTTTCGGCATTACCCAGCAGAATTTTGTTTAAGAAAATCGCACCAAAACCATAGGGTAAAAACATATAGGTTGTTACTAAACCGAAAGTCAGCACGCAAGCAATCAAACGGCGGTCAATGTGTAAGCGGTTGAACACCAATAATAAAGGGGGGACAATCATGGGAATAAAAGCAATGTGAATGGGTACAATGTTTTGACTCATGATGCCCATTGCCAGTAAACCCAGCAATAAAATCCATTTTAAACGATTGATGCCATAAGGAATGTGGTCTTTTTTGTTGGTGTGGTCAATGCGACGAATGACTGCACCTGCGATTTGTTGTGGTAAACCTGAATGGGTAATTGCCATGGCAAACGCGCCCAACATGGCATAAGAAAGTGCAATGGTTGCACCACCAGATAGACCATTTTGAAAATGGGTAATCACACCTTGTGTGGTAACTTGTTGTGTGCTGGGGTCTATCACGTCAGCCAAAGGTAAACCTGCTGCCAAACCGCCTGCAAATGCCCCCAAAACCAAACTCAATACCACATGTACGCGCGATACTGATAAAACCAACATGACCAATACGCCAATGATGACTGCATTCATTGTGTTTCTTCCTTATGCAGAGGCTGCTTGAAATTTTTTTCAGGCAGCAAGTTTTGCAAACAAAAAGCCAGCATGATACTGTATGCTGGCTTTATGGTCTAGTTTTGTATTATGGGTTGGGTAAAATTGGTGCAATAAAAAATGCACCTGATTTTAGGTGCATGATTCAGATATGGCGCGGTGGACGGGGCTCGAACCCGCGACCACTGGCGTGACAGGCCAGTACTCTAACCAACTGAGCTACCACCGCGTAGATTAACTGCCGTTAAAGCAATCAATCAAAAAGTGGTGGGTGATGACGGAGTCGAACCGCCGACATTCTGCTTGTAAGGCAGACGCTCTACCAACTGAGCTAATCACCCATTTTTAATCTATTTCGCTTGTTGCGAAAGAATTTATTAAAACAAAATTTTGCTTTTTTGGCAAGGTTTATTTATGTTTTTTATGTTATTTATTGAAATAAAAAAGAATTTTCTTTATTCTTGAAAGGGGCGTTTGATTGAAACAGGCTGCCTGAAAGGTTTCAGGCAGCCTGTGGTAATAGGGTAATCAGTTTTTCACGAACAAATAACCTAAACCGCGTACGGTTTGAATCAGGGAAGGGTCGCCCAATTTGTGGCGAATGCTGGAAATGTGTACGTCAATGCTGCGGTCAAATTTTGCCAGTTTGCGGTCTAATGCTTCTAATGACAGGGTGTCTTTGCTGACCACTTGCCCTGCGTGGCGCATGAGTACTTCTAATAGGTTAAATTCGGTGCTGGTCAATTCCAAAGCACTGTCGCCTATGGTGGCTTGGCGTTTGGCGGGGTAGAGTGTTACGCCACTTGCGCTGACGGTATTGCCGTTGGTGGTGGCATCGTTGTTGTGTTGCGAACGGCGCAAAATGGCGTTGATGCGTGCCAAGAGTTCGCGTGGTTGGCAAGGTTTGGGGACATAATCGTCTGCACCCATTTCTAAACCGATGATGCGGTCAATGTCGTCCCCTTTGGCTGTGAGCATGATGATGGGGATTTTGCTTTGGGCGCGTACGGTTTTGAGTACGTCTAAACCATTCATTTTGGGCATCATGGAATCAAGTACCACAACATCGTATTCATTATTGCTACTCAAGATTTCTTTTACACCGCTTTCGCCATCGGGCATGCGGCTTACTTCTAAACCTTCGGCATTGAGGTATTCTGCCAAGAGTTCGGTTAGGGTATCGTCATCGTCCACCAGTAAAACGCGATTCATGATGTTTCCTTTCATCATTCGTTTGTGTAGTCAAAACGCGCGTATCTTAACAGTTCTGCTGCAAATTTGATAGCAGTATGGGCTTGTGATTTGCGCGTTTTTGCAATATTAAAGTGTGATTAACATTTTGTGTTTGGGGGTGTTTTGCTGGTGTGGTTGTTTCAAATAAAAATGGTACAGTGTTGTCAATGTTGTACACGGCGGACATTGTCGCCTTGTCCTGTTTGAATTTGAAACGACGATAATTTCACGCATTCAGGCAGCTTTTTGATGCTGGCGTGATACAAATGACAGGCTTGGGTGTAATCTTGATGTAGGTTGCGGTAATGTTCAGCGGACAGGGCGGAACCGTAGGCTTGGAATTTGGTGGGATAGTAACGATACATTAATTGCATCCAATCACGTGCTTCTTGGGTGTTGCCTGTGCGTTCGGCAACCAAAGCCCATTTATAGGCGTTGGCGTAAGGGCGAAATTGCATGGTTTCGCCGATGTGTTCACTTGCCCAGTTGGGTATGATGCTGTCGTGTGGGTCTATGTAATCAGAAAGTTGTAGTTGGGCGTAATAGCGCAACATGGGTTCGGTTTTGGCAGTGGTTAAAAGACCGATGATGTTTTCGGTGCGTTTGATTGTGGCAGTGGGGACGCTGCCTGAAACTTGGCGTAAGTCTTGATATGCTAAACCCAGACGCACAATGCCTGCCATCAGCAATATGCTTGCCATAATCGCGCTCCATTGGCGTTTTGTTTGTGTGTTTAGGCTGCCTGAAACCGTTTCGGCGACTTGTGCTGGTGGTGCAAAGCCAATGAATAGGGCGAATACACTTAAAAAATAGATGTACCACAAGGGATATTCCACAAAACTGTGTACCAAAGAGACACTCATTAGGGCGACCAAAAACAGTCCTACTGTGGCGTGTTCGCGTTTCAGGCAGCCGTGTATTGCCCAAAGTAAACCACCCAGAACCAACAATGTGCCGACCAAGCCCATTTCTGCCAATAAATTCAAAAAGGAATTGTGGCTGTGGGTGAACAGGACATTGCCTTCATAAGGGCGAAAACCTGTGGGGTAAACGTTGGTTAAGAAACCGTGTAGTGAATAGCTGCCCCAGCCATAGCCAAATAAGGGCGCAGAGAGAAAAATTTGCCATGCTTTTTGCCATTCATAACCGCGTCCCGAGCCGCCAAATGATGACCCCATGCGTTCTGCTGCGCTGTGTAGGTTGCTGCCTGAAAACAGGTTTAAAATCGGTTCAATCGCAAATTGCAGCAGCAAAACACAGATGGCTGCTGCACCGAAAGCCAATGTCGTACGCGTAACATGGCTGCCTGAAAGCAATCGCCACAGGGGGAGCAAAACCGCCAAAGCTAAAACATAGCCAAAAATCGTGCGTGAGCCTGTTAAGCCCATGACTGATGCGAAAAACAGCACGAAAAACACTGCCCAATAAATGGCTAAACGGCGTTGTGACCACAGCCAAGCTGCTGACAGTACGCCCCACATCATGTAATGTCCAAAGTGATTTCGCTGTGCCAACTGTCCTTCCACAATGCCTGTGCGGTACATCAAATAGCCTTTGAATTGGGCTGCCCAACCTGTGTATTGTAGCCAACCGATTATGCCTTGTGCCACGCAGCCAATGAGTAATACCGCTGCCAATACGGAAACTGCACGTTCTAAACCAATTTGCCATACCCAAGCGCGTGCTGCCCAGCAAGCCAATGCCAAAATCACAAACGACCAAGCCACCATATCGGTTTGACCGTGATAAACCAAATTCATAGCTCGTGCTTGTATCGCCCAAAATACCGCTAATGCCAAGAAATACCACGTTGAGCGCGGTAGGGCGGTTTGTTTCAGACTACCTGAAAATGCAGTCAGCAAGACAAACAGTAAAACCGCAAACAAAGAACCGCTTTCCAAGAAAAAGCTGCTTAATGGACCTACGCGGTAAATGGACAAAAATGGCACAACAGCAATCAAGAACAAACTTGTCCACAAGGGAAAAAGTTGGCTTTGCCAGAGAGAAGCAGGGGATTGAGAAGTCATGGGAATGAATGAAAAATGATTGAATGAACAAATAAATGCTGTTAAAAGGCTGCCTGAAACCGAAACTAATCCCCTTTTTTGGGGTGTTTAAACTGTTTTAAATATGCCAAGCAAGCCACAAAAAACAGCACACTTAACAAAATTTCCCCAATAGCAAAGCCAACACTGATTATTGAAACATCAAACAAGCGCATCACACCTTCGGTGAAATATGCCAAAATCAGCATGGAACAATATTGATAAGTGTAAATGCGTCCCGATAAAATGCCCTGCAAAGGCAAACACAGGGGCAAAAGTTTGATGACCAACAACCAACGACCTGTGTGCAGTGGTGCGTAAAGTCCGTCCCAAGCCAAAGTTAATACAATCAAGCCCAACCATGCTGCGCGTGCGGTGGGCAATTTCCAGTTTTTGAGGGGCTGAATGTGGGACATGGTGTGGGTTTGAATGGTAAACAGAAAACGCGTAATTATACTGTAAAAGGCTGCCTGAAAAGCATGACTGTGTTTTCAGGCAGCCTGAAAACGGTGTTTTATGCACCCAAAAACCAAAATTTGGCAATCCATGCAATCGCCACAAGCCATACCATAACAGGCACTTCCTTGACGCGTTTGCAAATCAGTTTAATCACGGCATAGCTGATAAAACCTGCGGCAATGCCATCGGCAATGGAATAGGTAAAAGGCATAAACGCAATGGTCATGAAAGCAGGCGCGGCCTCGGTGATGTCGTTCCAATCGATTTCGGTGGCAGAACGCAGCATTTGTACGCCGATGTACAGCAGGGCAGGGGCAGTGGCAAAGGCTGGCACGGCTTTTGCCAATGGCGAAAACCACAAACACGCCAACATCAATACGCCAACCGTTACCGCTGTCAAGCCTGTGCGTCCGCCTGCTGCTACGCCAGAGGCACTTTCCACATAAGGCGTAATGGACGATGTACCCAAAGATGCACCTGCCACAATCGCAGTGGAGTCGGCAAACAGGGCGCGTTTCAAACGCGGCAAATGACCGTTTTTATCCAGCAAGCCCGCACGGTGTGAAACACCAACCAGCGTCCCTGTACTGTCAAACAAATCCACCAAGAAAAACACGAAAACCACCGCAATCATGCTGCCATTAAATAGACCATTGAAATCCATTTGCATGAAAGTCGGTGCAATCGAAGGCACGGCAGAGACAATGCCGTGAAATTGCGTTAAATCAAAAATCATCGCCAAAGCGGTAATCGCACCAATGCCGATGATGATTGCCCCACGCACACGGAAATAATCCAGTGCAATAATCAGGAAAAAACCCAGCAAAGCCAGCAAAACGGGGAGATTAGGGGTTTTGATGCCGTCTTTGATTTCATAAATATTGTTCATTTTCAGCAAAGTGGCTTCGCTGGCAATCACAATGCCCGAGCCTTTGAGTGCAATCAATGCCAAAAATAAACCAATGCCTGCCGCAATCGCCATTTTCAGGCTCATGGGCAGGGCATTGACCAACATTTCACGGATTTTGAAACAGCTGAATATCAAGAACAAAATGCCCGACATGAACACCGCTGCCAGCGCGATTTGCCAGCTTACGCCCATGCCTTGTACCACGCTGAACGTGAAATAAGCGTTCAAGCCCATACCAGGTGCAAGCGCGATGGGATAATTGGCAAACAAACCCATCACAAAACACGCAATGGCAGCGGAAATACAAGTTGCCACAAACACCGCCCCAAAATCCATGCCCGTGATGGACAAGATACTCGGATTGACGATGACGATGTAGCACATGGTCAAAAAAGTGGTCAGTCCTGCCAAAATTTCGGTGCGGACAGATGTGCCGTTTTCTTTTAGTTTGAACAGGCGTTCAAGTAAATTGGTATGTGAAGATTTCATCATCTTATTTTAAGTGGGGTTAAGAATAGGTGCGATTGTAGTCGTTTTCAGGCAGCCTGAAAATGGTCGGTGTCAGCACCAACCCTAAAAAGTAGGGCATCAATTCCAAAGCTGAAAAGGTTTTTGCTGCTTGAAATCTTTGCAAAACTTGGTTTGTAGGAGCAGATTTTATTTTTTACTGCTACGACTATATTGACTGTTTATGCGCTGATGCGGTTTGCTTTACATGTGCCAAGTTCATGCCCAGCGAAAAATATGGGGCTTGCATATTTATAAAGATACGTTCTTATTGATTTTGTCCTTGCAACCACGCTGCCAAACGCGATACCGCATCAGGCTGCCTGAAAAGGTGGGTTTGCCAGTTTTGTGCCACATTTTGCCATTGTGCCAAATTGTGCCATAGCGTTTGCCATGCGTTTTGGCGTGCACTGTCGCTCAAAATATGTGCGCCGTTGAGTTCATCGGAAAGCGCGATAAAGGCTGCCTGAATGGGCTGGTGTTCTGTCCAAACCATGCGCCAAAATGCGTCCAATTTGTCCAAATGCACCAAATTTTCTTGCGGATAAATGTGCCAAAAAAACGGCTTGCCCGAATATTGGGCGCGAACAAAACTGTCTTCGCCACGCACAAATAACACATCAGCCGATGCCAAAACTGCATCAAATTGATGTTGTGGCACAAAAGGGGCAAGGCTGACTTCTAGGCTGCCTGAAACATAAGTGGCTTGGTTTTGAAACGCATTATCTGGCAAAAAACCGTTTTCTTGTAAGCTGCGAGCAATGGTGTTGCCTGCCAATTTGATGTGCAAATGCCAGCCTAAATTGCGCCAACAAGTCAGCCATTTTGCCCAAATTGGGCTAGGATAGCCGAATAGGTAAAATATGGTTTCGTTTTGTGGTTTTGCAGGCAGTTGTTTTTGTTCTGTTTGCCACCGCCCTAACTTTCCTTTGCAAGCATGGGGGAGAGCAGATTGATGCTGCTGATTGAAAGGCTGCCTGAAAAAATCAGCCACATTTTCTTCACGCAATAAACCACCTGTTTCGGGTAAAAAACCCATTTGCCAGAAGAATTTGTGTGTGTCATCGGCTTGTAAAGATGGCATCAAGTGGGTGCGAATTGCCCAATCTTCCGCGCTCAAATATTCCCAGTTCAGCCAGATTGCGCCTGTTTGTTTGATGATGGCACGCACGTTTTCAGGCAGCGTACAGGCAAAGGTTTCTATGACCACATCAGGCTGCCTGAAACCTTGTAAATCCACATTTTGTCCCTCTTGCCAAGCGTGCAAAGCGATGTTTGCCCCATTTTCAGGCAGCCTTTGGGTGGCATCGGGCGCAATTGCGTGCAAAGTGGCAAAATCGTCCAACCACAAATGCACTTCTGCACCCAAACGTTTTTGCAATTCTTGTGCCAACCGCCACGATACGCCGATGTCGCCAAAGTTATCAATTACGGTACAAAACAGCCAAAAAACGGGTTTCATATTGTGAATTCTCGGAAAAAATGGGCGGATAATAGGCAGGGTGGGGCGGCTTGTCAAAATTTTGCGAGGGCAACTGTTCAGGCTGCCTGAAATTCTCTACAATGGCAGCTGTTTTTAATGTGATAAACAAAGGATTATATGATGATTGCCAAACAACTTTTTGAAGATTTGAGCAGCAAGTTGGGTGAAACGGTTGCCAATAGCCCTGTGAAAGATATGGAAAAAAACGCCAAAGCGATGTTGAGTGGTGCGTTTGCCAAAATGGATTTGGTTACGCGTGAAGAGTTTGATGTGCAACAGCAAATTTTGGTTAAAACGCGGATTAAATTGAGCGAAGTGGAAGCACGTTTAGCGGCTTTGGAAGCGAAATTGGCTGCGTCTGAAACGCCAACAGAAGACAATCAGGCTGCCTGAAAAATCGGGCAATAAAATCATGTGAACTTGGGATTGGGTTCAATAAAAACTTTGCTGTATGGGGTTTTACCGTTTACCATTCTGATTATTTCTTTTGGGGCTGTTTGAAAAGAGTGGGTCAGCATCCACTCTACGCAAGTTATTTTTTTGTGGTATTTCAATTTTTTATCCCAAATTCACGTTACGGTCAATCCATTCAAAAACAGTATCACAATGAATGTAGGGTGCAATTTGTTGCACTATTTTTTCTGATTAAACGTGATTTCGGTGCAACAAGTTGTACCCTACATCGTATTCTATTGGGTGAATTTAATTTGGTTCACAATGCACGGCGAAAACCCACTGCTTTGAGAATGTGGCTGCGATGGACGGTTTCATCGCCTGCCAAGTCGGCAAGTGTGCGTGCCACGCGCAAAATGCGGTGGTAGCTGCGAGCAGAAAGCGTGAGCTTTTCCAACATGGTGGCAAGGGCATGACGGGCTTCATCGCTAATGGTGGTGCTGTTGTCCAATTCACTGCCGCTTAATTGGGCATTGGTTTTGCCTTGTCGGGCATATTGTGTTTCGCGTGCTTGTAAAACCCGTTGTAAAACGCTGGCACTGCTTTCGCCTGTTTGAGTTTGTGCCAATTCTTCGGCAGATAGGGCGGGTACTTCAATGGTTAAATCAATGCGATCGAGTAATGGACCTGAAATCTTTTCTCGGTAACGGCGCACGCTTTCGGGTGTGCAGCGACAGGGTTTAGATGGGTGTCCCAAATAACCGCATGGACAGGGGTTCATGGCGGCAATCAGCTGAAAACGTGCTGGAAACGTGGTTTTACCTGCGGCGCGTGAAATATGGATTTGTCCGCTTTCTAAAGGGTCGCGCAACATTTCCAGAACTTTTCGGTCAAATTCAGGCAGCTCATCTAAAAACAGAACACCATGATTGGCAAGCGAAATTTCGCCTGGTTTGGGATTGGAACCTCCACCGACCAAAGCGGCGGAACTGGTGGAGTTGTGTACGGCAATAAAGGGGCGTTCGCTGTTGAGGCTGCCTGAAAATTGGGGCAAGAGTGAGCGCAATGCCCATACTTCCATTTGTTCAGCTGGGGAAAGTGGTGGCAAGATGCTGGGCAGGCGGCGTGCCAACATGGATTTGCCTGTACCTGGCGGACCGACCATCAATAGGCTGTGTCCGCCTGCGGCGGCGATTTCCAAAGCCAAACGTGCGGTGTGTTGTCCTTTGATGTCTTTTAAATCGGCTTGTTCGTATGCGTTTGTTGTTTCGGTTGGTGTAAACGTGGTGCGTGCCAAAGGGGCAAGACGATTAAGATGGGCTGCTACTTCCCCCAAGCTGTTGGCACCATAGACTTGCACGTCTTGCATCACAGCAGCGGTTTGTGCGTTTTGCATGGGTAAAATAAAAGCACGTCCTGCTTGTTGTCCTTGCCATGCCATTGCCAAGCCACCGCGTATCGGACGTAGGCTGCCTGAAAGGGCAAGTTCGCCTGCCAATTCATAATGGGGCAGGTCTTCTGGGCTGATTTGTCCCGAAGCCACCAAAATGCCAATGGCGATGGGTAAGTCAAAACGCCCTGATTCTTTGGGTAAGTCAGCAGGGGCAAGATTGACGGTGATTTTTTGCGCGGGAAACTCAAAACCGCTTTGAATGATGGCTGCGCGTACACGGTCGCGGCTTTCTTTGACTTCTGTATCGGGCAAGCCCACGATATTGAATTGCGGTAAACCGTTAGCGAGATGGGTTTCCACTTCCACTAAAGGTGCATTCATGCCATTTAAGGCGCGACTGTTGACAAGGGATAAACTCATAATGATTTGTTTGAAAAAGGGAATGGGTGGAACACAGGCTGAAATTTTTGCCAAACTTGGCTTGTGGGGGTGGATTTGATGTCTGTTCTATGTTCGGTTGTATGGTTAATCCATTTAAAAACAGTACAAATGTAGAGTGAAATTTGTTGCTCTCTTTTTCCGATAAAACATGGATTGGGCAAAAGTTTCAGGCTGCCTGAAAAGATGGAGCAAGGTTCAGGTAATGGCAGTAAAAAAGTTGAACAATGTTTCAGGTAGCCAACGCAGATGACCGCGTCCTGTGCCGCTGACAAAAGCCACATGTCCACCGTGTTGCGGTTGCAGCAAATAAACATAAGGTGATACATCGGCAAGGGTCGGCAAATAAGGTGCAGGCAGAAAAGGGTCATTGCGTGCATTGAGCAATAAAGTGGGCGTAGCGATGTGTTTCAAAAAAGGCAAGGCGGCGGCACGGCGATAATAATCGTCTTTGTTGGCAAAACCGTGCATAGGGGCGGTATAAGCATCATCAAAATCCCCTAAATGGCGGATTTTTTGTGTGGGTGTGTGTGGTACTTTGTTCATTAAGGTTTTTAAAAAATATTCTGTGTACAATAATTTGGGTAAACCGTGTATTAAAGCGTGTCCTGATGCAGGTAAATTGACGGGGGCAGATACCGCAGCGGCAGCGCGTGGCACAGCATTGTTGCCCTGTTCGCCCAAATACTTCATTAAAGCATTGCCACCCAGAGATACGCCAACGGCATACACGTTTGGATAACGTTGCGATAATAAGTTCAAAGTGTGAGCGATTTCGCGGGTATCGCCGCTGTGATACATGCGTTTGGACGGTACTCCACCGCAACTGCGAAAATGTGCCACGACACCGTGCCAGCCAAATTTGCGTACAGCGTGCATCAATTCTGTGGCGTAATGACTGTGGCTGCTGCCTTCTAAACCGTGGAACAACACCACACAAGGTGCGTGAACATCAGCCGCGTCCACAAAATCATAAGCTACTTGGTCTTCGCCATAACTGTCGAGCAGCAATTCACGGCGATAAGGTGGGGCAGGGCGTTGCAAAGTTTTGGCATATAAGGTTTGTGCATTGCCACTCCATAACCAAAGTGGTACTTGGGGTTCATTGTAATAAAAACGGCTGAAATCGGGTTGAAACATGATTGCGACTCGATTTGTGTTTCAGGCAGCCTACTGAACAAGGGCTGCCTGAAAGTGGAATGAGCATGAAAAAAATGTCATATTAGCGGAAAAGGTAATTATCAGCAAATTCATGTTTTCAATCTGCTATACGCACCGTTTTTTCAGGCAGCGCACACAAAATCCCAGCCACAATAATCGTGATGATGCCCACAATCTCCCAAAAATCAATCGGTTCACCCAAAAACGCCATACCATAAATTGCCGAAAACACAATCGTCAAATACGACAAAGCCGCCACCGTGAATTTACTTCGCCCTTCCGAATAGGCTTGCGTCATCGCCAGTTGCGCCAACAAACCTGCCGCCCCCACGCCCAGCAAATGCGGCAAACTCTGCCAAGTGAGCGTGTGCCAACCTGCTGCCGTAGCCATGATTGCCGAACCCACCGTTGCCAATGCCGAAAAATAAAACACAATCCGCCAAGCAGGTTCGCCAGCTTGCGACAATTCGCGCACCTGCAACAACGCAAACGCCGCAAACAAACCCGCGCCCAAATTCAACAGCGTTTCCCACCACAAATTCGCCTGAAAACTGGGGCGCAACATCAACGCCACCCCCACCAAACCCAGCAGCAAAGCCAACCACGTTTTGACAGATGGCGGCTCTTTCAGCCAAATCAGCGACAGCAATGCCATGAAAATGGCAGATGTGTAGCTCAACGTAACCGAAGTTGCCAAAGGCAAATATTGCAAACCGTAAAATGCCAACAACAGCGAAACCGTGCCAGCCGTGCCACGCCACAAATGCCCCAAAATCAAGCGGCTTTTGAGCGTTTGGCGGCGCGACAACACCGAAATGGCAATCGCACTTGCAGGCAGCACCGACCGCCAAAACGCCAATTCATAGGCATTCATGTGAAAACGCACGGTCGCGTTTTTAACCAAAATTCCCATAATCGCAAACAAAAAAGCGGCAACAATCATCCATGCCGAACCGAGTTTCAGTTTCATTTTTCCATCAAAAATCACCACATCATTTGCCGATTTTAGCATTTTTGTGGTGATTTTTTGGGTTTCAGGCTGCCTGAAAGTCGGCGATAAAAACAAAGTTTTTGCCTTCGGCGACTTACTTTTTAAAAAAGTAAGCCAAACATATTCAACGCACGTCTGTATTTTTAAAATTTACCAATTCATACATATTCGGCACGCCTATGCCAAAAGGCTACCTGAAGACTTAAGGTAGCCTTTATCCGTATTGTGCATTTATCTAATTATCGCCCCAAATTGATGTAAATTATTGACCGATAAAAAACACTTTACTTATTGAACAAAATAAACATAATATTCATTTTTTTTCATAGGAAAGTATCATGTCCGAACAATCCAACGCGCCCAAACGCGAAAGTTTTTCTGGGCGCAATGCGTTTATCTTTGCCGCCATTGGCTCGGCTGTGGGCTTGGGCAACATTTGGCGTTTCCCCTACATCACCTATGAAAACGGTGGTGGCGCATTCATGATTCCCTATCTCATCGCTTTGCTCACCGCAGGCATTCCCATTGTGTTTTTGGATTATGCGATTGGGCATAAATTTCGCGGTTCAGCGCCTTTGGCGTATCGCCGTTTGAATCGCAAATTTGAAATGTTTGGTTGGTGGCAAGTCATCATCAACACCATTTTGGCAACCTATTATGCCGTGATTATCGGCTGGGCTGCCAGCTACACCTATTTTTCGTTGAGCAGCGCGTGGGGCAAAGACCCAAAAGGCTTTTTGTTTGGCGAATATTTGAAAGTGGCTGCCGACCCTGGTGTGGGCTTGGATTTTGTCGCGGGCATTGTGTTGCCTTTGGTTGGCGTTTGGGTGTTGGTTACGGCTTTATTGGCAACGGGCGTGCAAAAAGGCATTGGTAAAGCCAGCACCATTTTGATGCCTTTATTGACGGTGATGTTTGCCTTGTTGGTGGTGTATTCGCTGTTTTTACCTGGTGCAACCAAAGGTTTGAACGCCTTGTTTACCCCAAATTGGGAAAAGCTGGCTGACCCCACCGTTTGGATTGCGGCTTATGGGCAAATTTTCTTTTCACTCTCGATTTGCATGGGCATTATGGTAACGTATGCCTCATATTTGAAACCGAAATCCGATTTGAGCGGCACAGGTTTGGTGGTGGGTTTTGCCAACAGCAGCTTTGAGATTTTGGCTGGCGTGGGCGTGTTTGCCGCTTTGGGCTTTATGGCGCAAAACATGGGTAAAGAAGTGAGCGATGTTGCCGCCAACGGCTTGGGTTTGGCATTCATTGCTTTCCCCACGATTATTGACCAACTGCCATTTGGCAATGCCTTGATTGGTTTGTTGTTTTTTGGTTCACTGTTTTTTGCGGGCATCACGTCTTTGATTTCCATTTTGGAAACGATTATCGCGGCGGTGCAAGACAAAACCCATTTTCCACGCGCCAAAGCCACTTTGGTGGTGTGTGTGCCTTTATCCATTGTTTCGGTGCTGATGTTTGGCACCACCACAGGCTTGCCTTTGCTGGACGTGATGGATAAATTCTTGAATAACTTTGGTATTGTGGGCGTGGCGTTTATTTCTATTGCGTGTATTTTGTTTACAGGCAGCCTGAAAACCTTGTCCGACCATGTAAACAGCGTTTCATCGTTGAAATTGGGCAAAGGCTGGCAAATTGTTTTGACGCTGACCACCATCGTGTTGGGCTACATGCTGGTTAGCGAATTGTGGAAAGTGGCAAACGAAGGCTACGAAAACTACCCCACTTGGTTTGTGGCAACATTTGGCTGGGGCATGTTGGCGGTGTACATTGTCTTTTCCATCATTTTGTCATTGGGTAAATGGAAACAGGAGAAATAATCATGACTTCAACCGCAATTTTAATGATGATTATTGCCATGGCGATTATTTGGGGCGGATTGGTCGCATCAATTGCCCGATTGCCTAAAGAAGAGCAAGATGACTAATTGTTACACCTTCAGGTAGCCTAAAACATTTTGAGGCTACCTGAAGCAGTCTTTATATCCAATACATCATTGATTAACATATATAATCTGATACTCGCTTATCCTTTTCCAGCAGTCGAATAAAAAAGCGATACTTTTTGTATCGCTTTTTTATTCAGATTTCCATTTAATGGCTCTCGTTTTCTTCACTTTCAACAATTTTGGCCAATGACACCAAAGTCGTGCCTTCGTCCAAGTTAATCAAACGCACACCCTGTGCCGCACGCCCTGTTTCACGAATTTGCGCCACTTTCGTGCGAATCAACACGCCGCCCGAAGTAATCAACATCAAATCATCGTTGGGCGAAACCAGCGTGGCTGCCACCAATTCGCCATTGCGCTCGCCCGTGTCAATCGCAATGATGCCCTGACCGCCCTTGCCTTTGCGCGAATAATCGTCAATGGGCGTGCGTTTGCCGTAGCCGTTTTGCGTGGCGGTCAAAACTTGCAAATCGCTACCCAATTCCGCCACCAACAAGCTGACAATTTTGCCGTTTTCAGGCAATTTCATGCCGCGTAAACCGCCCGAACCGCGACCGCTTGGGCGCACACCCTTATTCGTTTGCAAATTGAATTCGACCGAATTTTCATCTTCATTTTCAATGATTTCATCGTTCAGGCTGCCTGAAACGTCTTCATCTTCATCGGACACATTGCCCGCATAATATTCATTGAAACGAATCGCCTTGCCCAAATTGCTGAACAACATAATATCAGACGAACCCGACGTTTTCGCCGCGCCCACCAAGCTGTCGCCTTCTTTCAGCGCAATCGCCTTAATGCCGACCTTGCTCACATTTTTGAACGCAGACAACTGTACTTTTTTCACCACACCTTGCGCGGTCGCAAAGAACACATATTCATCTTCTGGGAAATCGCGCACAGGCAAAATGGCAGAAACCTTTTCATTTTCATCAAGTTGAATCACATTGTTAATCGGACGACCGCGCGAATTTCTGCCGCCTTCGGGCAAGCGGTACACCTTAATCCAATGGCATTTACCCAAATTCGTGAAACACATCAAATAATCGTGCGTGTTTGCCACGAATAAAGTTTCAATGAAATCTTCATCTTTGGTGGCAGCCGCCTGTTTGCCGCGCCCACCGCGCTTTTGCGCCTGATAATCGCTGGTCGGCTGGGTTTTGATGTAGCCGCCGTGCGTGAGCGTAACCACCATTTCGCGTGGCGGAATCAGGTCTTCATCGGCAATGTCGCCACCACCAAACACATTGATTTCACTCATTCTTTCATCGCCAAACTGGGTTTGCATGGCGGTGAGTTCATCATCAATGATTTGGCGAACGCGCTCGGGTTTGGCTAAAATGTCCAGCAAATCCACAATAATTGCCATTAACTCTTTGTATTCTTTAACGATTTCATCTTGGTCAAGACCCGTCAAATTCCGCAAACTCATGCGCAAAATGGCGCGGGCTTGCTCTTCGCTCAACCAGTAACCATCTGATTGCAAACCGCATTTTTCAGGCAGCCATTCGGGTCGCGCCATGCTCAAATCCAAATCGCTGCGATTCAACATTTCGCTGACCAAACCCGATTGCCAAGCACGGCTCAACAAGGCGACCCTTGCCGCGTCCGCATCGGCAGATTGTTTAATCAAAACAATCATTTCGTCAATATTGGACAGGGCAACCGCTTTGCCTTCGGCAATGTGTCCTTCGGCACGCGCTTTTTTCAGGCGAAACAAGGTTCTGCGCGTTACCACTTCGCGGCGATGGCGCAAAAATTCGCTCAAAATTTGTTTTAAATTCAACACTCTGGGCTGACCGTCTACCAAAGCCACCATGTTCATGCTGAATGTGTCTTGCAGTTGTGTGAGTTTAAACAGTTGATTTAAAACCACTTCTGCATTTTCGTTGCGTTTGAGTTCAATGACGATGCGTGTGCCGTCTTTGTCGGATTCATCGCGCAATTCGGCAATGCCTTCAATTTGTTTTTCGCGCACCAATTCGCCAATTTTTTCAACGAGTTTGGATTTATTGACTTGGTAGGGGATTTCGTCCACGATGATGGCTTCGCGTTCGCCATTCTTACCGATTGTTTCTAAATGGGTTTTGGCGCGAATCACCACGCGACCGCGCCCTGTGTGGTAGCCTGCGCGTACGCCATTGAGCCCGAAAATGGTGCCGCCTGTGGGAAAATCGGGGGCTTTAATCAAATCAATCAATTCGTTAATGTCGGTTTCGGGGTCGCGCAACAGTTTCAGGCAGCCTGAAAGTGTGTCGCGCAAATTGTGGGGCGGAATGCTGGTTGCCATGCCCACGGCAATGCCTTCTGAACCATTCACCAATAATGCGGGAAAACGTGTTGGTAAAACAAGGGGTTCGCGTTCGCTGCCGTCATAGTTGTCGCCAAAATCCACGGTGTCTTCTTCAATATCGGCAAGCATTTCGTGGGCGATTTTTGCCATGCGGATTTCGGTGTAACGCATGGCGGCGGCGGCATCGCCATCTACCGAACCGAAGTTGCCTTGACCGTCCACCAGCGTGTAGCGCATGGAGAAGGGTTGCGCCATGCGAACGATGGTTTGGTACACCGCGCTGTCGCCATGTGGGTGGTATTTACCGATGACATCGCCCACCACACGCGCGGATTTTTTGTATGCGCTGTTCCAGTTGTTTTTGAGTTCGTGCATGGCATACAGGGCGCGGCGGTGTACGGGTTTGAGTCCATCGCGCACATCGGGCAAGGCACGTCCCACAATCACGCTCATGGCGTAGTCCAAATAGGACTTTTTCATTTCGTCTTCTAGGCTGACGGCGATGGTTTCTTTGGCAAATTGGTGGTCGTGGATTTCACTCATGGCGATGTTCCGAAAATTCATAAAAAAACGTGCAATTTTAACATAAAAACAAGGTTTCAGGCTGCCATTTATTGATTAATAGGCTGCCTGAAACCTTGTTTTTATGATGATTTATTGTTGTTTACCGTGGAATGCACCAATGGTGTTGTTGTTTTGGGAAATACCACTAATTTCTTCTGTGGCATTGTTGCCAAAGAATCGCCCTTTTACGACCGTGCTTTCGCCTGTTTTGGGTTCAAAACCATTGCTTTGAATGGTGGCTTTGATGTTGCCACCATATTGGCTTTCACGAGAAATGGTGCCGCTTAATTCTTTGGTATCAAAATTGGCAGTGAGTACCGATGGGGGTAATATACCTTGTATGACATTATTACCATTTTGGTAAGTATGATGGGCTGCGCGAATGTCATATTTAATTGAACCATGTTGGGGAATTTGGTTTATATCGGTAAATTTGCCATTGAAGAAAGCAAAATCTTGTGTATGTTGGTTATTTTTGTCTGATGGGTTGCTGGATACACTTAATACACCTACGGTAACATTGTTTGAACCATTCCAAACTGTGGCTCTGCTCACACCTGCTGGTGCTTGTGAGTCATTATGGTTGAGTTGACCTTGATATAAACCCCAACCATTACTGAAAGTTTTACCAACGCGAGCTAAATCAAATGTGATGCCATTAACGGTAATTTGGTGTATGTTGCTGGCATCTGTGAGCATTAGGTTGTGTGTTAAACTTGGATTGTTTGAGTTTGGGCGTACTAAATAATCGAAACCTGGCGCAGTTGGATTAGATGCACTTGGATTGGACGGATTGGGTGTACTTGAAGTTAGTTTTTTTGTACTTCCACTGCTACTGCTGCTATATGCAGCGAGGCTGAATGTACAAATGGCTACTCACAGGGTTTGTGTTATTGTAGTCATTTTATACTCCTTATGTTGGTACATTGTTAAAGAAGAATGGCTGCTCTGGATTTTTTCAGGTAGCCTGAAATATGTCATTTTGAGAATGACCGTTTTATTTAATTGACTGGCGAATTTGAGCAATGGTTTGTGTGGTGGAGGTAGTATGTTCAAAGGGGATGGCATGTACTTGACCACCGCGAGACAGGGTTTCTTCTGCGCCTACTATATTGGTGATGGACCAATCACCACCTTTGACCAAAATATCAGGCAGAACCATTTCAATTAATTGAGCGGGTGTGTCGCTGTTAAACCATGTTACACAGTCCACATCTTGTAAGGCGGCAATAAGGGCTGCACGGTTTGCTAATGTGTTGATGGGGCGGTCATCGCCTTTGCCTTGTTGTTTAACTGATTCATCGGTGTTTAAAGCCACAATTAAACTGGCTCCCAAAGCGCGAGCTTGTGCTAGATAGGTGACATGCCCACGATGCAGAATATCAAAACAACCATTGGTAAATACCAAAGGGCGAGGCAATTGGGCGATGTGGGCAAGCAAATTTTCGGGAGCAATGATTTTTTGTTCAAATTCAGGAAGTGGATAAGTGTAAGTATTCATGGTTTTTTGCCCTATATTTGTTCGTCCAGTAGCGCATCAATAAAGTCGCGAGCATTGAAAGGGCGTAAATCGTCAATGCTTTCACCTACACCAATGTAGCGCACTGGAATGGCGCGATTGGAGGCCAATGCAGCCAAAATGCCACCTTTGGCTGTGCCGTCTAGTTTGGTAACAATCAAACCTGTGACACCGAGTGCATCATCAAAAGCGATGACTTGGTTGATGGCGTTTTGTCCAATATTGGCATCTAAAACCACGATGATTTCATGAGGGGCATCGGGCATGGCTTTTTGCAACACGCGTTTGACTTTTTTGATTTCTTCCATTAAGTGCAGTTGCGTGGGCAAGCGTCCTGCTGTATCTGCTAAAACGATGTCGATTTTTTTGGCTTTGGCGGATTCTACCGCATCAAAACACACGGCTGCGGAATCGCCCGATGCTTGTGAAATCACGGTTACACCATTGCGTTCGCCCCATTCTTGTAATTGTTCACGGGCGGCGGCGCGGAATGTGTCGCCTGCTGCCAGCATCACGGTTTTGCCTTGTGATTGGAAGTATTTTGCCAATTTGCCTATGGAAGTGGTTTTGCCTGCACCATTGATGCCTGCCATCATGATGACAAAGGGTTGACCGTTCTCGGGCAGAACCAAAGGTTGTTCCAATGGTTTAATTAAATCATATAGGGCTTCTTTTAAAGCAAGGCGCAATTCATGGGCATCTTTTAAACCTTTGAGAGAAACGCGGTCGCGCACTTCTTTCATCAGTTGCCCAGTGGCTTCAATGCCCATGTCGCTGGTTAATAATACGGTTTCCAATTCTTCATACAGGTCTTCATCAATTTTGCCGCCGCCAAATACGCTGGCTAAAGATTTCGCCATGTTGTTGCGCGATTTGCTTAATCCTTTGATGAGACGGGCTGTCCAGTTAAGTGCGGTTTCGTCATCACCTGTAAAAACCGTTGCGGCTTCGGCGGCTGTTAGGGGAGAAGGGGCTGCCTGAAAACCTTTGCCAACGTGGTTTTCATCAATATCGGTTGCGGCATCAGCAGCAGTTGGGGGGGGCGGGGCTTTGGCTGCTTGAAAGCCTGAGCCAATTTGGTGTTCGTCAATGTCTGTGGCGGCATCGGCTGATGGGGGTTGTTGCACCTGTTTATTTGCAGGCAGCATTGAGGTGGGTACGGGGTTCGACTTTGTGTGTTCATTAAGGTTTGTGGTGTTTTTTGCCAAGTTGGTTGGGGTTGCTTGGGTGGTTAATTCATGGTTTTTTTCAGGCAAAGTGGGTTGGTTGTTGTCCCGTATTTCGGCTGGTGCTGTCCATGAAGCAAGTTGTGTTTTGTTCTTGTTTTTGTTTGATGCAACAACGGGGCTAGCCCAACTGCGGATTTCTGTTTCTGCTGTTTCCATTGTTTCAACAGCTTCTGTTTCAACACTTTCGGTTAGGGCTGTGGCATTTTGTGTTTCATGAGTTGCATCTGTTAGATGAGGGGTTTGTTCTGTTTCAATTTGCTGTGTTTCTTTATCCGCAGACAAATTGTGTTTGGCTTCGGGTATCTCGGTGTTTGCTGTTTCAGCATGAGCGGTGAGTTCATTGTTGTGTTCACTTTGATTGCTGGTGGGCTCTTCGTAGCTGGAAACAGGCATTTCGGTTTCGTTTTGTGTGTTAAGTGCAACCGATGTTTCAGGCTTTATGGTGCTGTTTTCATGGGATAAAACAGCAGTTGTTTCAGTTTGGTGGGTATTTTCGTTTGGCGTATCGGGATTTTCAGGCAGCTTGTGGGTATTGGGCTGCTCGTTTTTTTTGAAAATGTTTTTGAAAAAGTTCAACATGATGCGGTTCTTTCGGTCAAAGCGACAGTTGAAATGTGGGTCAGAAAAAATGTCTCATTGTAGCCTGAAATTAGGCTGTCTGGAAACAGTTTGCCGTACTTTCGTGGCATAATCCGCGTTTTGGTTTGAATAAGGGCTTGTCATGAGCATGGTTGCCATAGTGGTGTTGGCTTTTGGCATGGCAATGGATGCGTTTGCAGCGGCTTTGGTGCGTGGTGCCAGTTTGTCTGAACAACTGCGTTTGCCTTGTTTGTTGCGAATGGCTTTGGTATTTGGTGTGGTGGAAACCGCCATGCCTTTGTTGGGTTTTGTTTTGGGCAGCGCGGCAGGAAGTTTGATTCAGCAATGGGACCATTGGTTGGCATTTGTTTTGTTGGGTTTATTGGGTGGCAAAATGGTGTACGAAGGTTTGTGTGAGACTGATGTAACCAAAAAAAATGTTGCTATACGAGATGATGTGCCACAAGGGCGTTTGATGTTGTTGGCGACGGCTTTTGCTACCAGTATTGATTCTTTGATTGTGGGCGTGGGTTTGGCATTTTTGGACGTGAACATTTGGCTGACGGCAGCAACGATTGGCATTACCACAACTCTTATGGCGGCTTTGGGTTTGCGTTTGGGGCATTTTTTTGGTGCGACATGGGGTAAGCGTGCAGAAGTAGCGGGAGGTGTGTTGTTGATGGGCATCGGTTGTTGGGTGTTGATGACGCATTTGGCTTGGGTGTAACAATAGGCTGCCTGAAACCTTTGCAAAATCCTCATCTTTGGCACATTGCTTCGTGCTTATCTTCGTTAAATGCTATGAAAATAGGGTAAGCCAAATGCCAAATTAGGACAAGTGTAGGGTGCAACTTGTTGGTTGTACCCTACACTTGTCTGATGTTTGAATGGACTGACCCTAATTTCAATATGATTTGTATGTTTAGATGATGCATACGCTTTGAATTGCATGCTAAATACTGGAGTTTTGTAAAGGTTTCAGCCTATGAATTTTGTGAAACCCATTTCAGAACCTGTATTCATCATCTATTAAGATTTGATAAATGCGGGTTTTTTATTCTGTTGTATTTGCTAAATTTGCCAATACATTGACCAACCATTGCCAAAAAAGCTCAACAGATTCAATGTTTACCCGTTCATCGGGAGAATGGGGCATTTCAATGGTTGGACCAAATGAAGCCATTTGCCAATGTGGATAATGTGTTGCCAAGATGCCACATTCCAAGCCAGCGTGTATCACTTTGATTTCGGGTGTTTTGCCCAATAATTTTTCGCCTTCTTGTATCAATAGGCGAGTAATGGGTGAGCCCGCAATGGGTTGCCAACCTGTGTATGTGCCACTCAATTCCCCTGTACCACCCGCTAATTCAAACAAATCTTTCAGTCGGCTTGCCAAATCATCGCGGGCAAAATCATTTTGTGAACGCAGTAAATAATGTACATTCAGGCTGCCTGAAACACATTGGGCTTTTGCCAAATTACCCGATGTTTCTACTAATCCAGCAATTTCTGGATTCATGCTGTCCACGCCATTGGGGGCAACAGATAAAGTTTGCAAAATGGTTTGTTGGCAATCATGTGTCCACACTTGTTCAGGCAGCTTGCTGCTTTCCAAAGCCACAATCATGTTTTGGTCTTCTTTGTTTAACGTGGCACGGATTTTTAATGTTAATTCATTGATTTGATTTTCTAAAACTGAAAAATCGCTTGTGCTGGTAAACACTGCTTCGGCTTCTCGAGGGATAGCGTTTCGCAATGTGCCACCTTGCAAATCAGCGATTTGAATAGCATGACTTTTGTGCAGCGTACGCAAAATTTGCACCATAATTTTGATGGCATTACCACGTTGTTTCACAATGTCTATACCCGAATGTCCGCCTTTTAAACCGCGTATGGTTAAGCGATAAGGGCTGCCTGAAATAATTTGTGTGCTGTTAATGGGTAAGCTAAATGTACCGTCTATGCCGCCTGCGCAACCAATGCAAATCTCACCCAAATCTTCTGTATCCAAATTCAATAAGATTGAGCCTTTTAGCCAGCCGCCTTGCAAACCTTTTGCGCCGTCCATGCCTGTTTCTTCGGTGGCGGTAAATAGGGCTTCAATTTCACCGTGTTCAATATTGTTTGCCGCCAAAACCGCCAAAGTCGCCGCTGCACCTATGCCATTGTCTGCACCCAAAGTGGTGCCACGTGCATACACCCAACCGTCTTGAACATAAGGTTGAATGGGGTCGCGTAAAAAATCGTGGGTGCTGTCGTGATTTTTTTGTGCCACCATGTCCAAATGGCTTTGCAAAATCACGCAAGGCAGATGTTCTTTGCCGCGTGTTGCGGGCTTGCGTACCAAAACATTGCCCACCGCATCGCGTTCTGCGTGTAAACCCAAACGCTGGGCTTCGTCCAACACAAATTGTTGTACGGCTGTTTCATGATGACTGGGGCGTGGAATGCGACAAAGTTGCGAAAAATAATGCCAAACAGTTTGAGGGTAAAGTTGTGAAAGAGGCATGGTATTTGTCCTGATTTGAAGTGAAATGGGTATTTTACAATATACGGTTGTTGAAAATACATTCGTTTCAAATACAAATGGTACAGCGTTACCAATGTCCTTATGTGCTAGTAGATGTACACGGAGGGTGTTGCCGTTTTGTCCGTGTTAATTTGAAACAACCATAACAGGCTGCCAGAAATACCATGTAGGGCATGGTTGTTAAATAAATCTACTTTATATTTTATGATGCATTTCATTAAATTCTAAAATAATTTAATAAATTCAAATTATTAAATTATTTTTCTGACACTATTCATTTATTTTTAAAAATCAAATTTTTGAAATAAAATAATAAAATTATTAATCAATCTAACTGTTGTTTAAAATAATTAGAACTTGATTGTCAATGTAGTTGATATTAAACTTATCTTATCTGAACTCAAAGGCTGCCTGAAAAGGTGGTATAAGCGATTACCTTCAAATCATTAGGAGTAAAAAAATGACTTACAAAAACCGTTGGCAAACTGTCAAAGTAAATGTGGAAAACCAAATTGCATGGGTGGCTTTAAATCGACCCGACAAACGCAATGCCATGAGTCCAACTTTAAACCGCGAAATGGCAGATGTGTTGGAAGTTTTGGAGCAAGATGCCGATGTGGGTGTGGTGGTTATTACAGGCGAAGGCAGTGCGTGGACTGCTGGAATGGATTTAAAAGAGTATTTCCGTGAAACCGATGGACTGCCTGAAATTGCACAAGAAAAAGCACGCCGTGAAGCGTGTAAATGGCAATGGCAGTTGCTGCGTTTTTACAGCAAACCGACCATTGCCATGGTAAACGGTTGGTGTTTTGGCGGTGCGTTCTCGCCTTTGGTGGCTTGTGATTTGGCGATTGCGGCAGATGAAGCGGTGTTTGGTTTGTCGGAAATCAACTGGGGCATTCCACCTGGTAACTTAGTTAGCAAAGCGATGGCAGATACAGTAGGTCATCGTCAATCTTTGTATTACATCATGACGGGCGAAACATTCAATGGCAAACAGGCCGCCCAAATGGGTTTGGTGAATAAAAGCGTGCCTTTGGCGCAATTGCGTGATGAAGTGGAAAAATTGTGCAAAACACTGTTGGAGAAAAATCCTGTGGTGTTGCGTTATGCGAAAAACGGTTTCAAACGTTGCCGTGAGCTGACTTGGGAACAAAACGAGGATTATTTGTACGCCAAACTGGACCAATGTTTGCATCGTGACCCAGAAGGCGGTCGTGCAGAAGGTATGCGTCAATTTTTGGACGAAAAATCCATTAAACCTGGCTTGCAAACTTATAAGCGTTAAGATGCAGGCAGCCTGAAAAGCAAAATTTCAGTCTGTACGAAATTTAGGCTACATGCCATCTGTTTCGTTTTGCAAATGATTGATTACCCACTATTTCAGTTTTGTTTTCAGGCTGCCTGAAAGCCGTCCAACCCCTTTCAGGCAGCCTGCATAAGGAGTTTCATCATGAACCAAGTTCAACTTTTGATTAACGGTCAATCGCGTCCCGCTATCGAGGGTGCAACCTTTACTCGCGTTTCGCCGCTGGACGGACAGGTGGTCAGCACTGCAGCCGCTGCCAAAGCCGCTGATGCGGTGGCAGCCGTGGAAGCAGCAGCCAAAGCGTTTCCGATTTGGTCGGCTTTGCCCCCTAGCGAAAAACGTTTGCGTTTGCTTAAAGCTGCAGATTTGTTGGCTTCACGCGCTGGGCAGTTTGCTGAAATTGGTATGGCGGAAATGGGCTCAAGTGGTGCATGGTATGGTTTTAATGTGATGTTGGCGGCGAATATGTTGCGCGATGCGGCAGGTATGGTTACGCAGATTCAGGGCAATGTGATTCCGAGCGAACACACCGACCGCCTTGCGATGGCGGTACGCGTGCCATGCGGTGTGGTGGTGGGCATGGCACCTTGGAATGCGCCTGTGATTTTGGCAACCCGTGCGCTTGCCATGCCTCTGGCGTGTGGTAACACGGTGGTATTGAAAGCATCGGAAACTTGTCCTGCCACACACGAATTATTGGTCAAAACTTTGAATGAAGCAGGTTTGGGCGAGGGTGTGGTGAATTTGGTAACACACAGCGCACAAGATGCGCCCGAAGTGGTGGAAGCTTTGATTGCACATCCTGCTGTTCGCCGTGTGAATTTCACGGGCTCAACCCACGTTGGCAAAATCATCGCCAAAAAATGTGCTGAATATTTGAAACCTGTGGTGTTGGAGTTGGGTGGTAAAGCTCCTGTGATTGTGTGTGAAGATGCAGACTTGGACGAGGCTGCCAATGCGATTGCTTTTGGTGCGTTCTTCAATCAAGGGCAAATTTGCATGAGTACCGAGCGCATTTTGGCAAACGAAAAAATCGCCGATGCTTTGATTGACAAATTGGCGGCGAAAATCAACAGCTTCAAAACGGGCGACCCACGCGAACAGGTTCATATTGCCCATGTGGAAAGCCAACGTGCTGCCGAACGCATTATGAGTTTGGTAAAAGATGCCGAAGAAAAAGGTGCAAAGGCGATTGCACCTTACTCGGTAAACGGCACGGCAATCGGCCCTGTGTTGTTAGACGGTATCCAACCCGATATGCGTTTGTACACCGAAGAATCGTTTGGTCCTGTTTGCACTTTAGAGCGCGTGCAATCCGATGATGAGGCGGTGGAGAAGGTTAATGCTTCCGAATTTGGTTTGTCTTCTGCCGTGTTCAGTCGCGATATTCAACGTGCGATGAACATTGCCAAACGTTTGCAAACAGGCATCTGCCACATCAACGCCGCAACGGTGGACGATGAAGCACCTATGCCATTTGGAGGCACCAAAGACAGCGGTTACGGTCGTTTCGGCAGCCAAGCATCCATCAATGAATTTACTGAATTGCGTTGGATTACCGTGCAGCAGCACAAGCATTATCCGATTTAAAGCTAGGCTTTGAGGCTGCCTGAAACTTAATCTCAAACTGCCATTTCAGGCAGCCTACACCCTCAAAAATGCCACATAAAAAGGAAAACCACATGACTGCCACAAAACGCGATTACCCCGAACGAGCCGTCAGACTCGGTGGACACGCGATTGACGTGCGCCAAGACGGTGGCACGTTCTACATCACACCCAAAGAAGCCTTAAAACCCTATCCGCAAATTTTGGCGGAACGGCTGTACGAAAATGCTGAGAAATACCCTGATCGCCTGTTTGTTGCTCATCGTGCTCAATCGGGTGAATGGGAAGGTTACACTTATGCGCAAACTTTGCAAGCCGCACGCAATATCGCCCAAGCCTTATTGCCCTATCAATTAACTGCTGACAAGCCCTTGATGATTTTGTCAGAAAACAGCATGGCATCTTTCCTGCTCAATTTTGGTGCCATGTTGGCAGGTGCACCTTATGCCTTTATTGCGCCTGCTTATTCTTTACTCGCACAAACACCCGACAAGCTGCAATATGTGATTGAAAAACTGACCCCAGGCGTGTTTTTTGCTGGCGATGGCAAAGGTTTCAGACGACATTTGGAAGCGTGCGGACAGTTGGGTAAACCCATTATCACCACCACAGGTGATTTAGACGGACATGGCTGCCTGAAATTCCAAGACTTTTTGGACACAACAGCCACTGATGCAGTTGAAGACAATTTAAAAAACGTTACCACTGATAGCATCGCCAAATTCATGTTCACATCAGGCTCCACCGCCTTACCTAAAATCGTGCCAACCACGCACAAAATGTTGTGCAGCAACCAGCAAATGTTGCGTCAAACGCTGGCACAATTGGAAGATGAACCCCCCGTTTTATTGGATTGGTTAAGCTGGCATCACACTTTCGGTGGCAGCCATAATATGGGCATCGCGCTTTATAACGCAGGCACATTCTACATTGATGACGGTCGCCCCACGCCCGACCGCTTTGCTGAAACCATACGCAATCTGCACGACATTTCGCCTACCATGTATTTCAATGTACCTATTGGTTGGGCGGCATTGGCAAATGCGCTGCAAGACGATGCTGCGTTGCGCGAAACTTTTTTCAAGCGCGTGAAACTGTTTTTCTTTGGTGGCGCAAGCCTGTCACAAGATTTGTGGCAAAAACTGTCCGACATCAGCTATGCCCACTGCGGCGAAAAAATCCGCATTATGGCAGGCTTAGGTATGACCGAAACCTCGCCATCTTGTACTTTCACCACAGGTCCTGCCAATTTGGAAGCGGGTTTTGTCGGCTTTCCAGCTCCAGGTTGCGAAGTGAAACTTGTGCCTGTGCAAGACAAATTGGAATTGCGCGTACGCGGCCCACACGTCATGCAAGGCTATTGGCGACACGAGGACGGTCGTGCTAATTTTGATGAAGAAGGCTTTTATTGCACAGGAGATGGTGTGCGTTTGCTCAACCCCGACAATATTGAAGATGGTTTGGTTTATGACGGTCGTATCGCCGAAGATTTCAAATTGTTCACAGGCACGTTTGTGAATGTGGGTGAATTGCGTTCGCGCATTTTGATTGCAGGTAATGAATTGATTGAAGACGTGGTTTTGGTGGGTGAGGGCAAAGACGAAATCGGCGCGCTGGTGTTTGCCAAACCCACAGTAACACGCCGTATGGCGAAAATGCCTGATGCCGATTGGTCAGACGTGTTGCGCCAAACCGATGTACAAAACTGGTTCGCCAACTTTGCTGACAAAATCAATGAAGGCTATACCGCCAGCTCCAAACGCATTGCCCGTTTCTATTTAATGGAACGCGCCGCTGACGTAGGCATAGGTGAAAAAACCGACAAAGGCACACTCAACCAACGCAAATTGCGCCAAAACCGCAGCGTGGAAATTGAAGCCTTGTATGACGATAATCGTGAAGATGCATTGAGGTTTAAGGCTGCCTGAAAGCCTTTTACCTGTATTTTCGCAGCGACACATAAAGATTGTCGTCAATTTTCAAATTCAGGCAGCCTGAAAAAACAACCCACACACGGGAGAACCACCATGAGCTTTATCCCCGATAACAACCCTGCACTCAAAGCCCACGCACGCATCACATTGACCATTTGCTTTCTGCTTGCCCTAATGGAAGGCTTTGACTTGCAATCTATGGGTGTTGCCGCGCCCATGATGAAAGAAGCCTTTCAACTTGACCCCAAACAACTGGGTTGGGCATTTTCTGCCGCCACACTCGGCACGCTGCCTGGTGCGCTGTTGGCAGGCAAACTTGCTGATATGTACGGTCGTAAGCCCATTCTCATCATCAACACGGTTTTATTTGGCATCATGTCGGTGCTGACTGCCCACGCTGAATCGTTCCTTTTGCTTTTGGTGGCACGTTTCTTGACAGGCTTGGGTTTGGGTGGCGCATTACCAATTTTGATTACCATGGCAACCGAAGCCGTGAACCCAAAATGGCGTGGTACAGCGGTGAGCATCATGTATTGCGGTGTACCCGCAGGCGGCATTCTCACATCATTGGTCGTTATTTCTATGGCAAAACAGTTTGGCTGGGAATCCATTTTCTATGTTGGTGGTTTCGCACCGCTGCTGCTCGTCCCCGTGATTTGGTTTTGGCTGCCTGAAAGCCGTGCCTATTTGCAAAGTAAACTAGAAGCCGAACAACAAAAATTCTCAATTCCACATATTTTGTTTGGTGAAGGTCGTTTATTCGGTTCAATCCAACTTTGGGTCAGTTTTTTCTGCACGCTGATTGTGTTGTACGTTCTGCTCAACTGGTTGCCAACCCTGTTTGCAGGCAAAAATTTCAGCCGTGAAGAAATTAATTATGTGCAAATCGGTTTCAATGTAGGTGGTGCAATCGGCACATTGGGCTTGGGCTTCTTAATGGACAAACTGAACATCAAAGGCGTGGTTGCCCTGATTTACGCAGGCATGTTGGCTTCCCTGTTTGCCTTGTCATCTGGCACCGAATTAGGCGCAATCATCGCTGCCGCCACCGCCTGCGGCATCTTCATCATCGGCGGACAAGGTACACTCTACGCATTGGCAGGTATGTTCTACCCATCAGCTATTCGCGGCACAGGCGTGGGCACAGCGGTTGCCGTTGGGAGACTGGGTTCCTTCTCGGGACCAATTTTGGCGGGTTTGATTTTGGCAGGCAGCAAAGACAGTGGTGCCGTGATTTCTGCCGCCATTCCCGTGATTGCCATTGCTTTTGTCAGTGCGTTCATTTTGGTCATGCGTTTCAAGAAAAACAGTGAGCGCCAAGCGACTTAACCAAACGCAGGCTGCCTGAAAAGTCCATCAAATGACTTTCAGGCAGCCTACGTCCAAAATCCGCTACAATTTGCCTTTTTGACCCAAAGAGAACACGATGAACACCAGCTTGGAACAATACGCCGAATCCGCACCCACCGTCAGCTACAATCTCGGTCGTCTAGACCGCTTGGTGCATCAGCAACTGGGTGATGCACTGGGTAAAGTCGGCATCAGCGTACCGCAATTTACCATGTTGTCCAATCTGTATCAGCGCGGGGCAACAGCCAACGCCACACTTGCCGCACGTTCTTTTATTTCGCCACAGGCAGCCAATCAAATTGTCAAAGTGATGGAACAACAAGGCTGGGTGCAAAAACACAATGACCCCAATCATGGACGTTTGGTGCTGATTGAATTAACAGATGAAGGACGCGAACTGTATCGCCGTTGCGCCGAACAAGCAGCAGCGTTTGAACAAAAAATGTTGGACGGTTTGCCGCCTGAAACCGTGATTATGCTGAAAGCAACTTTGAAAAGATTGTTGGACAATCTGCGGAGGTAATGTTTTCAGGCAGCCTGAAAACCTGAACTAACTCAACTACAAGGATAACCCCATGCTTGGACTTTCTGTCGCCCTAATTAGTTTACTGTTGTTGGCATATTTTTCTGCTCCTTGGTGGTTGTGGCTCATCAACTCGCTGCTGTGGGCGGCGGTGGGCTGGTTTGCGCCGTGGTTTACGGTGTTGTGGATTGCGACCTTGATGGTATGGCAGATTGCACCCTTGCGCCGCGTTTTGATAAGCAATCCTGCGTTTAAGGTGTTCAAAAACATTTTGCCACCGCTTTCTACCACAGAACAGGCAGCGATTGATGCAGGTACGGTTTGGTGGGATGCAGAAATTTTCAATGGTAAACCCGATTGGGATAAATTGTCTGCCTACCGCGACCCACAATTGAGCGATGAAGAACAGTCGTTTTTGGATAATGAAACCGAAACGCTGTGTGCGATGTTGGACGATTGGCGGTTTACACATCAGGACAAGGATTTTCCGCCCGAAGTTTGGCAATATGTCAAAGACAAGGGCTTTATTGCGATGATTATTGACAAGCAATATGGCGGCAAACAGTTTTCGCATTACGCCCACGCCAAAGTCGGCAGCAAAATTGCCAGCCGCAGCCCAGCCGCAGCATACATGTTTTTGTTGCCCAATTCGCTCGGACCTGCCGAATTAATCCAACATTACGGCACAGACGAACAGAAAAACTACTATCTGCCACGTTTGGCAAAAGGCATTGATGTGCCATGTTTCGCGCTGACCAGTCCATGGGCAGGCTCGGACGCAGGCACAATTCCTGATACAGGCATCGTGTGCTACGGCAGCTACACCGACCCACGCGATGGCTCACATCATGAAAACGTATTGGGCATACGCGTGAGCTTTGAAAAACGCTGGATTACCATGGCACCGATTGCCACAGTTATCGGTTTAGCATTCAAATTGCGTGACCCCGAAGGGCTACTCGGCGGTAAAGAAAACATCGGCATTACTTGTGCGTTATTGCCAACTGCACTAGCAGGCTTGCATCACCAACGCCGTCATTACCCAAACCAAACACCGTTTTGGAATGGTCCCGTTTGGGGCAAAGACATTTTCTTTCCTTTGGAATGGATTATTGGCGGACGCGATTTTGCGGGACAAGGCTGGCGCATGTTAATGGAATGTTTGTCCATCGGTCGTTGCATTTCTTTGCCATCACAAGCGGTCGGCAACGCCAAACATGCAGCTTGGACAACGTCTGCTTGGGTAGGCATACGCCAACAATTTGGTTTACCGATTGGCGAATTTGAAGGCGTGGCAGATGCATTGGCACGCATCGGTGGACACACTTACCAAATGGAAGCCACACAAGATTTGGCACTCACAGGCTTGGATTTAGGCGAAAATCCGTCCGTCATCTCCGCCATGGTTAAATTCAACAATACCGAACGCTTGCGTAAAGTCATCAATGATGCCATGGACATTCACGGTGGTCGCGCCGTAGTGGCTGGGCCACGCAACTACTTGACTTCTATGTATAATGCCGTACCGATTGGCATCACGGTGGAAGGTGCAAACATTCTTACACGCAGCCTGATGATTTTTGGACAAGGCGCGTTCCGTTGCCACAATCACGTTTTAAGCGAAATCAAAGCCTTGCAAACAAACGACACAGTCGCCTTTGATGCCGCATTCAGGCAGCACATCGCACAATCCGCTCGCAACGCCACACGCAGCTTCTTGCTCGGTTTCAGCAATGGTGCAATGGGCTGGTATAGCAAAGGTGATTTGGCATACATTTGTCGCCGCATCAACCGTCTATCTGCTGCTTTTGCCTTTACTGCTGATGTTGCCATGCTCACACTTGGCGGCGAACTCAAACGCCGTGAAAGCCTGTCGGGACGCTTGGCAGATGTGTTCTCCAATCTCTACATTGCTTCTGCTGTGGTTAAACGTTACCAACGCGAAGGCTACCTGAAAGACGATTTACCTTTGGCAAAATGGGCAGCGGAACAGGCCCTGTTTGAAGCCGAAACCGCATTAGACGATTTAATCCGCAATTTGCCTAACCGTTTGATTGCAGGCAGCCTGCGTCTCATCACGCTGCCGACAGGTCGCCGCAACCGCGCACCGTCCGATGCACTCGCTCATCAAGTTGCTGCTCTGATGCGTGAGCATGGCGACCGTCTTGAACGTCTATGCCGTTTCCATTTCGTGCCACAAGCTGAACCCGAAAACTTCAGTGAACCACTTGCCGCCTTGCAGCCTGCATTGGTAGCTGTGCGCCACAGCAGTCGCTTGGAACAAACCCTGCGCCGTGCTGAAGCCAAAGGACAACTTACTGCTGAAACCCCAGATGCACGCATCAGTGAAGCTACAGAAAAAGGCATCATCAGCCCAGAAGAAGCCGAACAACTGCGTTATTGTCGTTATTTGGTCAAATTGGCGATTACGGTGGACGATTTTGACATGGCTTTAAAAGAAGCCAATCAGGATATTTTTGCAACACGGGTGTATTAAGCCAAATGGGGGTGCAGTAAATGGCACCCCATTTATTTTCAGGCAGCCTGAAATGAAATTATCACATTCATCGTTGTGAAATGGTGGGTGCTTGCACCTACCACGAGATAAATTTTTTAAAGCAAATGGTTAATTTTTTTTCTTATTCCGATTAAGCGTTAATTTATGCTATAATCTGTAAACGGAGTAACGTTATCCCTGCATAACGTTATCCTTTTTATTTTTAATACAAGGATTTAAGTTATGAAAAAAATCATTTTAGCCAGCGCAATGTTGGCATACTCTTTTGTTGCATTCGCAGACAATTCAATCACAACCAACAATCCCAACTTTACGGGTTTCGGTGTGGGTGCCACTTTGGGCATGAGTAAATACACCGATAAAGACCCAACAGGCATTGATTTCAAAAATATTACTGATGCACACTTGGTGGCATCATACGGTTTTGGCTATGGCAACAGCGATTTTGTGGGGCAAATTGAAGCCAATGTTAAATTAAATCGCGGTACGGTTGCCACATGGGACGAGGGGCTAGGCAGCAATCAAATCCGAAGTGAACGCGGTACGGCTTATGTGCAAGGCTACCGTGTTACGCCTGATTTGATGCCCTATGTTAAATTGGGTTATTTGCACACGCAAACGCGCACAAACAGCGGTTATACCCGAACTTGGCGTGGTGTGGTTTATGGTGTGGGTGTGAAATACGCAGCAACACGTCATATTGAAGTGGGGGCAGAATATGCGAATGTGCGTTTTGCAGATGACAATAAAAACCGCCGCAATGGTTTTAATGTGGGTGCAACTTATCGTTTTTGATGTGTGAACATTTATCAATCTGACGAAATTATGGGTTATTAAATTACTCATCAGGCTGTCTGAAAGCAGGGTTTCAGACAGCCTGATTGGTTTATACCAATTTGAACAAGACTTTTCAGAACATCAGCAAAAAATTACAATCTCGTTTTTTTACCCAAAAGTAAACCATGTTAAGTTACCGACACGCCTTCCATGCAGGCAATCATGCCGATGTTTTAAAACACTTTATTTTGTATTTGGTGTTGGACTATTTCAATCAAAAAGACAAAGCCTATTGGTATATTGACACACATTCTGGCGCAGGTTTATACGATTTACGCGGTAAGGAAGCACAAAAAGTGGGGGAGTACCGCGATGGTATTGCCCGATTGCAAAACGCCAATAAGCTGCCTGAAAAATTAGCGGATTTTCTCAATCACTTTAACACCATGCTGCCTGAAAAACACCTGTATGCAGGTTCGCCATTTTGGGCGCAATCGCTGCTGCGTGCGACAGACAAAATGCGTTTATTTGAATTGCATTCAACAGATTTCCCTTTATTATTAAACAATTTGCGCGAATTAAAATTGGGCAAACAAGCCCAAATCAAACAAGAAGATGGCTTTACAGGTTTAATCTCTTTATTACCACCACCGCCACGCCGTGCTGTGGTGTTGATTGACCCACCTTATGAACAAAAACAAGATTATGTGCGTGTGGTGCAAACCATAAAAGACAGTTTGAAGCGTTTTGAATCAGGCTGTTATATGATTTGGTATCCCTGTTTAAGCCGTGAAGAAAGCCGTACGCTGCCTGAAAAACTGCAAAAACTGCTGCCTGAAAATTATTTGCGTGTTGAATTACACGTTCACGCCCCCCGTGCAGACGGTTTTGGTATGCATGGCAGCGGTATGTTTGTGTTCAATCCTCCTTATTTATTGACAAAACAGTTGCAAGAAACGTTGCCTGAAATCACGCATTTACTCGCGCAAGATGATGATGCACGTTTTGTGTTGGATTATCAAATAAAGTGAATGATTGCTTGAAAGAGGCTTCCTGTGGAACTATGGTTGTTTCAAATTAAAATAGAACAAGGCGACAATGCCTGCCCTGCTCACTTACCATAATTGAGGCTTTGACTGTATGGTATTTTTCCTTACCTGAATAATTTAAATGTTGTTTTTTCAGGACAACAAACGCACATTTTTGTGGCATCAAGTAAAACTGTTTCATTATGTTCAATATCTTTGCCTGAAAGATGAAAACCGTTTTTCACCAATATCTCTGCTGCCCATTTATTTCTGCGAATTAAATTACTTTCATGTATGCCAAAATCAGCTGTAATTTGTTCGTAAGTGTGCAAGGAGCTATTGACAATTTGGGCATACGTCCACCACGTTTATGTATTTAAACGTAAGCTTCTTGGAAAATGTGTAGCATATGTGCAGATGTATTTCTTTACACACCACCAACCAATCTTTTAAATTTAACATTTGTAAGACTTTTACTGGATTCGTAATTCATTCAAATCTTTTAACAGTTCGTGGGTTTCGCAGGAAGTCTAATGCAACAAAAAATCCAAATTATGCTGCCTGAATTGATTTTCGCAATAAAGTGATGAGTTCATCTTTGGCGGCAAGTTCGCGGTCTTTTTGGGCGAGCAGTTCGTCTTTGTGTTGAATCATCAATTTGAGTTTTTCAATTTCGTGATTTAAATCATTGGCAGTCGCATAAATGGAAATCGGGCTGTTATTATCCCCACTTGTAATGTCATTCATCAGTTGGATAACCAGTCCTTTATCATTTTTAATTAAATCAGATACATCAATTTTAAAAATATTCGCAATTTGTTGTAATCGTTCTATGTTTGGTGAATTTTCACCGCGTTCAATTTTGGCATAACCACTTGCCGACATTGCCAATTTTTCCGCCATTTCTTCTTGTGTGAATTGATTTAATTCGCGCATGGTACGGATTTTTTCGTGGGTTTCCATGATTTTGTCCTTACAGTTCAAAAACTGCCTTTTTAGTAACTGGTTTAAATGGTTAATTTAAGTAAAATTATTTAACCGAAACGCTATTTTAAGCGAAGTAAGTAAGAAATCCCACTTTTTTATTTTTGATAAGGAAATATCTATGAAATTAAATCAGTTAGCTGTATTGACCAGCATTTCTTTATTATTGGCTGCTTGTGCATCTGGCAGTTATCAATGGCACAAAAATGGTGTTTCAGTTCACGATACCGATAGCCAAATCAGCAAATGTAAGTATGATATTGATATGGCAAGAGATGTTTCTACTGAAAAAGCAAAAGCCATGCTGACAAATTGCATGCAAAAAGAAGGTTATCGTTGGGTTTATCGCTAAATCATCATTCAGGCAGCTTAAAAATCGTATTTTAATACTGCCTTTTTTATGGAAGCAATTATGAATAATGTCAAAAAAGGTGTTTTAGGAACAATCGGTGCAGGTTGTTTAGCAGTAGGTGGATTTTTTTGGGATAACGGTGGCAAAGATGTTGCAAAAGATATGACCCAAACCGCCATCAATCATGCAGCACCTGAAATCAAGGCATTGATACCCGAACCTTTAAAAGCAGGTTTGTCAAACAACGAAATCAGCCCCGAAAAAAGTAATGAATTTCAAACGGCTTATGAGCAATGTCATGAACAAACTGCCAACAATCCCAAAATCAATTTATCAAATGTTGTAGCGGTGTATGATGCCAATATTACTTGCTTACTTGTTCAAAAAAATCAAGGCGCAACACTTGATAAAATAGCCGAGAGTAATTCTGAATTAAAACAAACATTAGCCGAAATTCGTCAGAAACTTTCTTCAACTCCACCATAATCGGAGACAAATATGAAATTGTTTTTAGCCTTTACAACCATAATGGTTTTAACTGCATGTACTTCAAATGATGTCCCTAAACAAAGTAATCGTACCGAAGTTCAAGCTGAATGCGCGAAACATTATGCCCATATCAGCGATGAATTTTCGCGTGGCAGCAAAATCAAATCTTGTATGCGCAATCGTGGTGCTTTGTAATTGGATTTATTGTAACTCAGGCAGCCTGAAAGGATTTCTCCCTTTTTCAGGCTGCCTGAAATTATTTTGTCAATGATTGCCAAATTTCTTGGGCGGTATCATCGGATAAAGTGTAAAAATAGAAATAATCTTCATGTATTTCAATATGTTTTAAATGATTGATAGATGGATTGTCTTGTTTCCATAAAAGCCATTCGCCAAGTGAACGGTTATTTTTCTGCGCCCTCCATTTTTCCAATTGCTGCTTGGCTGATGGCGTGAGATGCAAAATGATGATGTGAATAGGCATCTCTTCCATGTCTTTGGCTGCGCTACCAAAAACGGTTTTTGCGGTTTCCTGTTGCCATTCAATTTTTGAAAAATCATTGTTTTTGAATATGAATTTATCATGGATAAACAAATTGACAGACGGTGGCGTGGGCGCACTTTTTTGGTACATCACCATTTCATCATGTGCCAATTTTGCCCCAAATGGCTTTTCAACCACTTCATGAATTGTCACTTTTTTCTGCAAACGCGAAACCAAGTCATTGAGTTCAGAATACATAACGCCTGTCATTTGAATTTTTCCACCTGCAATGGGTTCGTTGATGCGTGGCGCAGAAATAATATTCTGTCCCAATGTATCTACAAATGCCAGCGTTTTCCCTTTGTGCTGTTGGGTTATGCGATGAAACAAAGCGCGACCGTTTGGGTTCAAGTGAATATTAATGGTGGGGATATTGATATCCGAATCAAAACCTGCGTATATTTTTTTAATATGAAGTTGATTCATCAACGGTTTTTTCTTAATAGTATGGGGAATATTTTGTTCGTGTGTTTGATGATTGGTAAAAGTGTATGACTGATAATGAACACGTTGTTTTTTCGGCACAATATCGGGATTGGTCGCCACGATGCCGATTCTCACATTTTCATTTACTTGGGCGGTTTGGGCATGCGCGAGTGTGATTGCACCAAAGAAAAACAGAAATAGGGATTTTTTCAATAAATTTAACATGATATTTTGCCGTTTTATCTGTTTCAGGCAGCCTGAAAACGAAAAAATCTTTTTAGGCTGCCTGAATTTTTATTTTCACTTATTTCTGATACTGTTTCTTACTGGAAACCTGTTTTTTCTTGCTTTTGCCACCGCTATTACGCGCTTTTTCATCTTTGCGCCCTTCGCGTTTGGCAATGCGGTTACTCAAACTCACACGTCTCAACGGTTTGTTTTTCACTTCTTTTGCCGTTTCTTCATACGGATTTTCGCTCACATTATACTGAATCCGCAATGGCGTTCCCTGTAAATTGAACGCCTTACGGAAAGTCTGCGTCAGGTAGCGCGTGTAGCTGTCGCCAATCGCGTGCAAAGAATTGCCGTGTATCACAATCACAGGCGGATTGCTGCCGCCTTGGTGGGCATAGCGCATTTTCGGGCGCACCAAACCTGCACGTGGCGGTTGCTGGCGTTCCACAGCCGTTTGCAAAACGCGCGTGATTTTGGGCGTGGGCATTTTGATGAACGCGGCATCGTAGGCAGCCTGAATGCTTTCAAACAAGCCATCAATGCCTTTTTCTTTGAGTGCGGAAATGTAATGAAATTTCGCAAAATCAAGGAAATACAGTTTACGCGCAATATCGCGCTTGATGTCGTTGCGGCGTTCTTCGGAAATGCCGTCCCACTTATTCACGGCAACCACCAATGCGCGTCCTGCTTCCAGCGCGAAACCTGCGATGGTTGCGTCTTGGTCGGCAATGTCCTGTTGCGCGTCCAGCACCAGCACGGCAACATTGGCGGCTTCAATCGCTTGCATGGCTTTAATCACGGAGAATTTTTCCACCGCTTCATCTACTTTGCCGCGTCTGCGCACGCCAGCCGTGTCAATAATCGTGAACGGCTTGTTTTCGCGTTCAAAATCAATGTGTATGCTGTCGCGCGTTGTGCCAGCCATGTCAAACGCAATCACGCGCTCTTCGCCCAAAATCGCATTCACCAACGTGGATTTGCCCACGTTGGGGCGACCGATAATGGCGAAAGTGGGGTGGTGGTTTTCAGGCTGTTCGTCTTCTGCTTCGGGGAATTTTTCCAACACATCTTCAATCAAATGGTAAACGCCATCGCCATGCGCCCCTGAAATCACATGGGGTTCGCCCAAAGCCAATTCGTAAAATTCGGCTGCCAAAACGGGGCGGTTGCCGCCTTCGCCTTTATTGACCGCCAAAAACACGGGGCGCGGACTTTGGCGCAAGCGGTCGGCGATGATTTTGTCTTGTGGGGTCAAGCCAGTGCGCGCGTCCACCAGAAAAATCACGGCATCGGCTTCGTCAATGGCTTGCAGGGTTTGTTTTGCCATTTCGTGCAAAATGCCGCTGTCCACCACAGGCTCAAAACCGCCTGTGTCCACAACCAGATAGGGTTTGCTGCCGACACGTCCGTGTCCATAATGGCGGTCGCGCGTTAAACCTGGCAGGTCGTGAACGAGGGCGTCTTTGGTGCGCGTTAAGCGGTTGAATAAGGTGGATTTGCCGACATTGGGTCTGCCAACTAGGGCGATGGTTGGTTTCATGTTTTTGCTTTCTCTGTTTCAGGCTGCCTGAAAGGACTGTGCGTAGGGTGCAACAAGTTGGCACCCTACATTTCCACATTTCAGGCAGCAAGCAGGTGTATTTGAACATACACAAAATTCATCAAAATATTTTCAGGCAGCCTGAAAAGGGTAGGCTGCCTGAAAATCGGTTTTTATTTCATTATTTTAGCATAAATTTCAATTTCAGGCTGCTTGAGCAATGCTCCATTAAGAAAATTCAATTCGACTGTCCATCTTCCCATTGCAATGCAGGAAAACCCACACACACCGAAAAAATACTGCCAATCGGAAAAATCAAAAAAATCAAAATAAACACAGCCATAGACAGTCGCCGCGACAATTCCGATTTTTGACGCGCACCATGCGCCAAAGCCAAATGTAAACCAATGGGTGTCATCAAAATCATCAATAAAAATAAAAAGTTACCTAAATTAATTTGACTGAATGAGACATCATAAAACAGCAAAAACAGCATAGCCCCCATCATCAGCACATAAAAAATCGCCAAGCCAATGTGGATTTTCATTAAAGACAAATGATTGTCTTGGTAAACTTTATCCCAGTTTTGCATCGTGTTTCTCGCAACAAGCAGGTGTATTTAAAAATATACAAGGTTAATCAAAAAATATTTTCAGGCAACCTGAATTTATGTGGCTGCCTGAAACACAAAACCCATTTATTTTTCAATCATTTTTTTCTTGCCCACGGATAAAAATGTTAATGACATTTTCCAAATGCGTTTGCATTGCCAAACGTGCTGCTACCGCATCACGTTGTTCCAAAGCAGTTAAAATCGCATAGTGTTCTTGTTGTGAACGCATTGCCATATCGCTTGGCGTGTAAAGTCGGCGTAAGGCGGTAAATAATTTGCTGGATTGTTCATTAAGTAATCTTTTTAAAATCAAAGGATAAGCATCATTGCCACAACTTTCCGCAATGCGAATGTGAAACAAGCGGTCGCCATCGTGCGTGGTTGAACCCATGATGTTGTCGGACACATTCATTAAATAGGCCTGTTTGATTGCCAATAACGCATCATTATTCATATTATGAGCGGCAAGAGCGGCGGTTTCTGGTTCAATTAACAAACGGGCTTGCAGTAAAGAAAAAGGGGAAATATCATTTAAATTCAAATCATTGTATTTTGATATGGGATTTTTGACATACACACCACTTCCCATTTTTACTTCAACCCAGCCCGAAACTTCCAGTGCAATAATCGCTTCTCGCACCGAAGTGCGGCTGACATTTAACTGTTTTGCCAAATCACGTTCACTGGGCAGTGTGGTACCGTTTTTCCATTCACCTTTTTGTATTTTTTCGCGTACATAATGGGCGATTTTTTGATATACACGCGGTGTATCAATTTGGTTTACGGTTGTATTTGGCATAATGGTCTAACCTATTATCGGTATGAATAATTTTATTTTTGGTATTTTAAAACACAAATTTTAATTTAACAAGATGATTTTTTTATGATTTTAATTAAATTTTCCAAAAAACTGATGATGTTAATTCATTTTATTGAATGAATTGTACAGACCAGTTGTCAAATGGATTGAATTGGATTAGACTACATTTCATTACATTTGACAACAAGGATTAACATCATGCGTTTAAAAGATAAAATTTGTGTCGTAACCGCCGCAGGGCAAGGCATTGGACGCGCTTCCGCACTCGCCTACGCGCAAGAAGGCGCACAAGTTTGGGCGTTGGACATCAACGAAACCGCCTTGCAATCGCTGAAAGCCGAACACGAGAACATTCACATTCACGCCATCAATTTATTGGAAGCGGAAAAGTTCAGCCAATTCTTTGAAAAATTAGACAAAATTGATGTTTTGTTTAACTGTGCAGGCTGGGTGGCGGCTGGCGATGTGTTGGCAAGCAGCGCACAAGACATGCAAAAATCATGGGATTTAAACGTGATGACCATGTTTCACGCCATTCAAGCGGTCTTACCAAAAATGTTGGCGCAAGGTGGTGGTTCTATCATCAATATGTCGTCCGCCGCGTCCAGCGTGAAAGGTGTTCCCAATCGTTTTGCGTACAGCGTGAGCAAAGCGGCTGTTATTGGTCTGACCAAATCGGTTGCTGCCGACTATGTTACCCAAGGCATTCGTTGCAACGCGATTTGCCCTGGTACGGTGGAATCGCCATCTTTACATGAACGCATAGCCGAGCAAGCCAAAGCGCAAAATAAGACCATTGAAGAAGTGTTTGCCGCATTTGTGGCGCGACAACCCATGGGACGCATTGGTCGGGACAGCGAAATTGCCGCATTAGCCGTTTATTTGGCAAGCGATGAATCGGCTTTCACAACAGGCACTTGCCAAGTGATTGACGGTGGTTGGTCAAATTGAATTTTCAGGCAGCCTGAAACCCAATTTTTCAACACAAACGGTTGCGTTTTACTTATTATTTGGCTTACTTTTTTAAAAAGTAAGTCGCCGCGCGGCGACAGAGCGCACGCCGTAGGTAAATTAAAAAAACCATTTAAATAACAAGGAATAAGCAAATGAAATTACTTCGTTTTGGCGCAAAAGGCGCAGAAAAACCCGCTATTTTGGACGAGCAAGGCAATATCCGCGATTTGTCGTCTGTGGTGGCGGACATCAACGGTTTTGTGTTGGAACACGAATTAGCCAAAATTGGTCAGACCAATTTGGAGATTTTGCCGATTGTGCCAAATGACGTTCGCATTGGCGCGTGTGTGGGCAATGTGGGCAAATTCATCTGCATTGGCTTGAACTATTCCGACCACGCCGCCGAAACCAACTCGCCCATTCCCAAAGAACCGATTATTTTCAACAAATGGACAAGCGCAATCGTGGGCGCAAATGACGATGTAGAAATCCCACGCGGCTCGCAAAAAACGGATTGGGAAGTGGAATTGGGCGTGGTCATTGGCAAAAGCGGTCGCTACATTGACGAAAAAGACGCGATGGATTATGTGGCTGGCTACTGCGTGATTAACGATGTTTCCGAGCGCGAATACCAGTTGGAACGCGGCGGCACTTGGGACAAAGGCAAGGGCAACGACACTTTCGGGCCGATGGGTCCTTACTTGGTAACGAAAGATGAAATCGCCGACCCGCACAATTTACAAATGTGGTTGGAAGTGGACGGCAAGCGTTATCAAAATGGCAATACCAATACCATGATTTTTAAAATTCCTTATTTAATCAGTTATTTAAGCCGTTTTATGAGTTTGCAAGCAGGCGATGTGATTTCCACAGGTACGCCACCAGGGGTGGGTTTGGGACAAAAACCGCCCGTGTATTTGCAAGCGGGTCAGACCATGCGTTTGGGCATTGAGGGCTTGGGCGAACAAACGCAAAAAGTCGTTCAGGCTTAAACAATTTGATTTTTTCAGGCTGCTTGTTGGGTGCAGGCGTTTCAGGCAGCCTGAAAAAAATTTTACCTAAAATCCAGCCTTTTGAAAAATAAGTCATTGAATAAAAATGATAAAAAGTTTAGTGGGTAGCACAATGGAACAGAATGAAAAACGTTCAGCTTATCGCGCAGTAACTGTGTTTCCGATTGTCATTTTGGTGGCTGGTTTATTCGGTATGTTTGTACCTGAGCTTTCTGTGCCCATTAATCCTTATGTGATTTACCTGCTTGGTGTTGTGATGTTCACAATGGGTTTGACGCTGACCACCGAAGATTTAAAAGGTGTTGCCAAAATGCCGTATGCGGTGTTGATTGGTTGCGTGGCGCAATTTTTAATCATGCCATTATTGGGTTGGTTGGTGGCAGTCGCATTGCAACTACCGCCTTTATTGGTTGTGGGCATGGTTTTATTGGGTTCTGCACCAGGTGGTGCATCGTCCAACATTGTGGCTTATTTGGCGCGTGGTAATGTGGCGTTGTCAATTACGATGACAAGCGTTTCCACTTTAATTGCCCCGATTTTAACGCCTGTTTTGGTTTGGCTTTTTGCGGGTAAATATTTGCCAGTTGATTTTTGGGCGATGTTCAAACAAGTTTTGCAAATGGTTTTAGCCCCAGTTGTTTTGGGCATGACCGTTCGCTACTTCCTGCGTGATGTGGTGCAAAAATGTTTGCCTTATATTCCTTGGATTTCCATGTTGGTGCTTTCCATTTTGATTGCAGGGATTATGTCCAAAACAGGCAAAATTTTACAAGGTTCATTGTTACTGATTTTTGTAGCGGTATTTTTACATAACGCATTGGGCTTTTTATTGGGCTATTTCGCAGCAAAATGGGCAAAACTGGACGACAAAGAAAGACGAGCCATTTCCATTGAAGTGGGTATGCAAAACGCAGGTTTAGCAGCAGCACTAGCTCATGCCAATTATGCACCGTTAGCCGTTTTACCCGCAGCAGTCGCAACAATTTGGCACAATATTGCAGGCGCAATTTTGGCATTTTTGTTCAATTTTTTGGAAAAACGAAGTAAAGCCCACATAAAGTAATTTTCAGGCAGCTTGAAAATGATTTATTTATCTGAAATTTAAGGAAAATACCATGACAATCACCATCACCGATATGGAAGTGCTGGATATTCGTTTCCCCACTTCGCAACAACTGGACGGCTCGGACGCGATGAACCCCGACCCCGATTACTCCGCCGCCTATGTGATTTTAAAGACCAATTATTCAGAATTAAATGGTCATGGATTAACATTCACGATTGGGCGTGGTAATGAAATTTGTTGCGCGGCAATTGAAGCCATGCGGCATTTGGTGGTGGGCTTGAATTTAGATGAAGTCAAACAAGCACCTGCACAATTTTGGCGCAAACTCACAGGCGACAGCCAACTGCGTTGGATTGGTCCAGACAAAGGTGCCATGCACTTGGCGGTGGGTGCGGTGGTCAATGCGGTGTGGGATTTGTGGGCGAAAGCGGAAAACAAACCCGTGTGGCGTTTGGTGGCGGATATGTCGCCCGAAGAATTGGTAAATTGCATTGATTTCAGATACTTAACCGATTGCATCGCGCCCGAAGAAGCCCTTGATTTATTAACGAAAGCCGCACAAGGCAAAGCAGAACGCACCGAAATTTTATTGCGTGAAGGCTACCCATGCTACACCACTTCGGCAGGCTGGCTGGGTTACAGCGATGAAAAATTGGCGCGTTTATGCCAAGAAGCGATTGATGAAGGTTTTCAATATGTTAAATTGAAAGTTGGGCAAAATTTGGAAGACGACAAACGCCGTGTTCGCATTGCGCGTGAAATCATTGGCGATGAACGCCATTTGATGATAGACGCAAATCAAGTTTGGGAGCGTCAGCAAGCGATTGATTGGGTTAAGGAATTGGCATTTGCGAAACCTTGGTTTATTGAAGAGCCAACCAGCCCAGACGATGTGGAAGCGCACCGCGCCATTCGTGAAGCGATTGTGCCGATTCAGGTGGCAACTGGCGAAATGTGCCAAAACCGCATGATGTTTAAACAGTTTATCATGCGCGAGGCGATTGACGTGGTGCAAATTGATGCGTGTCGCATGGGGGGCGTGAATGAGGTTTTGGCGGTATTGTTGATGGCGGCAAAATATGGCTTGAAAGTGTGCCCACATGCTGGTGGTGTGGGGCTTTGCGAGTATGTGCAACACTTGTCCATGATTGATTATTTGTGTTTTTCAGGCGACAAATCAGGTCGCGTAACCGAATACGTTGACCATTTACACGAGCATTTTATCCACCCATGTGTGATTGAAAACGCGGCATATATGCCACCCAAAGAAGCGGGTTTTTCTATTGAAATGAAAAACAGTTCATTAAAAGAAT